>NZ_CP012676.1:4420000-4722500 GCF_001294575.1 Pseudomonas versuta
GGCTTTCGCCCATTGTCCAATATTCCCCACTGCTGCCTCCCGTAGGAGTCTGGACCGTGTCTCAGTTCCAGTGTGACTGATCATCCTCTCAGACCAGTTACGGATCGTAGCCTTGGTGAGCCATTACCTCACCAACTAGCTAATCCGACCTAGGCTCATCTGATAGCGCAAGGCCCGAAGGTCCCCTGCTTTCTCCCGTAGGACGTATGCGGTATTAGCGTCCGTTTCCGAACGTTATCCCCCACTACCAGGCAGATTCCTAGGTATTACTCACCCGTCCGCCGCTCTCAAGAGGTGCAAGCACCTCTCTACCGCTCGACTTGCATGTGTTAGGCCTGCCGCCAGCGTTCAATCTGAGCCATGATCAAACTCTTCAGTTCAAACATCTTTGGGTTTTTAAGAAACCCTAAACTTGGCTCAGCAATCGTTGGTTACATCTTTGATTTCTCGCGGAGTAACTTGTGATGCTGATAATCTTGTTGACTATCAGTCTGACTCCACAAGCACCCACACGAATTGCTTGATTCAGTTGTTAAAGAGCGGTTGGTTAAGCTTTCGCTCAACCGAGGCGCGCATTCTACAGCAGCCTCTGTTGCTGTCAAGCGGTTATTTTAGGATGTTTTCAAAGTTTCCTTTGTAACATCAACCACTTGCGCTTTCGATCTCTCGTTAGCGGGAGGCGAATTCTACAGCGTTACACGCTGCTGTCAACACCTTAATTCCTGCTTCTTTCGATTGAGATAATCGACTCACTGACCAGGTAAACCTTGATCAGCGGCACAGACTTTATACAAAGCCTGTACTTATACAAAAACAAAATCCCCGTCTGCGTGAGCAGACAGGGATTTTGGAATTTAATCTTGACGATGACCTACTCTCACATGGGGAAACCCCACACTACCATCGGCGATGCATCGTTTCACTACTGAGTTCGGGATGGGATCAGGTGGTTCCAATGCTCTATGGTCGTCAAGAAATTCGGTAGCCAGCGCGTTTACCTTACGGTCAACGTTCCAGCGAATGGGCATGTAATAGATTTGTGTGTTACGCAAACTTTCGGTTTGTATCGTCTTCACACACCGCAACTTGCAGGCTTTGTATTCAAAGCGCAAATTGCTTGGGTGTTATATGGTCAAGCCTCACGGGCAATTAGTATTGGTTAGCTCAACGCCTCACAGCGCTTACACACCCAACCTATCAACGTCGTAGTCTTCGACGGCCCTTTAGGGAACTCAAGGTTCCAGTGAGATCTCATCTTGAGGCAAGTTTCCCGCTTAGATGCTTTCAGCGGTTATCTTTCCCGAACATAGCTACCCGGCAATGCCACTGGCGTGACAACCGGAACACCAGAGGTTCGTCCACTCCGGTCCTCTCGTACTAGGAGCAGCCCCTCTCAAATCTCAAACGTCCACGGCAGATAGGGACCGAACTGTCTCACGACGTTCTAAACCCAGCTCGCGTACCACTTTAAATGGCGAACAGCCATACCCTTGGGACCGGCTTCAGCCCCAGGATGTGATGAGCCGACATCGAGGTGCCAAACACCGCCGTCGATATGAACTCTTGGGCGGTATCAGCCTGTTATCCCCGGAGTACCTTTTATCCGTTGAGCGATGGCCCTTCCATACAGAACCACCGGATCACTAAGACCTACTTTCGTACCTGCTCGACGTGTCTGTCTCGCAGTCAAGCGCGCTTTTGCCTTTATACTCTACGACCGATTTCCGACCGGTCTGAGCGCACCTTCGTACTCCTCCGTTACTCTTTAGGAGGAGACCGCCCCAGTCAAACTACCCACCATACACTGTCCTCGATCCGGATAACGGACCTGAGTTAGAACCTCAAAGTTGCCAGGGTGGTATTTCAAGGTTGGCTCCATGCAGACTGGCGTCCACACTTCAAAGCCTCCCACCTATCCTACACAAGCAAATTCAAAGTCCAGTGCAAAGCTATAGTAAAGGTTCACGGGGTCTTTCCGTCTAGCCGCGGATACACTGCATCTTCACAGCGATTTCAATTTCACTGAGTCTCGGGTGGAGACAGCGCCGCCATCGTTACGCCATTCGTGCAGGTCGGAACTTACCCGACAAGGAATTTCGCTACCTTAGGACCGTTATAGTTACGGCCGCCGTTTACCGGGGCTTCGATCAAGAGCTTCGCGTTAGCTAACCCCATCAATTAACCTTCCGGCACCGGGCAGGCGTCACACCCTATACGTCCACTTTCGTGTTTGCAGAGTGCTGTGTTTTTAATAAACAGTCGCAGCGGCCTGGTATCTTCGACCGGCGTGGGCTTACGCAGTAAATGCTTCACCCTCACCGGCGCACCTTCTCCCGAAGTTACGGTGCCATTTTGCCTAGTTCCTTCACCCGAGTTCTCTCAAGCGCCTTGGTATTCTCTACCCAACCACCTGTGTCGGTTTGGGGTACGGTTCCTGGTTACCTGAAGCTTAGAAGCTTTTCTTGGAAGCATGGCATCAACCACTTCGTTAACTAAAAGTTAACTCGTCATCAGCTCTCGGCCTTAGAATCCCGGATTTACCTAAGATTCCAGCCTACCACCTTAAACTTGGACAACCAACGCCAAGCTGGCCTAGCCTTCTCCGTCCCTCCATCGCAATAACCAGAAGTACAGGAATATTAACCTGTTTTCCATCGACTACGCTTTTCAGCCTCGCCTTAGGGACCGACTAACCCTGCGTCGATTAACGTTGCGCAGGAAACCTTGGTCTTTCGGCGTGGGTGTTTTTCACACCCATTATCGTTACTCATGTCAGCATTCGCACTTCTGATACCTCCAGCAAGCTTCTCAACTCACCTTCACAGGCTTACAGAACGCTCCTCTACCGCATCATCCTAAGATGATACCCGTAGCTTCGGTGTATGGTTTGAGCCCCGTTAAATCTTCCGCGCAGGCCGACTCGACTAGTGAGCTATTACGCTTTCTTTAAAGGGTGGCTGCTTCTAAGCCAACCTCCTAGCTGTCTAAGCCTTCCCACATCGTTTCCCACTTAACCATAACTTTGGGACCTTAGCTGACGGTCTGGGTTGTTTCCCTTTTCACGACGGACGTTAGCACCCGCCGTGTGTCTCCCATGCTCGGCACTTGTAGGTATTCGGAGTTTGCATCGGTTTGGTAAGTCGGGATGACCCCCTAGCCGAAACAGTGCTCTACCCCCTACAGTGATACATGAGGCGCTACCTAAATAGCTTTCGAGGAGAACCAGCTATCTCCGAGCTTGATTAGCCTTTCACTCCGATCCACAGGTCATCCGCTAACTTTTCAACGGTAGTCGGTTCGGTCCTCCAGTTAGTGTTACCCAACCTTCAACCTGCCCATGGATAGATCGCCCGGTTTCGGGTCTATTCCCAGCGACTAGACGCCCTATTAAGACTCGCTTTCGCTACGCCTCCCCTATTCGGTTAAGCTTGCCACTGAAAATAAGTCGCTGACCCATTATACAAAAGGTACGCAGTCACCCAACAAAGTGGGCTCCCACTGCTTGTACGCATACGGTTTCAGGATCTATTTCACTCCCCTCTCCGGGGTTCTTTTCGCCTTTCCCTCACGGTACTAGTTCACTATCGGTCAGTCAGTAGTATTTAGCCTTGGAGGATGGTCCCCCCATATTCAGACAAAGTTTCTCGTGCTCCGTCCTACTCGATTTCACTGTAAAGATGTTTTCGCGTACAGGGCTATCACCCACTATGGCCGCACTTTCCAGAGCGTTCCGCTAACATCAATACAGCTTAAGGGCTGGTCCCCGTTCGCTCGCCACTACTAAGGGAATCTCGGTTGATTTCTTTTCCTCAGGGTACTTAGATGTTTCAGTTCCCCTGGTTCGCTTCTTAAGCCTATGTATTCAGCTTAAGATACCTAACTTATGTTAGGTGGGTTCCCCCATTCAGACATCTCCGGATCAAAGTCTGTTTGCCGACTCCCCGAAGCTTTTCGCAGGCTACCACGTCTTTCATCGCCTCTGACTGCCAAGGCATCCACCGTATGCGCTTCTTCACTTGACCATATAACCCCAAGCAATCTGGTTATACTATGAAGACGACATTCGCCGAAAATTCGCAATTACTCACAAATTTTACCTTAGCCTGAATAAACACCAGTGAAAGTGTTATTCAGTCTAACTTTCTATTACATACCCAAATTTTTAAAGAACGATCTAATCAAAAGATCAGAAATCAACATTCACCATCATCTGATGGAATGTTCATTTCTAAGCTTTACGATAGAGAAGCTACGTTTACCGTCGCTTCTACCGTCTTCTTCAATGAATCAAGCAATTCGTGTGGGAACTTATGAAGCAGCTGATGTCGTCGATTAAGGAGGTGATCCAGCCGCAGGTTCCCCTACGGCTACCTTGTT
Source organism: Pseudomonas versuta (assembly GCF_001294575.1). Lineage (NCBI taxonomy): Bacteria > Pseudomonadati > Pseudomonadota > Gammaproteobacteria > Pseudomonadales > Pseudomonadaceae > Pseudomonas > Pseudomonas versuta. The sequence goes on from NZ_CP012676.1 coordinate 4,424,378, forward strand.
ACGACTTCACCCCAGTCATGAATCACACCGTGGTAACCGTCCTCCCGAGGGTTAGACTAGCTACTTCTGGTGCAACCCACTCCCATGGTGTGACGGGCGGTGTGTACAAGGCCCGGGAACGTATTCACCGTGACATTCTGATTCACGATTACTAGCGATTCCGACTTCACGCAGTCGAGTTGCAGACTGCGATCCGGACTACGATCGGTTTTATGGGATTAGCTCCACCTCGCGGCTTGGCAACCCTTTGTACCGACCATTGTAGCACGTGTGTAGCCCAGGCCGTAAGGGCCATGATGACTTGACGTCATCCCCACCTTCCTCCGGTTTGTCACCGGCAGTCTCCTTAGAGTGCCCACCATTACGTGCTGGTAACTAAGGACAAGGGTTGCGCTCGTTACGGGACTTAACCCAACATCTCACGACACGAGCTGACGACAGCCATGCAGCACCTGTCTCAATGTTCCCGAAGGCACCAATCTATCTCTAGAAAGTTCATTGGATGTCAAGGCCTGGTAAGGTTCTTCGCGTTGCTTCGAATTAAACCACATGCTCCACCGCTTGTGCGGGCCCCCGTCAATTCATTTGAGTTTTAACCTTGCGGCCGTACTCCCCAGGCGGTCAACTTAATGCGTTAGCTGCGCCACTAAGAGTTCAAGACTCCCAACGGCTAGTTGACATCGTTTACGGCGTGGACTACCAGGGTATCTAATCCTGTTTGCTCCCCACGCTTTCGCACCTCAGTGTCAGTATCAGTCCAGGTGGTCGCCTTCGCCACTGGTGTTCCTTCCTATATCTACGCATTTCACCGCTACACAGGAAATTCCACCACCCTCTACCATACTCTAGCTTGCCAGTTTTGGATGCAGTTCCCAGGTTGAGCCCGGGGATTTCACATTCAACTTAACAAACCACCTACGCGCGCTTTACGCCCAGTAATTCCGATTAACGCTTGCACCCTCTGTATTACCGCGGCTGCTGGCACAGAGTTAGCCGGTGCTTATTCTGTCGGTAACGTCAAAGCACTAACGTATTAGGTTAATGCCCTTCCTCCCAACTTAAAGTGCTTTACAATCCGAAGACCTTCTTCACACACGCGGCATGGCTGGATCAGGCTTTCGCCCATTGTCCAATATTCCCCACTGCTGCCTCCCGTAGGAGTCTGGACCGTGTCTCAGTTCCAGTGTGACTGATCATCCTCTCAGACCAGTTACGGATCGTAGCCTTGGTGAGCCATTACCTCACCAACTAGCTAATCCGACCTAGGCTCATCTGATAGCGCAAGGCCCGAAGGTCCCCTGCTTTCTCCCGTAGGACGTATGCGGTATTAGCGTCCGTTTCCGAACGTTATCCCCCACTACCAGGCAGATTCCTAGGTATTACTCACCCGTCCGCCGCTCTCAAGAGGTGCAAGCACCTCTCTACCGCTCGACTTGCATGTGTTAGGCCTGCCGCCAGCGTTCAATCTGAGCCATGATCAAACTCTTCAGTTCAAACATCTTTGGGTTTTTAAGAAACCCTAAACTTGGCTCAGCAATCGTTGGTTACATCTTTGATTTCTCGCGGAGTAACTTGTGATGCTGATAATCTTGTTGACTATCAGTCTGACTCCACAAGCACCCACACGAATTGCTTGATTCAGTTGTTAAAGAGCGGTTGGTTAAGCTTTCGCTCAACCGAGGCGCGCATTCTACAGCAGCCTCTGTTGCTGTCAAGCGGTTATTTTAGGATGTTTTCAAAGTTTCCTTTGTAACATCAACCACTTGCGCTTTCGATCTCTCGTTAGCGGGAGGCGAATTCTACAGCGTTACACGCTGCTGTCAACACCTCATTTCCTGCTTCGATGACTTGAAGCTGACACTGCCGAAGAACCGTCCAACTCATTGAAAATCAAGGAGTTTTCCGTTTCGACTGCGCCGGAAGTGGGCGAATTATAGGCCGTTAGAATTTTGAGTCAAGGGCTAATTGAGTGACTCTATCAATTAGCCAAAAAACATACCCGAAACGTATATATAGAGGGGTGCTGACGCACCCCTCTATATATAGCTACAACACGCCCGCCTCACGCAGTGCTTCCACCGCCACACTATCGAGCCCCAGCACACGCTCCAGAATCTCTTGCGTATGCTCTCCCAACAAAGGAGGTGCATTGCGGTACTCCACCGGCGTCCCGGACAACCGGATCGGACTCGCTACCTGCGGCACAAGCCCCGCCAACGCATGCGGCAACTGCATCGCAAGCCCTCGCGCCTGGACCTGCGGGTCTGCAAACACCTGCGCCAAATCATTGATTGGCCCACACGGCACACCAACCGCCTCCAATTGCGACACCCACTCAGCCGTAGTCTTGAAGACTGTTGCCTGCCTTATAAGCGGCACCAATACTGCACGATTGGCCACCCGCTGCTTATTACTCACAAAGCGCGGATCATCACCCCACTCAGGCCGACCAGCCACTTCCGCAAATTTTCGAAACTGATTGTCGTTACCCACCGTAAGGATGAAGTCGCCATCAGCCGTAGGAAAATCCTGATAAGGCACGATATTCGGATGAGCATTCCCAAGGCGCTGCGGAGAGACGCCTGTAGTCAGATAATTCATCGCCTGATTCGCCAGACAAGCCACCTGCACATCCAGCAGCGCCATATCAATATGCTGCCCTGCGCCGCCCTCCTGACGATGAGCCAGTGCCGCAAGGATCGCCACAGTCGAGTAAAGACCCGTCAATATATCTGTCAGCGCCACACCGACTTTTACCGGTCCCGCCCCCTCATAACCCTCTGGCAGCCCAGTCAAACTCATCAGGCCACCCAAGCCCTGAATCATAAAGTCATAACCGGCCCGCCTGGCGTATGGCCCGGTCTGACCGAACCCGGTGATCGAGCAGTAGATCAACCGGGGATTCAAAGCCTTAAGCGACGCATAGTCCAGCCCGTAGGCCTCCAAACCACCAACCTTGAAGTTCTCTATCAGGATGTCGGACTTCGCAGCCAGCTCACGCACCAGCCGCTGACCTTCAGGCTTGGTGAAATCAATTGTGACCGACTGCTTGTTGCGGTTCGCCGACAGGTAGTAAGCAGCCTCCCCGGTGCTTTCTCCGTACGCATCCTTAAGGAAGGGCGGCCCCCACGCGCGCGTGTCATCACCATTGCCTGGGCGCTCGACCTTGATCACCTCGGCTCCCAGGTCAGCAAGTATCTGCCCCGCCCACGGCCCGGCGAGAACCCGCGATAAATCCAACACCCGCAAATGCGATAAAGCACCCATGAGCCGAGCTCCTGTTAATAGAACGCCTGAAGACCGGTCTGAGCACGCCCAAGAATCAAGGCATGTACGTCATGCGTCCCCTCATAGGTGTTCACTACTTCCAGGTTGACCAGGTGACGTGCCACCCCGAACTCATCAGAGATACCGTTGCCGCCCAACATGTCGCGCGCCATCCGGGCGATATCCAGCGACTTGCCGCACGAGTTGCGCTTCATGATCGATGTGATCTCGACCGCCGCAGTGCCTTCGTCCTTCATCCGCCCCAGACGCAGGCAACCTTGCAACGCCAACGTAATCTCGGTCTGCATGTCAGCCAGTTTTTTCTGAATCAACTGGGTCGCAGCCAAAGGCCGCCCAAACTGATGGCGATCCAGTGTGTACTGACGCGCGGTGTGCCAGCAGAACTCAGCGGCACCCAACGCCCCCCATGAAATGCCGTAACGCGCCGAGTTTAGGCACGTGAAAGGTCCCTTCAGACCGCGAACATCCGGAAAAATATTCTCTTGAGGCACGAACACGTTGTCCATGACGATTTCGCCCGTGATCGATGCACGCAAACCGACCTTGCCGTGAATCGCAGGCGTGCTCAGACCCTTCCAGCCTTTTTCCAGAACAAAGCCACGGATATCGCCCTCATCATCCTTGGCCCACACCACAAACACATCCGCGATCGGGCTGTTGGTGATCCACATCTTGCTGCCCGTCAGGCTGTAGCCGCCATCCACCGAGCGAGCACGAGTAATCATCGCACCCGGGTCGGAACCATGGTTCGGCTCTGTCAGACCAAAGCAGCCAATCCATTCGCCCGAAGCCAGCTTGGGCAGATACTTCTGCTTCTGCGCCTCAGTACCAAATTCATTGATCGGAACCATCACCAGAGACGACTGCACACTCATCATTGAGCGATAACCCGAGTCGACCCGCTCTACTTCACGTGCAATCAGACCGTAGCTGACATAGTTCAGCCCGCTGCCGCCGTACTGCTCAGGAATCATCGCCCCCAGCAACCCCGTTTCACCCATCTCACGAAAGATCGCCGGGTCGGTCTTCTCATTACGGAAAGCATCAAGCACACGCGGCGCCAGCTTGTCCTGGGCAAATTGCTCAGCGCTGTCGCGCACCATGCGCTCCTCTTCAGTGAGTTGCTGATCCAGCAACAGTGGATCAATCCAGTTGAAGCTTGCTTTACCCGCCATCAGAGAACCCTCGTGAAATAGATCAAATGTCGTGGCCCGATCCTAGGCCGCCCTAGATAGAAGGACAAACGAGGATTACGCACCCTGTTGTGATAATTTCTCACTCTGTAACTAATAAAAAAGCCGTTTTCGACCGTCTTTAGTGAGGAAGCCGTACATGCGCCGCAAAATCCCCAGCACCACAGCCCTGATCAGCTTTGAGGCAGCGGCGCGTCACGAAAGCTTCACCAAGGCCGCACAGGAACTATCCCTCACTCAAGGGGCCATTTGCCGACAGATCGCCAGCCTCGAAGACTTCATAGGCGTGGCGCTGTTCAGACGCTCCAGACGCGGGGTAAAACTGACCGAAGCGGGCCTTTCCTATAGTCGGAGGGTTGCAACCCAACTGGACGCAGTAGAACGGGACACGCTCTCCGTCATGGGCCAACAAGGGGCCAATACCATTGAACTGGCCATCGTACCGACCTTCGGCACCCAATGGCTGTTGCCCCGCCTGAAGGACTTCCAGCAACAACACCCGGACGTCACGGTCAACCTGACCAACCGCACACGCCCCTTTCTGTTCGCCGATACCGACTTTGATGCCGCCATCTACTTCGGAGATGCCGACTGGTCCGGCACATCGTCATTCCGCCTGATGGGCGAAAACCCGGTTCCGGTGTGCAGCCCGTCGTTACTGGGCACAGACCTGCAGCTGAGTGCACAAACCCTCGCAGAACTCCCACTGCTGCAGCAAACCACCCGCCCCTACGCCTGGCGACAGTGGTTTAACGCACAGGACATAAATGTGCCCCGCGACATGACCGGCGCACGCTACGAGCTGTTCTCGATGCTGGCCCAGGCCGCCATGCACGACATGGGGGTCGCCCTGATCCCGCCTTTTCTGATTCAACGCGAGTTGGCCGAAAAGCGCCTGGTGATTGCCAATGAGCGACCACTCTCCAGCACCAAGGCTTACTACCTGATGATCCCGGAGCGCAAAATTGAATCCGCCTCCCTGCAAGCCTTTCGCGACTGGCTGATCAAGCAGGCCGCTACTTACAGCCAGTCCTGACGCCACGCATCGTCCGGATAAATTATGTAGCGACACCTAAGAAAGCACTACATATATAAGCAAATGTCGCTATTTTGCATCCGTTACTTTTGTCTAACTGGACAATGCTGAAGGCAGTAACCACGCGGCCTGCAGGGTATTTCCGAAAGTTATGCACCGATAACCAAAAGAAATCTGAAAAATACTCAAAAAACACCTCAAATCATTACAAGCCATGTATTTAAAGGGCTGTAGCCGACCCTTGCGACATTCGGTCACTGCATGACTTGTAGTTAAAATCTCGTCACCCTCCAGAAGTTCTTGAAGGCCCAAAAAATCGACGGCAGAATGCCCCGCCCCACCTGCATTCAGGTGGGGTCGTGCTGATCGGCCGCCCCAGATGCACCATCCGTAGTGCGCTGGCTTTCTTATAAAAGATCACGCAGGAGATATGACGTGCACATTGGTGTTCCTCTCGAAACCCAAACGGGTGAAACGCGGGTTGCTGCAACCCCGGAAACCATCAAGAAGCTGATCGGCCAAGGCCATAAGGTGACTGTCCAAACTGGCGCGGGTGTTAATGCCAGCGTTATCGACAGTGCCTATGAAGCTGCAGGTGCGACTATTGGCAGCGCCACAGATGCATTCAGCGCCGAGCTGATTCTGAAAGTCGTCGCCCCCAGCGACAGTGAACTGGCCCTGATCAGTAGCGGCACCGTACTGATTGGCATGCTCAACCCGTTCAGCAATGAAACCATTGCCAAACTGGCCGAGCGCGGGATCACCGCTTTCTCCCTTGAAGCCGCCCCGCGTACATCCCGTGCGCAAAGTCTTGATGTGCTGTCATCCCAGGCCAACATTGCCGGTTATAAAGCCGTCCTGGTCGCTGCTCACCACTATCCGCGCTTTATGCCGATGCTCATGACTGCCGCAGGGACTGTGAAAGCCGCCCGCGTACTGATCCTGGGTGCCGGTGTTGCGGGTTTGCAGGCGATTGCTACCGCCAAGCGCCTGGGTGCCGTCATCGAAGCGTCGGATGTGCGCCCTGCCGTTAAAGAGCAGATCGAATCCCTGGGCGCCAAATTTGTTGACGTACCCTACGAAACCGACGAAGAACGCGAATGCGCCGTCGGCGTCGGCGGCTACGCCCGACCAATGCCTGCCAGCTGGATGCAGCGCCAGGCACTGGCCGTTCACGAACGCGCCAAGCAAGCCGACATTGTCATCACCACTGCATTGATTCCGGGCCGCAAGGCACCTGTGTTGCTGGGTGCAGAAACTGTCGCGCAGATGAAGCCCGGCTCGGTGGTTATCGATCTTGCCGCCGCCCAGGGTGGTAACTGCCCGCTGACGGTCGCCGATCAGGTCGTGGTCGAGCATGGTGTAACCATCGTCGGCTACACCAACCTGCCGGCCATGGTTGCTGCAGACGCCTCCGCGCTCTACGCGCGCAACCTGCTGGACTTCCTCAAGCTGGTCTTCACCCCTGAAGGACAGTTCCAGATCAACCTTGAAGACGACATCGTCGCCGCGTGCCTGATGTGCCGCGACGGTCAAGTTGTGCGCAAAAACGGCTGAGGATAAAAACAATGGAAGAGCTCATCTCCCCCGGTATCTACAACCTGATCATCTTCGTGCTGGCTATTTATGTCGGTTATCACGTGGTCTGGAACGTAACCCCGGCACTGCACACCCCGCTGATGGCCGTAACCAACGCCATCTCCGCCATTGTGATCGTGGGCGCCATGCTTGCCGCCGCGCTGACTGTCACGCCACTGGGTAAAACCATGGGCACCCTGGCGGTCGCACTGGCAGCCGTAAACGTATTCGGTGGATTTTTGGTCACCCGGCGCATGCTGGAAATGTTCAAGAAAAAAGCACCTAAAGCCAAAGAAGAGGTGCGCAAGCCATGAGCATGAACCTGGTTACTGTTCTTTATCTGGTTGCATCTATTTGTTTCATTCAGGCACTTAAAGGCCTGTCGCATCCAACCACTTCACGTCGCGGCAACTTCTTCGGCATGCTCGGCATGGGTCTGGCGGTCATTACCACCGTCGGCCTGATCTACAAATTGGGCGCAGAGATTGCGACCGCCGGCATCGGCTATGTGATTGTCGGCCTGCTGGTGGGCGGTACCGCTGGCTCGATCATGGCCAAGCGCGTCGAAATGACCAAAATGCCTGAACTGGTCGCCTTCATGCACAGCATGATCGGCCTCGCAGCCGTATTTATTGCCATCGCTGCCGTGGTAGAGCCGCAATCGCTGGGCATCGTCAAACATCTGGGAGACGCCATCCCTGCCGGTAACCGTCTGGAACTGTTCCTGGGCGCGGCCATTGGTGCAATCACCTTCTCCGGCTCGGTCATCGCCTTCGGCAAGCTCTCGGGCAAATACAAGTTCCGCCTGTTCCAGGGCGCACCGGTGCAGTTCAGCGGTCAACACAAACTGAACCTGGTACTGGGCCTGGCCACGCTGGCACTGGGTATCACCTTTATGCTGACCGGCAACCTCAATGCGTTTGCATTGATGCTGGCTCTGGCATTCGTGCTGGGCGTGCTGATCATCATCCCGATTGGCGGCGCCGACATGCCGGTCGTGGTCTCGATGCTTAACAGCTACTCCGGCTGGGCGGCTGCCGGCATCGGCTTCTCGCTGAACAACTCGATGCTGATCATTGCCGGCTCACTGGTAGGTTCGTCGGGTGCGATCCTGTCGTACATCATGTGCAAGGCGATGAACCGCTCGTTCTTCAACGTGATCCTTGGCGGCTTCGGTGGCGCAGTGGATACGGCAGGTCCGGCGGGCTCGAAAGAAGCGCGCCCGGTGAAGTCCGGTTCGGCTGACGACGCCACGTTCCTGCTGATGAATGCTGACACCGTGATCATCGTCCCGGGTTATGGCCTGGCCGTGGCACGGGCTCAGCATGCACTTAAAGAACTGACCGAGAAGCTGACCCATCGCGGCGTGACCGTGAAGTACGCCATTCACCCGGTAGCGGGTCGCATGCCCGGCCATATGAACGTACTGCTGGCCGAGGCAGAAGTGCCTTACGACCAGGTGTTCGAGATGGAAGACATCAACTCCGAGTTCGGCCAGGCCGATGTGGTGCTGGTACTGGGCGCCAACGACGTGGTCAACCCGGCAGCCAAGAACGATCCAAAATCGCCGATTGCAGGCATGCCGATCCTCGAAGCCTATAAAGCCAAAACCGTCATCGTCAACAAACGCTCCATGGCCAGCGGCTATGCCGGGCTGGATAACGAGTTGTTTTACCTGGATAAAACAATGATGGTCTTCGGCGACGCGAAGAAAGTTATTGAAGATATGGTTAAAGCGGTCGAGTAACATCCCCGCCACTGCAACACCGAGAACCCCGGCGCTGAATTGGCCGGGGTTTTTCTATTTATAAAGAACCCGACCAAAGGCTCTAAATCGGCCGCTGGCATTCGACCATGGTAGCGGGACGTAAGGCTCTGAAAATGAATAGACTGCGCCTCTTGCTTCCGTTGCCCGAGATAACAATCCATGTACCGTGAACGTATTCGCCTAAATTCCCTACACGATAAGGTCATGAGCGCCGCAGAAGCCGCCGCCCTTATCAAAGACGGCATGACCGTCGGCATGAGCGGTTTTACCCGTGCCGGCGAAGCCAAGGCCGTCCCGCAAGCATTGGCCGAACGCGCCAAGCTGTCGCCGTTGAAAATCACCCTGATGACCGGGGCCAGTCTGGGCAACGACCTCGACAAACAATTGACCGAAGCAGGCGTACTGGCCCGGCGCATGCCGTTCCAGGTCGACAGCACCCTGCGCAAGGCCATTAACGCCGGCGAAGTGATGTTCATCGACCAGCATTTGTCCGAGACCGTCGAGCAACTGCGCAACAAGCAACTGCCCCTGCCGGACATCGCCGTTATCGAGGCCGTCGCAATTACCGAGCAAGGCCATATTGTTCCAACGACCTCCGTCGGCAACTCCGCCAGCTTTGCGATTTTCGCCAAACAGGTGATCGTCGAAATCAACATGGCGCACAACCCGAATCTGGAAGGTCTGCACGACATCTATATTCCGACCTACCGCCCGACACGCACACCGATTCCGCTGGTGAAAGTCGACGACCGCATCGGCAGCACCGCGATCCCGATCCCGCCGGAAAAAATCGTCGCCATCGTGATCACCAACAAGCCGGACTCACCGTCCACGGTGTCCGAACCGGACAGCGAAACCGACGGTATCGCCTTCCACCTGATCAACTTCCTCAAGCAGGAAGTTGCAGAAGGCCGCATGTCCAACAACCTTGGTCCGCTGCAAGCAGGCATCGGCAACATCGCCAATGCAGTAATGTGCGGCCTGATCGACTCACCGTTCGAAAACCTGACCATGTACTCCGAAGTACTGCAGGACTCGACCTTCGACCTGATCGACGCCGGCAAGATGAGCTTTGCTTCTGGCAGCTCAATCACCCTGTCCAGCCGTCGCAATGCGGACGTGTTTGGCAACCTTGAGCGTTACAAGGACAAACTGGTACTGCGCCCGCAGGAAATCTCCAACCACCCGGAAATAGTCCGCCGCCTGGGCATCATCGGGATCAATACCGCGCTTGAGTTCGACATCTACGGCAACGTCAACTCCACCCACGTTTGCGGCACGCGGATGATGAACGGCATCGGCGGTTCGGGCGACTTCGCGCGCAACGCACACCTGGCAATCTTCGTTACCAAATCGATTGCCAAAGCCGGTGCGATCTCCAGCGTTGTGCCAATGGTCAGCCACGTCGACCATACCGAGCACGACGTCGACATCCTGGTCACCGAACAGGGTCTGGCTGACCTGCGCGGCCTGGCCCCGCGCGAGCGTGCTCGCGTCATCATCGACAACTGCGTACACCCCGACTTCCGTGAAGCGCTGAATGACTACTTCACCAAGGCCTGCGCAATTGGCGGCCACACGCCGCATATCCTGCGTGAAGCCCTGAGCTGGCATATCAACCTGGAAGAAACCGGGAAAATGCTGCCGTAACACCCGTTCTAGACAGCCGCTGACAAAAACACAGTTTTTTCAGCGGCTTTTTTATGCATGAATTTCATAAAACTGTACTACTGTACCGGTCAATTACCCCTCACTGCCGGCCTTGTCTGTGCCGAAAACGCCAATTTCGCACCACTACAGTGCAGACAGGTACAGTTGTGCTCTTTTCTGGCCGTACAGCCCCCATAAACAGTTAACTGGCCCATCGCAATACAGCTGAACTGTATCTACTGCATCTAGACATGGAAGAGGATCATTGGCATCAGTTAAACCACTAGCCAATGCCGCCACAAGCGGAAGGATGCCGTCATGGAACGTACACTCAGTTCCGATCTGTTCAGCGAAAGCAACACTGTAAACACCCAGGCTTCCATGCCTTTGCGCGTTCTTGCCAACCTGATGTTGTGGCAGCGCCGTATCTCCAGCCGCCATCAACTGGCTCGCCTGGACTCGCGTCTTCTGGCTGATGCCGGGATTAGCGAAGCACAGCGTTACGAAGAGCTGAGCAAGCCGTTCTGGCGCTAATGAGCGCTCGCTGGCCCTGACCACCGGTCCACTGCCAGCACCCAGAATTGAAAAACCAAAACCCGTCGCGGGTCACCGCTGACGGGTTTTGTCGTTTCCGGCACCTGGTTTAGAGCACGACGATGCCAACAGGTACAATTTAATAAAACCAAAATTAATACCAGTACAGTTGCTCTATTGCCTGACCCAGAGCACTTGGCTTGCTCAAATAAGTAAAACGACCTTTGCTCTGCACACGCCTGCGCCTACTATTCGAGCCATAAACGTCTATTTTAATAAGCTCATGTTCTGGAGTATCACCATGTCCACTTTTCGCCTGCTTAGCGCCACCGCCTTGCTGACCCTTGCTGCAAGCGCCAATGCCTCCAGCTTTATCGTCACCACAGATGCTCTGGTTAACGCCCTCAAAGCCACGTCCGACCTGACATCCGATGCCACCGGCTCATTCCGCGACAATAAAATCGTCCGTGCCGCCCGTGACGACGCTGCCAGCTTTGTTGCCAGCGAAGGAACCATTCGTGGCGTAAAACTCGAAAGCGCATTCGAAGCCATCCGCCAGCAAGCACCGCAGTTGCAAGCAACCGATGCCCAACTGGCTCAGGCCATCCTGACCATCTAAGCCAGCAGAAACCTTGTAGTCGCTGCCTCACGCTGCGATAGATTGCGCAGCGCGCCCTGCCTTGAATAAAGAACCAAGGCCCTGCGGTCCTTATCGCAGCCTTCGCCAGCGACTACAAACCCCGCCTCACGCTGGCTCTACCCCGGCCATTACGCTAGCCTTGGGCCTCATTCAAACAGCCTCGAGACCCATGCGTTTTTCCTCTTTAGCTCTGCTTGTACTCTGCTGGACACACACCGCCCATGCCTTTGACCTGACCACGCAGAATGTGGTGCTCAGTGGCTACGTCACCAGTAAAGTGACGTCCGCGCCTTTTGATCACAAACTTATACGTGCCGCCCAGGATGATGCTGGCGTCTTTATTGCCAGTGACGGCCAACTGCGAGGCGCGCAGCTGGAATCTGCCTTGCGCTATCTGCGCCACCATCAGCCAGAATTGAGTGTCAGTGACCTTGAACTGGCAGAGGCAATTCTCGTCCAATAAACACCCGTGTCTTCTGGAGATATTTCATGCGTAGCCCTTTAATTGTCGCCACCCTGGGTCTGTTGCTGCTCGCCGATGTGGCGCAGGCTCAGACCGTTGTACAGACCAGTAACATCATCGTCCGCGCTTTTGGCCGAACCATCGACTTCACGTCGGACACCACCACCTCAATCCGCGACTCCAAAGTTGTGCGCCAGGCACATGACGACGCAGCCACCTTCGTTGCCAGTCAGGGTGACATCCGCGGTGTGCAGCTTGAATCTGCCTTCAACACCCTGCGCGACCGTGTACCCGAAGCACGCAATGCCAGCGACCAGGTCCTTGCCGAAGCCATCCTCGCACTGTGAGCCGGCTAACGCGCTGGCTCGCCGTTTGTGGCCTGCTGCTTACCAGCAGCGCCCAGGCCGCCTTGCATCTGCAACTCAAGACCGAAGGCCTGAGCCCGGCCGAACAACAGGCTAGCCAGGCTCTGCTGGACGAAGCCATGCAGAGCTTGCCACCGCGTTTTATCGAGCAACTGGATCGGCAGATACTGGTGGGCTGGACCGATAACATGCCAAGCAACGCCTACGGCCAGGCGTCGCTGGTGTCAGAACTGGACCTCAATCGCAATCTGCTGACCGCGCTGACCGATGGCTCGGCAGCGACCCAGCAGACCAACCGCCCCCACGGCACCGTGCGCCGGGAAATGCTCGCGACCGTGTTGCACGAACTGACGCACATCTACGACCGCGCCCGCCTCTGGCCCGCCGCAGAGCGCAGCCTGATCCAGCGCTGCGCCCGGCAAAGCAGCAGCTCCGGGATCATTGGTCTGCCCGATCAATGCCGCGGCCAGACCGAACGCCGCTTTACCCTCAGTGATGACCCGCGACTGCTCGACCTGGCCGGCTGGCAGCAATATGTCGGGCGCCGTGGCGAACGCGAACAAGACAACCACCAGATCGTACGCAGCCCGGACCTTTACGAAGTCACCAACCCCAAAGAGTTCGTGGCGGTCAACATGGAGTACTTCCTCCTGGATCCGGCCTACGCCTGCCGTCGCCCGGCGCTCTATCGCTACTACAAGGAACATTTCGGCTGGGCCCCCACGGCCACGGACGAATGCCCCAAAGGCTTCGCCTTCCTCAATGCCGGCAACGACTTTGCCAAACAGCCCCTGGGCACCGTCGACCCGGAGCGGGTCTACGCCGTCGACTACCTGCTGGCCGAAGCCAACCAGGAGTGGGCCAGCCGCTGGGGCCACAGCATGCTGCGCCTGGTGATCTGCGCCCCCGGCCGCCCGCGCGGTCCCGACTGCCGGCTCGACCTGCAAGAACACCTGGTCCTGTCCTACCGGGCATTCGTCAATGACGTACAGCTTTCAAGCTGGGACGGCCTGACCGGCGCCTACCCGTCACGGCTGTTTGTATTGCCACTGGCCCAGGTCATCGACGAATACACCAAGACCGAACTGCGCAGCCTGGCCTCGGTGCCGCTCAAGTTGAGCCGCCCTGAAATCGAAGAAGTGGTTGAGCACGCAGCCGAGATGCACTGGAGCTACGACGGCAACTATTACTTCATTTCCAACAACTGCGCGGTGGAAACCCTGAAACTGCTGCGCAGCGGTAGCGACAATAGCCAGCTCAAGGGCCTGGACAGCATCGTGCCCAATGGCCTGCTTGAAGTGCTCAAGGCGCGCGGGCTGGCCGAGACCAGCGTGCTGGATGATCCGAAAGAGGCCCTGCGCCTGGGCTACCGGTTTGACTCCTACCGCGACCGCTATCAGGCGATGTTCGACGTGCTCAAAAGCCGTATGCCGATCAAACAGACCACAGTCGAAGACTGGCTGGCCCTGAACGCCGACGAACGCCGACCCTGGATCGAACAGGCTGATCTGCGCTCAAGTGCAGCACTGCTATTGCTTGAGCAAGCCAGCTTTCGTCGGCAACTGCTGCTGGCCCAGGACGAGGTCAAGCAAAAGTACCTGGGCGCGCGCGGGCTCAAGGATGGCGGCATGGATAAAGCCAATAAAACCCTGCAGGAAATTCTCGCCAGCAGCGGCTTCCTCAGCCGTCCGGCCGAGTTGCTCGGCAGCAGTGGTTATGGCCTGCCGCAAGCCAGGGAGTGGGAAATGCTCGAATCCGAAAGCAGCCAGCGCCAGCAGCAACTACTGCGCCTGACCACTGACCTGGACCAGGAAGTGCGCAAGCTGCTTGAACCTGCCCGGGCTGCAGAAATTGCGGCTACCGAAGCCAACGTCAAACAGATTGGCGAACACTTGCGGGCTATTCATAAAGCGTCGGGCGGGTTGCAACTGCCTTAAGCTGACCAACGTATGGTTGACAACCCATATCATTCTGCCACTATTCCGCGATACGGTTAGACCTGATAAAAACTGGCCACGCCTTCGTTCAAGAAACACCACCCCTTAGAGAAGTGCTAGTCGCCCTCCCGCCCATTGCAGGCACTCGCATGGACTAGTCGCAGGAAGCAACAGGAATATATGGAGATAGTTAATAACGACCGTACCTACGTGTGGCAGCTCGGTAATCAAGAGTGGCTGCAATCGTGCGACGGCACTTTCTCCCTCAACACTGTTGCTGGCAGAAAACCTGCTGCGGAACTTGTGGACCTGGATTTCCTCGTAGGAGCATCTCCAGTTCCCGATGGTGCACCAGGCAACTATTTGCCCCCTGCTTTCAGCGTCTGCCCAACCTCCGGAAAAACGCTGTCCAAGGTCGTGTACCAACCTGCCCGCCGCTGGCTGCCACCTTATGGCGATGGCAGTGGGTCTCGCGTCATCAATGAACGCAGCAAACTGAACGCCGCAGAAGACATAAGTTCGCGCTTGTACGCTCAGTTGCTCGACACGCGCCAGGGTGACTTGAATAGCCGTAAACAGATCATTGAGCTGCCGCGCAAAAATGGCCTGAATTTCCTGGTCGCCAACCTCGGCGGACATCGAGAAGCACTCTATGCGCTAAGCCGCGAAGGCAGCTTGTTTCTGTGGCAAAGAGGTTCAGGCAAATGGCTTGAACTGCTGCCCACAGGCGAGCCCATTGGCCGCTCACGTCTCGAAAATTGGGCCTGGTCGGTCAGCCTCCACCAAGAAGAAAACGCTCAGCACCTGCTGCTCTCTAGCGATAGCGGCGCCACGTTAGTTACTGTTGACCCCCTGACGCTGCGCTACCAGACCTTGCGCGACGACGGCGGGCCGCTGGGCGGGCCGGGTATGCTGGAAGGCTGTTCGTATTTGCCTCAGCTTAAAAGCGGGCACGTATTTATTGTCTATCCGGCCAGCCTCTACGGTTGGCATCGCTGCCCGGTTGGAGACGCCGACCTTGAGCGCATGACCCGGCTATCAGCGCCCATTCTCGATGCCGCCTCCCGCCGCCTGCTGTGGATTGGCGAACACGGCTACCTCAGCCTGACTCAAGGCAGCGAACTCAAAGCTCAATGGCATCGATGGCCCAACAATGCCACCGCCAAGCCCGAGCAAGGGCCACCGTTCCTGGACGGCAGAGGCCTGTGGCAGTTGATCTTCGAGACCGACGGCCAGCGTTATCTGCAATTGGATCCGGGCGCTACCGACCTGCCGATGCCCATCAAGGGCTATCGCCTGAGCACAGGTCATTTGAGCTTTAAATACAATATTCGGCTCGAGCTGCCTTGGGGCGAACATGACGAAAACATCGAGCCTACCACCCGTGACGTGGTGTACCCCTTTATCGAATTCACCACACAAAAGCGTTTGCTCTCTCTGCGGGTCAAACAGTCCAGCACGCTGGAAGCCTTTTTCGAGAACCGTCAGCCAATGGACGTCGATTATTGCTTCGAGCAAATCGGCGATCAGCAATTCTCGATCAGGGCGCGAGCCAGCGAACCCTGGAATGCCCAGTGGTTCTTTTTTGATAACGCAATGTGGCTGTATATCGATTCATGCGGAGCGCTTTACCGATGGAATGCTTGACCGTGCGGCTGCGCCAATGCCTGATGATCATCCTGACGCTCGCCAGCAGCATGGCCAGCGCAGAACCCCTTCGCCAAGTATTCCTGGTACAAAACTCTGGCTGGATGGAGCCTTTCTACAGCGACCCGGCTTCATCGTTCAAACCTCTGATCACGCAACTGGTGAGTACAGCCGCCGGCGGCTCGCAAGTGGTTATAGGCGGTTTCAACCAGGCTGATAACCAGCACCCCTCGCCCGAGTGGATCTACCGCGGCCCGGCCAACCACGCTTCGATGCCCACCTACATCAATGGCCTGAAGCTGGAACGCAAAGCCAGCGGTGCCTATGCAGACACCGACTTTAAAGAAGCTTTGCTGGCTTCAATCACCACCGCGCTGGAAGGTCGTGAAGGCATCATCTGGATCATCACCAACAACAAAAACAGTCCGAATAACAGCACCGAAACCCAGACTAAAAATCGCGAGTTTTACGATTTATTGCACAACGAAACCGCAATTACCCGGATAGCCGCCTTCCCGCAAAAAATGCAGGTCAAGGGGCCAAACTACGAAGCCAACGGGTTGATGATCTACGCCCTGGCTTACGGTCAAAAAGCCAGTGTTGCCCTGGAGCAGGTGCTTAACCAACCTGCGCTTGCCAGCCTGCTCAACGATGATCGTGTGCGGCTCAAGCCACTGACTCAAGCTGCCGTGCGCTTTATACCCACCGGCGTTCAAGACACCCAGGACGTGAGTGCCGAACTGGCCCCCGACCAACAAACAGTCATCCTCAATATCAACGTCGACAGTTCGCCAAAAACCGCCGTGCTGCTGGGCAATTTCGAAAATCAGTTCAACCCGTACCAGATCCATGACGCCAAGATCGACATGACTCTGGATATGCCGGGTGAAGCCCTGAACTCGAATATCTCACTGGACCGCCTCAAAGACCTTGAGCCCGGTGCCCGCTCCGATGAGCTAAAGATCAGCCTGCAACTGCCGCCCCTGCCTTCACAATGGTCGAGCGACGTGATTTTCTCCAGCGGCTATCAGCGCGCCGGCAGTATTAACATCACCCTCAGCGAGCAGCAGTTGCGCATATCTCAGACATTCATTGCGCGCATGAACGAGCTGTTCCCCGGCGACGCCCTGCCGGACGTGTTTATCCCGTCTGCAGAAGCTACGACCTCCGAAACACGGCTGCCGGTGGTACTGCAAATCAGCTATCCGCTCGGCCCGGTACTAATACTGCTCGGTCTGTTTGTTCTACTTTTGATCGGTGCCGTGCTGGCCGCCCTGCTGATTGCGGGCAAAAAAACCCTCACCGTCATCGTCGAAGGCGTGCCCCAGACCTATCCGCTAAAACCCTTTAGTAGCGCCAACGTGTATGACTCACAACAAAACAAGATCGCGACGCTCAAGCGCGGCCTATTTAGCGCACGCCTGGAAAACATCGAACCCGATACCGCCGTCCGCCTCAAGTAACCCCACACGCATAGCAAGGAAGTTTTAAACATGGCACAGACCAGCGCATTGCCAGCACCGATTGAAAGCGAGAGCCTTGCGCCGACGCCCGCTACCACGACCACCCTGGGCGCGCCACAAACGCTGGGCCTGGACTTGGGGGCGAAGAAAGTCGACAGCCGTGACGCCCTGATTGGGGTAGCCGTGCTGGTGGTACTGGCCATCTTGTTTTTCGTGATCAAAAACGCCTATGCCAACTGGCGCGTGCGTGAGCGTGTGGCGCCAAGCAGGGCCAATGCCTCAGGCTGGTTCCTGTTTTTGGGTCTGTTAATGATTGCCATCATGGCCGTTCTCGCCGTGCTCAACTCGGGACAGTTCCTTGCGCCGCTGTACATCGCACCATTGGGTGGTGTCGCCGCCATCTCCCTGGTGGCTTGGCTAATGACATTCTCGGCCAAACGCTAAACCTTCCCGCCAATGGCACTCCCCTCCCATTGGCCCTGCTGTATCTGATTGTGTGGATCAATACACCGAGATCATCGGTTAGCCCCAAAGGGCTCATGGAGTTTTAGATGGACAAGAGTGCACAACCTTCCGGCCCGGTAACCCCACTGGTCAGTGAAAAAATCCACCCCACCTTGTTTATCGCCCTGGGCGGCACCGGCATGAAGGTCAACATTCGCCTGCGCCGGCGCATCCTCAATGCCATCTGGGGAGGCAACAATCAGGTACAGCACATTTCGGATTTCCCGTTGGTGCAGTTCATCAACTTCGACCTCGATTCCGGCGAAGTGACGCAGGATGGCAAGTCAGTCAAAACTGATGTGCTCGCCGAACAAGTGGCGTTCACCTCCGAAGAAAAAATAATCGAGCCTTTGCACCTGAGCAAATACACGCACTCCATTGATGAGCTCAATCGGCATCGCGAAGTGGCGGAATGGTTCCCCCTGACCCCTGACAAAATCAAATCCCTGGGGATTGACCCGTCCAAGGGCGCAGGGCAGATCCGGGCCTTGTCCCGTCTGTATTTCTTCGACAAATACCCCACCATTCGCGACAAACTACGCGACAAAGTCGCACGTTTGCTCAACAACATCGGGACTCAGGCCGACAAGCTCAAAAAACTAGGACTGGAAATCGATCCAGGCAAGATTCGCATCGTCATCACCGGTTCAGCAGCCGGCGGCACAGGCTCCGGATCGTTCCTGGACATGGGTTATCTGGCCAAAGCGATCCTCAAAGAAAACAACATCTCAGGCAAGGTTGATCTGTTTTTCGTCTTGCCAGGCGGCTTCAATGCCTTCAACACAGAGCGTGTACAGGCAAACGGCTACGCGGCCCTGATGGAGCTTGAAACCTGCATGCGCGGCAATCCTCTGCTCAAGCACTGGGACGCCACCGATAACCTGTTTATCGACACCCGCCCTTACGATGATGTGTTCATCATCGACAATGGCAACGTTGCGCAAGCCCGCACCGAAAACCAGGAAGACATCTACGAGATGGTCTCCGATGTGTTGTTTACCGACTTCACCTCCCAAGACTTCGCCAACAAAAAGCGCTCAGTGGCGGTCAACCAGAACCAGTTCAAGATCCGCAGCTTTGACGTCAGCCTGCCTCAGGACTACGGCAGCGAGACCAAACTTCGCTTCCCTCGCGCGTACTCCTCAGTCGGTCAGGCGGTGCTCGACACCCAGATCGATGCGCGCCAGAACGTACGCCTCAACCAGCAAGTGCAACACATGCTCAAAGCGTTCTTTGGCGTGGCCAATGCCGAGGTCACCGGCAATCGTCCGACCGACAAAGAACGCGACGAGTTTCTCAAGGAACAACTGACCATCACGGCACGCACCTTCACTGACCTGCCCCAGTTTCTGTCCCGCGTTGAGTTGACCCAGGCCACGGGTGAGTTCACTCATTACCAGATTGCCGATGACCTGCTCCAAGTTGAAGGTGACAACAGTGTCATTGCGCAAATCGAGCAAAAAGTCGAAGTGCTGTTTGAGCGCCTGCAAAATGGCGGCGCCGACAAAGATCAATGGTTGACCCTGGTTCGCGAAATTCAACAGCAACTGGAACGCGACACTAAAGGCAGCTCCATCGACAGCGCAGAGCGCAACCATGAGGTGCGCATCAAAGAAAATCGACAGAAGCGTTTTGCCCAGTGGACGCGCGAAGACAACTTGCCGGAGAAGCTGTTCCGCCGCCTCGACGATGACGAACGTGGGGGATTGGATTACACCCTGGCGCTGGTCGAAATGATCAAAGATCGCCTCGAAAACGAAAGCAGCGGCATCATCCCCGCTCTGGAAAAAAACTCCGGCCGCTTCAAGGAGCTGTCTGAGAAGCTCGAATCATCAGAGCTGGCACGAGAATTCGAACGCCTGAAAGAAACCACAGGTAAAGGGCTGCTCGCGCGCCTTAGCGGTAAAGAGAAACAAGCCGATACCGTGATCAGCCAGGTCAAAGACACCCTGCGTGACAGCCTGTTGTTCTATGTGCGCTCGGTGGCCGCCCGCGAGGCGGCGCAACTGTTGCGTGACATCTCTGACTGGCTGGGTCGCAAGGAGTCGGTGGACAACAACGGCCGGCCGCTCTGGAATGGTTTTGTCGGCCGCCTGCAAGATGGACGCAACGCTGTCGATCACCTGCTCAAGGGCATCGACGCCAACATCGCCAAGATCAAGGCCAGCATTCACACTCAGCACGCCACATTGATCCCGCTGACACTGGTGAAGAACGACGACGAACAGTCAGTCGACAGCCAGCAAGTGCGCGAGTGGGCCAAAGATGCCTTTAAGGATTTTGGCGGTTCCAAAACCCTGTTTGGCAAGCTGCAGACCCTGGAAGGCCAGGAAGAACTGCTGCTCAAACTACGTAATAAAGCCGTGCAACAGTTGCCGAAGAACTCACCGGGCGTGGACCCGCTGACGACCGCATTGGCGGCGCTGACCCCCGATGAGCAACGAGAGAAATTCCGTCTGCTGCTGCAACGGGCCATGCCGTGGGTGCCACTGAACCTCAATGGTGATTTCGAGATCCACAAAGACCTTTACACCTGTCTGATTGGCGTGCAAAACGCCAGTGAGTTCAGCCGTACCTATGGCGCCCTGCTGGCTCAGTGTCTGCCGCAAGGCACAGGCATGACCGCCAGCCAAATCCAGTTTGTAGAGTCTGGTATGCCCGGCAAGCTGATTTGCTACACCGAATTAAGCGGCTTCCCGATCCCGGCATTGACCCAGCTGTCGACGTACCTGGCCAGCTATCGCAAAGAAAGCGCGATCATTCCGCTGCATGTACACAAGCGCATCAGCCAATTCGTGCAGCCCATCCAGTTCAACCAAGAGCAATACCGCCAGTTTGCCGAGGACTTCAAACTCTTCCTGCACGCCATTGCGTTGGGCATCCTGGAGCGTTTGAACAACGGCCTGTACGAATTCCTGATCGCCAAGGACAACTTCACCATTGGTGATGAGTTCTCCATCCGTCAAAGCGGCTTCAACAGCATTCATCGCACTGACATTACCGCTCAGGTCAAAGACAAATCGTTGCGCCTGGATAACGCGCAAGTGGCTGCACTGGTCGTCTTGTTTGAAGACTTGAGCACCAACGCCTACAAGGCGCAAAAACGCACTGACGAAAAAGGTGTGTCCCGCAATTTCGCAGCATTCCCGTCCAAAATCGCCGAGCTGTTGAAAAACGAGTACCTGGCTCGATTGAACCGTCAGGCGCCCGGTGATGCGAAAAAACTGGTCGAAACTGCCGAGCACCTCATGGGCCAATGGGGCCATCGCGTCGAAGGCTCGCTGGCAGACGTCTACCACGAAGAAGTAGATGTCAATCACGGCGAAAAACTCACGACGTGCAAAGAGTTCTTCAAAGAAGGCTGGCTTGAAAACCTGTTCAAACAAACCGACGCCGCCCCGGCAGCAGGCATTGCCCCGCCGCCGCCCGGCGCGGCAGGTAACGGCGCACCACCGCCTCCGGGCGCTGCACCGCAACACAGCTACCACCTGAGTGTCAGCGGCACCAATTACGGTCCCTATAACACCCAGCAATTGCAGCAGTACGTACAGTCCGGACAAATCACTCGCGACAGTCTGCTGTGGCGTGAAGGCATGGCTGCCTGGATGACGGCCGGGCAAATCCTGGAGCTGGCGCAGCTGTTCGCGCCAGCCGTGGGAGGCCCACCTCTGACTGCCCCGGCTCCGCCGCCGGCGCCTTGATCTAAACGAGAAGATTATGTCCGTGTCGTCAGCCTCTGCATTCCCCACCACATGCGCCAACAGCGCCTGCGGGCAGGGGCTCTGCGGCCCCGTGAAACACTGTCCGTTCTGCGGCGTCTCGCTTACGCAGGCGCCAGCGGCGGTAAAGCCACCACCGGCACCTGAGCCACCGGTGCAACCCATTGCGCCCACGGCTGAAGCGCCAATCGT
This sequence comes from Pseudomonas versuta, assembly GCF_001294575.1. NCBI lineage: Bacteria > Pseudomonadati > Pseudomonadota > Gammaproteobacteria > Pseudomonadales > Pseudomonadaceae > Pseudomonas > Pseudomonas versuta. The sequence continues at coordinate 4,446,355 of NZ_CP012676.1, forward strand.
ACCGGCCCGTGTTCAGCGGCCTGCGGACCAGCCTGCCTCACCGCCTGAGCCACCCGCGGCGCCCCCGCCGTCAGCATCGCCTGCACCTGCTCCCCAAGCTAAAAAACCGGTCATGAAAATCCTTATCGGCGCGCTGGTTCTGGTGGGTGCTGGTTACATCGCAGTGAAGATAACGGCTGGCCCGGACCATCAACAGTTCGATGCCTATTTGCAAGCAGGTCAAACCTGCTTTGACACGCATAACTTTGCTTGCGCGCTGGACAACGCCGGGCTGGCCTTGAAACAGGATCGCAACGAGCCTCGGGCCTTGAGTCTTCTGCAGCGCGCTCAAGCTGCCCAGGAGCGCCAGCAACAAAAGCTGGAGGCAGAGCAAAAACAACAACAGCTTAAAATTCAGGCGGACGAAGCTGCCCGCCAAGACAATGCCCAACGCGAACAGGCTGCCCTCGATCGCCAACGTCAGGAAGCGGCTGACCGCCAGATACGTGAGCAACAGCTACAACAAGCCTCCAGGGCGGTAAATGCCTCCTTGCAACAAGCCCAGAATGCGCTCAATGCCGGGGAATACCAGTCTGCAATCGCCGTAGCCAAGGTCGTCCTGGGCATGGACTCGAACAACGCCCGGGCACGCAGCATCATTCGCCAGGCCGAACAACAACTTAAAGAAGCACTGAACCGAACCCGAATAGAATAATCAGGGTCCGTGAGCTCCCCCCTCTCTTACTTGGAAGTTACTGATGAAATTGCCCTCCCACTCTTTGGATAAACGCTTCTTGGCCTTAGGCCTGGCTTCGGTACTTGGCTTGCAAGGCTGCGCCAATATCGACTCAGCCAGCCTGAACCCGACTAGCTGGAGCGGGGGCGACTGGATGAAATGTGGCTTGGCGATTGCCGCCGGTGCGGCCGCAGGCGCTGCTGTCAGCGGGGGCAACGATAAGGGGGCAGGAATATTGATTGGTAGCGTGGCAGGCATGGCGGCGTGCTTTGCAATCAATGCCAAATCGGTACAAACCAAAACCGCCGAAGAAGTAGAAAAACAATATAAAACCGCGGGTAAAAAGCAGCCCGCCCAACCAGAACTTGTCAGCTACGAAACCAGCATTCAACCGGGCATGACCATCAAACGCGGCCAACCGATTACCGTGGTTTCAAACATCGTTGCGATCAGCGGTTCGGCGCAGCCGGTCAGTGAAATCAAAGAAGATATCCGCTTGTTTGCCCCCAACGAAACCAAGCCGCTGAAAGAAGGTAGCAAGGTCGCGAATACCAAAGGCGGAAGTGGCGGCTACGAAAACACCTTCACCATCACCCTTGATGAACGTGCACCGCAGGGCATTTACCGGATCGAAACATCGGTGGCCGTCAACGGCAAACCGGCCAACACCCGGATCAACAGCGTGCAACTGGTCATGATCGACCGCGAGACCTGGCAACTGGCCTATCTGGACTGATTCCCCCCCTGTAGGAGCGAGCTTGCTCCTACAGGATGTGCACGGTTCATCTTACGCACCCGGCACAAAGTGCTTCTGAGCGGTGCCGTGGGCGATCAGGCGCGAGAGGTAGTTCATCTTTTCGGCATCCTGATCGACAAAGCGGAATGTCAGTTGCAACCAGTCACTGTCTGGCCTGGGCTCGTAAGCCACGATGGCATGCAGATACCCGTTCAGACGCGCAACCTCGGCGTTCTCGCCCTGCTCCAGGTCCAGCACTGCGCTGGCCAATACCTGTGGCAGCACTTCACCCCGTCGCACCACCAGCAGCGCCTCCTTAAGGCTCAGCGCCTTGATCACGCACGCCTGTGTACCACTGGCCAGGCGCAGTTGCCCTTGACCCCGGCCTGTCGGGGTCTGAACCGCAGGCTTTGGTGCCGCCGCCACCGGACGCGCTACGGGAGCCGGCGAGACCACCTGAGCCTTGCCACCGGTCAATGCATTCAGCGAATCATTGCCCAGGGCGCTGCCCAATCGGGCAGGCGTACTGCTCATCGCGGCATCCAGCAAACCTGCCCTGGCAAAAGCCTTCTTCACCTTGGACAGCAATTGCTCGTTGGTAAAGGGCTTGCTGACGAAGTCTGACACCCCGGCCTGAATCGCCTGGATCACGTTCTCCTTGTCACCCCGGCTGGTGACCATGATGAACGGCAGTGTTCTCAGGGGGTCCTGTTCGCGGCACCAGGTCAGCAGCTCCAGACCGGACATCTCCGGCATTTCCCAGTCGCACAGCACCAGATCGAAAGTCTCGCGGGTCAACAAGGCCTGGGCTTTTCGGCCGTTGACGGCGTCTTCGATCCTGATGCCCGGAAAATAGTTACGCAGGCAGTTTTTAACCAGATCGCGAATAAACGACGCGTCATCCACCACCAGCACACGGGCCTTGCTCATCAGCTGCTCCTTTAAAATCCTGACAATCATGCGCGCAATAATGGCCATGCGCCACGATCGAGGGCTATCCCGGCGGCATTATCGTTGGCAAAGCGCCTGGAATATAAATGCCGAAAAGCAAAACGCCCGGCTCTTGGCCGGGCGTTTTTTTATCTCGGGCAATCTTATTTATCGTCAGGCGACTGCACAACATTAGCGTTATCAGCGCCGATGCCTTCAACTTCTTCGCGCATACGCTTGAGGCCCATGTGCCGCACGTCGGTGCCGCGCACCAGATAAATCACCAGCTCGGAGATATTGCGCGCGTGATCGCCAATACGCTCCAGCGAACGCAGGACCCAGATGATGCTCAGCACTCGCGAGATCGAACGCGGGTCTTCCATCATGTAAGTGGCCAACTCACGCAGTGCGGTCTTGTACTCGCGGTCGATGATTTTGTCGTACTGGGCGACCGACAGAGCAAGGTCGGCATCGAAGCGGGCAAACGCGTCCAGCGCATCGCGCACCATGTTGCGCACCTGATCGCCAATATGCCGCACCTCGACATAACCACGCGGTGCCTCGCCTTCTTCGCACAGCTGAATGGCACGGCGAGCGATCTTGGTCGCTTCGTCACCGATGCGTTCCAGGTCGATCACTGACTTGGAGATACTGATGATCAAGCGCAGATCAGATGCGGCCGGCTGACGACGGGCCAGAATGCGCAGGCATTCTTCGTCGATATTGCGCTCCATCTGATTGATCTGATCGTCAATCTCGCGCACCTGCTGCGCCAGGCCCGAGTCGGCTTCGATCAACGCCGTGACGGCATCATTGACCTGTTTCTCGACCAGGCCGCCCATCGCCAGCAAGTGACTGCGTACGTCTTCGAGTTCCGCATTGAACTGCGCGGAAATGTGATGGGTGAGGCCATCCTTTGAAATCATGTTTTGCTCCGCAGAAGCTGTGAGCCGCACGCTAGAAGCGGCTAGCCAAATGTGTCGTGTCGTCGAGCTGCCTTACCGCAGCGCAAACTAGCCATACCGGCCCGTGATGTAGTCTTCGGTCTGTTTCTTGGCCGGGTTGGTGAACAAGGTGTCGGTGTCACCGTACTCAACCATCTTGCCCATGTACATGAACGCGGTGTAGTCCGAAACCCGGGCGGCCTGCTGCATGTTGTGGGTCACGATCACGATGGTGAACTTGGACTTGAGCTCGTAGATCAGCTCTTCGACTTTGAGGGTCGAGATCGGGTCGAGTGCCGAGCACGGCTCATCGAGCAGCAGGACTTCAGGTTCCACTGCGATGGTACGGGCAATCACCAAACGCTGTTGCTGACCGCCGGACAAACCCAGCGCCGACTCGTGCAGACGGTCCTTGACCTCGTCCCACAGCGCCGCGCCCTTGAGCGCCCACTCAACCGCTTCGTCGAGTACGCGTTTTTTATTGATGCCCTGGATCCGCAGGCCGTAGACCACGTTTTCATAGATGGTCTTGGGGAACGGGTTGGGCTTCTGGAACACCATGCCGACGCGGCGACGCAGCTCGGCCACATCCTCGCCCTTGCGGTAAATGTTATTGCCGTACAGGTTGATCTCGCCTTCGACACGGCAACCGTCCACCAGATCGTTCATCCGGTTGAAGGTGCGCAGCAGCGTGGACTTGCCGCAGCCCGACGGGCCGATAAACGCCGTCACCCGTTGCTTGGGGATGTTCAGGCTGACGTCGAACAGCGCCTGTTTTTCACCGTAGTAAAGATTCAGGCCCGGCACTTCAATGGCGACGGCTTCGTCAGCCAGGTTCAGGCTCTGCTTGCTGCGACCCAGGGCTGACATGTTGATGCCGTGGGTAGGGGATTCATGCTGCATGGGTTGCTCCATACGCTAAAAATTCATTTCGCTTACCTCTGGCCGCTTATCAGGGCCAGAGGTTTACATGATTATTGTGGGAGCCGGCTTGCCGGCGATCCGGACAACGCGGTGTACATATGAACCGTCGCGATACCATCGCTGGCAAGCCAGCTCCCACATGACCCTTACGTGTATCAATCAGCTTTCCAGCGCCTTGTACTTCTCGCGCAGGTGGTTACGGATCCACACCGCCGACAGGTTAAGCGTTGCGATCACCAGTACCAGCAGCAGCGCGGTGGCGTACACCAGCGGGCGGGCGGCTTCGACGTTGGGGCTCTGGAAGCCCACGTCATAAATATGGAAGCCCAGGTGCATGATCTTCTGGTCAAGGTGCAGGTACGGGTAGTTGCCGTCCAGCGGCAGCGACGGCGCCAGCTTGACCACGCCCACCAGCATCAGCGGCGCCACTTCACCGGCCGCACGGGCCACGGCGAGGATCATGCCGGTCATCATGGCCGGGCTGGCCATCGGCAACACGATCTTCCACAAGGTTTCGGATTTGGTGGCACCCAGCGCCAGCGATCCTTCGCGAACGGTGCGTGGAATACGCGCCAGCCCTTCTTCAGTGGCCACGATCACCACCGGTACCGCCAGCAGTGCCAGGGTCAGCGAAGCCCACATCAGACCCGGCGTACCGAAGGTCGGCGCAGGCAATGCTTCAGCGAAGAACAACCGGTCAACCGAACCGCCCAGTACATACACAAAGAAACCCAGACCAAACACGCCGTACACAATGGCCGGGACCCCTGCCAGGTTGTTGACCGCGATGCGGATCACCCGGGTCAGGGTGTTTTGCTTGGCATATTCACGCAGATACACCGCCGCCAGCACACCGAACGGCGTCACGATCACGGCCATGATCAAGGTCATCATCACGGTGCCGAAAATCGCCGGGAAGATCCCGCCTTCGGTGTTGGCTTCACGCGGGTCCTGGCTGAGGAACTCCCATATGTTGCTGAAATACATCCCCAGCTTCTGCCAGCTGTTCATCGCGTTCGGCTGGTAAGCCTTTACTACCTTGCCGATGCTGATTTCCAGCTCTTTACCATTGGCGTCGCGGGCCGTGAGGCTGTCGCGGTTGAACTGGGCATGCAAGTCACCCAACCGCTCCTCGATGGCCTTGTAACGGGCGTTCAGCTCGGCACGTTCGGACTCCATGTCCGCTTGCGCTTGAGGCGTGAGCTTGCCGTCCAGTTCCAGCTTGCGACCATGCAGGCGGATACGCTCCAGCCCGTAGTTGATCGCGCCGATGTCTTTCTTTTCCAGCTGGCTGAGTTGCGCCGCCAGCTCGTTGATCCGCTTGACACGGCTTTGCAGCTCTGGCCAGGCCGCCGCACCTTCGGCGACCACCTTGCCGTTTTCCTTCACATTGACCAGGTAACCGTAAAAGTTGCCCCACTCGCGGCGCTCGATGGCCATCAACTCCGGCGGCTTACTCTGGTTGGTCAGCCACTCGCCGACCACCCATGTGAAGTCGTTGCCGTTCAGGTCACGGTTGCCGACCTTGATCAGCTCGCGCGTCATGAATTCAGGGCCTTGATCCGGCACTGGCAGACCGGCGCTTTTCAGCCGTTCGCGAGGCACTTCTTCCTTTTGCACCACTTCGCCGACCAGCACGTGATTGGCATCACCCGGCACGTTGTACTGCGCGTGCACCAGGTCCGCAGGCCAGAAATGACCCAGACCACGTACCGCGATGACCGACAGCAAGCCGATGGTCATGATGACCGCGATGGAAACCGCACCACCGCTGATCCAGACCCCGGGAGCGCCGCTCTTGAACCAACCTTTGAGGGAGTTCTGTTTCACAGACTTCTACCTTCCTTAAAGCGACGAATATTTCTTGCGCAGACGCTGACGAATCAGCTCGGCAACGGTGTTCATGACAAAGGTGAACAGCAGCAGCACCAGCGCCGAGAGGAACAGCACGCGGTAATGACTGCCACCCACTTCCGACTCCGGCATCTCCACCGCCACGTTTGCCGCCAATGTGCGCAAGCCTTCGAACAGGTTCATTTCCATGACCGGGGTGTTGCCGGTGGCCATCAACACAATCATGGTCTCGCCTACCGCACGGCCCATGCCGATCATCAGCGCCGAGAAGATCCCCGGGCTGGCAGTCAGGATGACGACGCGGGTCATGGTCTGCCACGGCGTGGCACCCAGCGCCAGCGAGCCCAGGGTCAGGCCGCGCGGCACGCTGAATACGGCGTCTTCGGCGATCGAGTAGATGTTGGGGATAACTGCGAAGCCCATCGCCAGACCCACCACCAGAGCGTTGCGCTGGTCGTAAGTGATGCCCAGGTCGTGGGAGATCCACAGGCGCATGTCACCGCCGAAGAACCAGGCTTCCATATACGGGCTCATGTACAGCGACAGCCAGCCCACAAACAGAATCACCGGGATCAGGATCATGCTTTCCCAGCCGTCCGGCACCCGCAGGCGGATCGACTCAGGCAAGCGGCTCCAGGTAAAGCCGGCCACCAGAATGCCGATTGGCATCAGCATCAGCAGGCTGAAAATCCCCGGCAAATGGCCCTCTACATAAGGCGCCAGGAACAGACCGGCGAAGAAACCCAGGATCACCGTGGGCATCGCTTCCATCAGCTCGATCACCGGCTTGACCTTGCGGCGCAGGCTCGGAGCCATGAAGTAAGCGGTGTAGATCGCAGCAGCTACAGCCAGCGGTGCGGCCAGTAACATGGCGTAGAACGCCGCCTTCAACGTACCGAAGGTCAATGGCGCAAGGCTCATCTTCGGTTCGAAGTCAGTGTTGGCAGCCGTCGATTGCCACACGTATTTAGGCTCGTCGTAGTTCTCGTACCAGACCTTGCTCCACAACGCGCTCCAGGACACTTCCGGGTGCGGGTTTTTCAGGGCCAGTGGCAGCAGCTTGCCGCCCTCTTCCACGATGATGCGGTTGGCACGTGGCGACAACGCCATGATACCGGGGCCTTCAGCAATTTTTTCGACCAGCAGAGTGCGATGCGCCGTGCTGTGGAACACGCCGATCTCACCGGCAGCGTCCAGGGCCAGGAAGCCTTTGCGACGTTGTTCAGCCGTGATCTCGACAATCGGCGAGGTGCCCATCTGGAAGCTGCGGATGTGCTTGAAGCGTTGCTCGCCATCCGGGTCGCGCGCCATGAACCATTGGCTCAGTCCACCTTTGGAGTCGCCGAAGATCATCGAGATGCCCCCCACCAACTGGGTACTGGCCGTGATCTCGGTCGTTGCATCGTCCGCTAGCTTGTAGCGCCCGTTAAGGCTCTTGTCGCGCAGACTGAATACATCGGCTTGCGCCCTGCCGTTGACCACATACAGCCACTGTTGACGCGGGTCGACGTACAGCGCCTTGACCTGCTCGGTCATTTGCGGGAGGTCGATGCGGGTCTCGGAATTCGTGACCTCGCCGGTCATCATGTTTTCTTCGCGGGCCATCGACAGCACGTTCAACTGCGCACCGCTCGAACCCGCCAGCACCAGCGTCGAATCGTTAACGCTGAGGTTCACGTGATCCAGCGCACGGCCTTGGGGGTCGAGCGTAATTGGCGTTTCGCCATACGGATATTCAATGGCCGGGGTGATGGTCTTTTTGTTGTCCGGGTAGGTGACTCTGTAGCTATGACGGAACACCAGTGCCTGACCGCTGGACAAGCCCAGTACCACCACCGGATTACCCGGCTGGTCTTCACCGATCGACGTCACTTGCGTGCCCGCAGGCAACGGCAAGTTAACCCTCGACAGCTCATCGCCGGTCTTCGCGCTGAAGAACAGCACCAGGCCCTTGTCGGATACACGCATGCCGACCTGATTCTGCTCCTCAACGGAGAGCATCAGCGGCTTGCCGGCATCCTGCATCCACACCGGCGTCAGTGCCTGCCTGGCGTTCAGGTCTGCACCCTGAAACAGCGGGAACACCACATAGCCGAGGAAGAAGAAAATCAGGGTGATTGCGCCGAGAACGGCAAGACCGCCGATAAATACATACCAGCGGGTCAGGTGATCTTTAAGCGCACGGATGCGGCGCTTGCGCTTGAGTTCGGGCGTATTGAAATCAATGCGCTTGGGAGCGGATGTCGTAGTCATTGGGGAATTGGCCAGATCATTCATGCGCACACCCTAGCGGTCCTGTATGACAGAAAGATGACAAAGCAGTGACGCAGAAAATCCGCCGCCCAATGGTGCTGGCAGCGGAGTGGAAATGAGGTGAATCAGGAACGCCTGTAGTCGCTGCCGCAGGCTGCGATGGCTGCGTAGCAGACCCGTTTTTGAAGGCCCTTCGGACCTTATCGCAGCCTTCGTCAGCGACTACAGAGCTCTTGTTTATGCGCCTTCTTTCAAGCCCAGGTCAGCCAATGCTTTGGCAGCGACTTTGGCCGGCAGCGGGATGTAGCCGTCTTTCACGACCACTTCCTGGCCTTGCTTGGACAGAACCAGCTTGATGAACTCGGCTTCCAGCGGGTTCAGCGGCTTGTTCGGCGCCTTGTTCACGTACACGTAGAGGAAACGCGACAGCGGGTATTTGCCGTTCAGTGCGTTTTCTTCGCTGTCTTCAATAAACTCGGTGCTGCCCTTTTTAGCCAGAGGCACGGTCTTCACGCTGGCGGTTTTGTAACCGATGCCCGAGTAACCCACGCCGTTCAAGGAGCTGCTGATGGACTGCACCACCGAGGCCGAGCCCGGTTGTTCGTTCACGTTTGGCTTGTAGTCGCCTTTGCACAGGGCTTCTTCTTTGAAGTAGCCATAAGTGCCGGATACCGAGTTACGACCAAACAGCTGAACCGGCTTGTTCGCCAGGTCGCCAGTCACACCCAGGTCGCCCCAGGTTTTTACGTCAGCTTTGGCGCCGCACAAACGGGTCGACGAGAAAATCGCGTCAACCTGTTCCATGGTCAGGTGCTTGATCGGGTTGTCCTTGTGAACAAATACCGCCAGGGCATCAACAGCGACCGGAATAGCGGTCGGCTTGTAGCCGAACTTCTGCTCGAAGGCAGCCAGTTCGTTGTCCTTCATCTTGCGGCTCATCGGGCCCAGGTTAGCGGTGCCTTCAGTGATCGCAGGCGGTGCGGTCGAAGAACCGGCAGCCTGAATCTGGATGTTCACGTTCGGGTATTCTTTTTTGTAAGCCTCAGCCCACAGGGTCATCAGGTTCGCCAGGGTATCGGAACCAACGCTGGACAGGTTCCCCGACACACCGGTGGTCTTCACGTAGGGCTGAATAGCCGGGTCAACACCAGCGGCAACCGCATTGGCAGTCGCAACGCCAGCGGCAACAAAAGTCAGGGCCGCCATCACACGCTTCAGTTTCATGCCTTACTCCTAGCAAACGGGGTTAGATGAATCGGGGGCCAGTATCTTCAGGCCATGTGACTACTCTATGAACCGATTGTGACAATTGGATGAAAGGCCATCATTGGTTACAAATGATGGCCTTTTAAGGAGAGGCTAAAGATGTGGGGCAACGAGGCCAACTCGATCAGCGGCCTTTCTTCCACAGGTAGGCGCCGACCAGCAGGCCCATGGTGCAGATGATTGCCACGTAGTACGCCGGGCCCATCGGGCTTTCTTTAAGCAGCAGGGTCACCGCCATCGGGGTCAGGCCACCGAAGATGGCGTAAGCCAGGTTGTAAGAAAACGACAGGCCGCTGAAACGCACCACCGCCGGAAAGGCTTTGACCATCACATAGGGCACAGCGCCGATGGTGCCTACAAACAAACCGCTCAAGGCGTACAGAGGGAACAACCAGTCCGGGTGCTGCAACAGGCTGTGGTAGAAGGTCCACGAGGTGATCAGCAATCCGGCGCATCCCAGTACGAATACTCTGCCCGCCCCAAAGCGGTCGGCCAGTGCGCCCGAAGCAATGCAGCCCAGGCTCAAAAACACGATGGCCAGGCTGTTGGCTTGCAACGAAGTCGTTGCAGAGAAGCCGTACACGGTTTGCAGAACGGTAGGCGTCATCAAAATGACCACGATGATCCCGGCAGACAGCAACCAGGTCAGCAGCATCGAAACCACAATCGCGCTGCGATGATCACGCAACACGGTCTTGAGCGGCACCTCTGCAGCCAATGCCTTGCGCAGTTGCAACTCGGCGAACACCGGGGTTTCGTGCAACCAGCGCCGCAGATACACCGAGAACAGTCCGAACACGCCCCCCATGAGGAAAGGAATCCGCCACGCGTAGTCGGCTACCTCAGCCGGGGTGTAGATCGTGTTGATCGCAGTGGCCATCAGCGAACCGAGCAAAATACCCGCCGTCAGGCCACAGGTCAGGGTGCCACAGGCGTAGCCCACATGGCGTGGCGGCACGTGCTCGGCCACAAACACCCAGGCGCCCGGCACCTCACCACCAATCGCCGCGCCCTGAATCACGCGCATCAGCAGCAACAGGATCGGCGCCCACATGCCGATCTGCGCATACGTGGGCAGCAAGCCCATGATCAGGGTCGGCACCGCCATCATGAAGATGCTCAGGGTGAACATCTTCTTGCGCCCCAGCAGGTCGCCGAAGTGCGCCATGACAATGCCACCCAGCGGCCGTGCCAGATAACCGGCAGCAAAGATGCCGAAGGTTTGCATCAGACGTAGCCACTCCGGCATGTCCGCCGGGAAAAACAGCTTGCCGACCACCGTGGCAAAAAATACAAAAATAATGAAATCGTAAAACTCCAGCGCACCGCCCAAGGCAGACAGCGACAAGGTTTTGTAGTCATTACGGGTTAACGGCCGCGATGGCGGTGCAGCACTGGAAGGCTCTGTGATCATGGGGTATTGCTTCTCTTATTAGGCTCGGCAAAATGCTGCAACGAAGCCGGCAGGGGCTGGGCAGGTTTTGAAAGATAACAAATTGTTTACAAAAGCACAGAGCTAGACGCACGCCGTGGTTAAAAAGCAGAAACCGGAGGTCGTCGGCCAAGCCCGTGATCGATATACTCGCTGGCCGCAAGAAACATTTTGAGACTTCTGAGGTTGCTGTGCGAAAACGTCCGCTGGGCATTCACTAGCCGATTTCGCAGAGTTTCCCTTGGCGCGGCTTATGAAGAACGTGACGAACGTAGTATGTTCGGGCTGAATCGTTTTTCTAAAGACGCTTATTCACCCGCAGTACACATGAAGAATCACGGGTCAGAGGCCCTCCGGCATGCTAGAGCTCGAACAGGAAGATCCAATCCCGCAAGGCGACCTGGCCTTGCAAATCACTGCCTTGCCACGTGAAACCAATGGTTTCGGCGATATTTTCGGCGGTTGGCTGGTTTCACAAATGGACCTGGCAGGCACCGCAATGGCCAGCAAGGTCGCCGGTGGCCGCGTGGCCACGGTTGCGATTGATCGCATGGCGTTTCTGGTGCCGGTGGCCGTCGGAGCCCAATTGTCGTTTTACACCCAGGCACTGGAAATCGGCCGTAGCTCGATCCAGATGATGGTTGAGGTGTGGAGCGATGACCCGCTGTCCAGCGAATGGCGCAAAGTGACCGAGGCTGTATTTGTGTTCGTTGCCATTGATGGCAGCGGCCGCACGCGCTCCGTTCCGCCGCGCCGTTAAACCTCGCCGCGCTTTGCCTGTCTACTGCTGCCCTAGCCACTGAAATAGAGAGCCTGCCATGCACCACATAGAGTCAGTCACCCTGGATGAACTGGAGTGCTGGCACTTCCAGCATGGTCAGGCCCAACTGTTGATCGCCAAACAGGGCGCGCAGGTACTCAGTTATCAGATTGGCGATGAGCCTCCGATCATCTGGCTCAACGAAAAAGCACAGTACAAAGCAGGCAAAGGCATCCGCACCGGTGTCCCCGTGTGCTGGCCGTGGTTTGGCAACTTTGAACGCAACCCGCAAAGCGTGAAGGCCATGCGTCAGTCTGACGAGCCGGCAACGGCCCATGGCCTGGTACGTACCCGAGAGTGGGAAGTGCTGGAGATCGATGATGCCGGCGAAGCCTTGCATATTGAGCTTGGCCTGCCCCATATCGAAGGCGGCCTGCCTGGCTGGCCGCATGATGTAGCACTAACCCTGAGCATTCGCCTGGACACGCAACTGCACATCAGCCTCACCAGCCATAACCGCAGTGACATTCCGGTGAGCATCAGCCAGGCGCTGCACAGTTACTTTGCCGTCAGCGACGTGCGCAAGGTGCATGTTGAAGGGCTGGATGCACTGACCTATATCGACACGCTGCAAGACTGGAAACGGATCCGCCAGAACGGCGATTTGACCTTCAGCGGCGAAACCGACCGCATCTACCTCGACGCCCCGCAACAGCTGAGCATTGTCGATCCCGATTGGCACCGCAGCCTCCATCTCACCAGCCGCGGTTCACGCACGGCAGTAATCTGGAACCCGTGGATCGAGCGGGCCAGACAGTTTGACGACATGGCTGATGATGGCTGGCAGCGCATGCTCTGCATCGAAACCGCCAACGTGATGGATGACGTCATTACCCTGGAGCCGGGAGCGAGTCATACGCTGGGTGTGAGCATTGCGAGCAAACGCCTGAAACCCTGAACCTGTAGGAGCGAGCTTTTAAACAGCTCGCGAGCAAGCTCGCTCCTACAGTTAAGTTGCGAACCCCTTACAAATCCGCTTCAACCACTACCCGCACCTTGCTCGCGTCCAGCGCATAGGCTGCATCCGCCAGGTCATTACTGACCGTCTCAACCTTCAGCGTACCCATCACCCATAACGGCGTGTAGATGTCGTCCAGCTTCAAGCCTTTGGGGTAACGCACCAGCACCAGCTGATTGGGCGGCGGTGGCGGTACATGGATGCAGGCGCCCGGGTATGGCACCAGGAAAAACAGGGTGCTGCGCCCCTTGGCATCGGTTTCCAATGGCACGGGATAACCGCCCAGACGGATGTTTTTACCGTTCATGGCATGCACTGTTTTGCTGGAATACATCACCGCCGGCAGGCCTTTGCTCTGCTTCAAACCACCCTTGGCGGTAAACGTACCATTGGCCTCGGGCGAGTCATGGTCGATTTCGGGCATTTGTTCGAGGGCTTTTTGATCCGACTTTGGCATCAGGTCGAGCCAGTCGGTTTCGGGCAGTTCTGCCGCATGTACCAGGCCACAGCCCAGCAAAAGAAAAGTCAGTAGAAAACGGCGCATGAAAGGCTCAATAAAAGAGGGATTAAAACGCCGGGTATTCTAGCCCTCTCTGCGTCTGGCGCAGAGAGAACCCAAGCGTCTTGTCAGCTCTTTTTCGACACCATGCCGTAAATCACCAGCAGGATAACCGCACCGACCACCGCACCAATAAAGCCGGCACCCTCACCTGCCTTATAGATACCCAGTGCCTGGCCGCCGTAAGTTGCTGCCAGCGAACCGCCGATACCCAACAGGATGGTCATGATCCAGCCCATGCTGTCGTCACCCGGTTTCAGGAAACGGGCCAGCAGGCCAACGATCAAGCCGATAAAAATGGTTCCGATGATGCCCATGGACGCTTCCTCTCTGTAGATGGCGTAGACCCAAGCCTAGTCAGCACTTTGGGATCACGCCATCAGAGAGTGGCGGGCACCGAATGGTTCCCGCCAATCAACGATTTACGCCTGATCGATCAACGCTTCAACGCGCTGAATTTGCGCTTTGAGCGTGGCCATGTCTGCACAGCGCAGATTGGCGTGACCCACCTTGCGGCCGACCTTGAAGGCCTTGCCGTAGTGATGCAAATGGCAGTCGGCAATCGCGATAACCTTCTCAACCGGCGGCACGCTGCCAATAAAGTTGAGCATTGCGCTCTCACCGACTTTGGCCGTCGAACCCAACGGCAAACCGGCAATGGCCCGCAAATGGTTTTCGAACTGGCTGCACTCGGCGCCTTCAGTGGTCCAGTGCCCGGAGTTGTGTACACGCGGGGCAATTTCGTTGGCCTTGAGGCCACCGTCGACTTCAAAGAACTCGAACGCCATCACGCCGACGTAATCGAGTTGCTTGAGCACGCGGCTGGAGTAGTCTTCAGCCAGCGCTTGCAACGGGTGATCGGTGCTGGCGACGGACAGCTTGAGAATGCCGCTGTCGTGAGTGTTGTGAACCAGCGGATAGAACCGGGTCTCGCCATCACGACCGCGTACAGCAATCAGCGACACTTCGCCAGTGAAGGGTACAAAGCCTTCCAGCAGGCAGGCGACACTGCCCAGTTCGGCAAACGTACCCTCGACATCGGCCGCAGTGCGCAGCACTTTCTGGCCCTTGCCGTCATAACCCAAGGTGCGGGTCTTGAGCACTGCCGGCAGACCGATACTGGCCACCGCGGCGTCCAGATCCGCCTGGGACTGGATGTCGGCAAAGTCCGGAGTCGGAATCCCCAGATCCTTGAACATGCTCTTTTCGAACCAGCGATCACGGGCGATGCGCAGCGCTTCGGCACTCGGATACACCGGTACGAATTGCGACAGGAATGCCACGGTCTCAGCCGGAACGCTTTCGAATTCAAACGTCACCAGGTCGACTTCATCGGCCAGTTGGCGCAAATGGTCCGGGTCGCTGTAGTCCGCACGCAGGTGTTCACCCAGTGCAGCTGCACAGGCATCAGGGGCCGGGTCGAGGAAAGCGAAGTTCATGCCCAGCGGAGTGCCCGCCAGAGCCAGCATGCGGCCCAGTTGGCCGCCACCGATTACACCGATTTTCATCGTCAAAAACCTCAGGCTTCGCGCGGGTCTGGATTGTCCAGAACGCTGTCTGTCTGCTCAGCACGGAATGCTTTCAATACGGTATGGAACTGCGGGTGCTTGGCGCCCAGGATGCTTGCCGACAATAGCGCCGCGTTGATCGCGCCCGCCTTGCCGATGGCCAGAGTGGCAACCGGAATGCCTGCAGGCATTTGCACGATCGACAGCAGCGAATCAACGCCCGACAGCATCGCCGACTGCACCGGCACACCGAGTACCGGCAAGTGGGTTTTGGCCGCACACATGCCAGGCAGGTGAGCTGCGCCACCGGCACCCGCGATGATGACCTCGATCCCGCGGCCTTCGGCCTCTTCGGCATACTGGAACAGCAAGTCCGGAGTGCGGTGGGCAGAGACCACTTTAACTTCGTAAGGAATGCCGAGTTTTTCCAGCATATCGGCGGTGTGGCTGAGGGTGGACCAATCGGACTTGGAGCCCATGATCACGCCTACCAGTGCACTCATCGTCGCGCCTCTTCTCTTGGGCGCCCGCAGGCGCGTCAAAAAACAACAAGCCACGTGGGGAAACCGACGTGGCTTGTTATAGGAATTAAGGCCGGTCAAGCCAGCCGAAGGCCGCGCAGTATACCCAAAAAGGTAAAGAAAACGCATATTCCCCGACCATATGTCTTTCACGTTGAAATCTGCTTCGACGCCCGGTTTTATTGACTTTAAGGTCAGACAATAAAACTCCTTGGGCACCGGCTAAATCGGCATTGGCGCGGGTGCCGTAGGGTTTTCCAGCTTGCGCCACAACAAGCGCACGTTGGCCTTGCGCACCAGGGCGCAGCGGTACAGGCGGATCTCCAGCGGCACGTGCCACTGCGGGCCACCGCAGATCACCAATTCACCACGCTCAAGCTCCGCCCGAACGCTTAACCGCGGCACCCAGGCTATGCCCAGCCCTTCAAGCGCCATGCTTTTAAGGCTGTCGGCCATGGCGGTCTCATAAATAGTGGTAAATCGCAGGCTGCGCTGGCGCAGCAACAAATTCACCGAACGCCCCAGAAATGCTCCGGCGCTGTAGGCCAGCAACGGCACACTGGCTTCGCCTTCCAGATCAAACAGCGGGTTGCCGTCGGCGTCGGCGGCACACACCGGCAGCATTTCGGTATTACCCAGGTGCAAGGACGGGAAAATCTCCGGATCCATCTGCAAAGCCGCATCGGGGTCGTAAAAAGCCAGCATCAAATCGCAGCCGCCCTCACGCAAAGCATGCACAGCGTCTCCGACGTTAGTCGCAACAAGGCGTGTGGCGATGTTCAACCCTTCGTTACGCAACTGGGCGATCCAGCGCGGGAAAAACCCCAGCGCCAGGGAGTGTGCGGCAGCCACCTGCATGACCTCGCCCTGCCCGCCTTCCAGGTGATGCAAGTGACGCAAGACTTCGCCGAGTTGTTCGACCACGGTGCGCGCCGTGACCAAAAACAGCTGACCGGCCGCGGTCAACTCCACCGGGGTGCGGGAACGATTCACCAAGGTCAGGCCCAGTGCCGCTTCAAGGCTGCGAATACGCCTGCTGAAGGCTGGCTGGGTCACAAAGCGACGCTCCGCCGCCTGGGAAAAACTGCGAGTGGCGGCCAGGGCACTAAAGTCCTCTAACCATTTACTTTCGAGATTCATCGAGTCCTCCCGGACGCGCACCAAATTGGGTCACACGTTCGACGCGGCCGTCGCGTCACGTCGTCATTATGCCGTTTATGCATAGGATAGTGTTTAAAGGCATTGGCCCAATTTTGTCTGCAAGCCTAGCATTCGCAGCGTTCCGGCTCAGACCGGGTCCTTATCGAGATGATTTCTATCATGTCCTCCGCTGCATCTTTCCGCACTGAAAAAGACCTGCTTGGCGTACTCGAAGTACCCGCTCAAGCGTATTACGGCATCCAGACCCTGCGAGCGGTGAACAACTTCCGTCTCTCCGGCGTTCCGATTTCGCACTACCCGAAGCTGGTCGTGGCCCTGGCCATGGTCAAGCAAGCCGCAGCTGACGCGAACCGCGAGCTGGGCCATCTGAGCGACGCCAAGCACGCTGCCATCAGCGAAGCCTGCGCCCGCCTGGTCCGCGGCGATTTCCACGACGAGTTCGTGGTGGACATGATTCAGGGCGGCGCTGGCACTTCAACCAACATGAATGCCAACGAAGTCATCGCCAACATCGCGCTGGAGGCCATGGGCCACCAGAAGGGCGAATACCAGTACCTGCACCCGAACAACGACGTGAACATGGCACAGTCGACCAACGACGCTTACCCGACGGCCATCCGTCTGGGCCTGCTGTTGGGTCACGATGCACTGCTGGCCAGCCTCGACAGCCTGATTCAGGCGTTCGCAGCCAAAGGCGTTGAGTTCAACCACGTATTGAAGATGGGCCGTACCCAGCTGCAAGACGCAGTACCCATGACCCTGGGTCAAGAGTTCCGCGCGTTTGCCACCACCCTGGGTGAAGACTTGGCCCGCCTGAAAACACTGGCGCCAGAGTTGCTGACCGAAGTGAACCTGGGCGGTACTGCGATTGGTACCGGCATTAACGCCGACCCGCGCTACCAGCACCTGGCCGTGACCCGTCTGGCAACCATCAGCGGCCAGCCGCTGGTGCCTGCTGCCGACTTGATCGAAGCCACTTCAGACATGGGCGCCTTCGTCCTGTTCTCCGGCATGCTCAAGCGTACCGCGGTCAAACTGTCGAAGATCTGCAACGACTTGCGCCTGCTGTCCAGCGGACCGCGTACCGGCATCAACGAAATCAACCTGCCGGCGCGTCAGCCGGGCAGCTCGATCATGCCAGGCAAGGTCAACCCGGTAATCCCGGAAGCCGTTAACCAGGTGGCCTTCCAGATCATCGGTAACGACCTGGCACTGACCATCGCGGCTGAAGGCGGCCAGCTGCAACTGAACGTGATGGAGCCGCTGATCGCGTTCAAGATCTTCGACTCGATCCGCCTGCTGCAACGCGCCATGGACATGCTGCGCGAGCATTGCATCGTCGGCATCACCGCCAACGAAGCTCGCTGCCGTGAACTGGTCGAACACTCGATTGGTCTAGTGACTGCGCTGAACCCTTACATCGGCTATGAAAACGCCACCCGCATCGCCCGTATCGCCCTTGAAAGCGGCCGCGGCGTGCTGGAACTGGTGCGCGAAGAAGGCTTGCTCGACGACGCCATGCTCGACGACATCCTGCGCCCGGAAAACATGATTGCTCCGCGTCTGGTGCCTCTCAAGGCCTGATGCCGTAACACGCTCAACGCTCACCAGGTCGAGGGACTAGACACCTCTCACCTTTTGAGGGCTTGCAGATACGTCTGCAGGCCCTTTTTTTTGCACACATTTTGTGGGAGCCGGCTTGCCGGCGATGGCATCACATCGCTGCACCTGATAACTGCGCAACCTGCATCGCCGGCAAGCCGGCTCCCACAAAGGACAAACAAAGAGGGCAAATACGACAGGATATGAGGCCTTTTCAGACGACTCGTACATGAAAAATCAATCACTTATGCAGACGCTTCCAAGACTCCTAGGTATAGTGCCGGCCCTCTTCCCGTGCGTGGGCCCTGCAACAGCGGCCACCGACAGTGCGGAAACAGCATCGTAAACCAAGCAGCAACATGGCCAGGGTCCCCTTGATCGCCTAGTTTTATGCCCTGTCTTGCCGGGCGTAATACGCGATCCCGATCCAGCCGTGTTGCCAACAGATAAAAACAGCGAGGAATAATCCATGCTTGAAGTCATCAATGACTTCCTCTCAGGGAAAGTGCTAATCGTGCTTATGGTCGGGCTCGGTGGTTACTTCACGATCCGCTCGCGTTTCGTTCAGTTTCGCTACTTCCTGCACATGTTTTCGGTCTTCAAAGACAGCCTGCGCAGCAGCGCCGGCGAACTCAGCTCGTTTCAGGCATTGATGCTGAGCCTGGCGGGCCGTGTGGGTGCAGGCAACATCGCCGGCGTCGGCATTGCCGTGACCCTCGGTGGTCCGGGTGCCGTGTTCTGGATGTGGGTGACCGCGCTGGTCGGCATGTCCAGCAGCCTGATCGAATGTTCGCTGGGCCAGTTGTACAAGCGTCGCGACGCGCAAGGCCAACTGCGCGGTGGCCCGTCCTTCTATATGAAGTACGGCCTGGGCAAAATCTGGATGGGCAAGCTGATGGCCGTCCTGCTGCTGATCACCTTCGGTTTTGCCTTCATGGGCCTGCAAGCCCACGCTGTGACTCACTCACTGCAAGATGCCTTCGGCTTTGAAGTCAATTACTCCGGCCTGGCCATCGCCATCCTGCTGGGGCTGGTGTTTATCGGCGGTATCAAACGTATCGCTTCGGTAGCCGACCTGCTGGTACCGGTCAAAACCCTGGCTTACATTGCCGTTACCCTCTATGTGATCGTGCTGCAATTCGATCACGTGCCGGCCATGCTCGGCCACATCGTCAAGAGCGCCTTCGGCCTCGACCCGGTGTTCGGCGGTCTGATCGGCAGTGCGATCGTGATGGGCGTCAAACGTGGCGTATTCGCCAACGAAGCCGGTCTGGGCAGCGCTCCGAACGTAGCCGCCGTGGCCGATGTTGACCACCCGATCGCCCAGGGCGTGGTTCAGGCATTCAGCGTATTCCTCGATACTTTCGTGATCTGCACCTGCACCGCGCTGCTGATCCTGCTGTCCGGTTTCTACACCCCGGGCTTTGAAGGGGACGGCATTGCCCTGACCCAGAACTCCCTGGCTGCCGTTGTCGGCGAATGGGGCCGCGTGTTCATCAGCGTGGCACTGGCGCTGTTCGTCTTCACCTCGATGCTCTACAACTACTATCTGGGTGAAAACAACCTGCGCTTCCTGGTCGGTGAGAGCCGCAAGGCGCTGATCGGTTATCGCGTGCTGGTACTGGTGCTGATTTTTTGGGGTTCGATCGAAAACCTGCAAACCGTCTTTGCCTTCGCCGACATCGCCATGACCATGCTGGCGTTCGTCAACCTGGTTGCTCTGGCGATGCTGTTCAAGATCTGCATGCGCGTGCTCAAGGACTACGACGACCAACGTCGCGCCGGGATCAAGACACCGGTGTTCGATTCCAGTAAATTCCCGGATCTGGATCTGGACCTCAAGGCCTGGCCGCCACGACCGGCCGCCACGAGCGAAGAAACAAAACGCTGACACTCACGCGGCGGTTCTTATCAGAACCGCCGCGTTTTTGCTTATGGAGACTCATAAATGACTGCAGCCACTCATCACATAGCCCAGCGCGTCATGGTGCTCTACACCGGCGGCACCATCGGCATGCAAGCCAGCGCCAACGGCCTGGCCCCGGCATCGGGCTTTGAAGCGCGCATGGCTGAACACCTTGCCAGCCAGCCACAGCTGCACGTACCGCAGTGGCGCTTTCGCGAAATGAGCCCGCTGATCGACAGCGCCAACATGACGCCCGCCTACTGGCTGCGCCTGCGCACCGCGATCATCGAAGCTGTCGAACAGGATGACTGCGATTCAGTATTGGTCCTGCATGGCACCGATACCCTGGCCTACAGCGCTGCGGCGATGTGCTTTCAACTGCTGGGGTTGCCGGCACCGGTATTGTTCACCGGTTCCATGTTGCCAGCGGGCGTGCCCGACAGCGATGCCTGGGAAAACGTCAGCGGTGCCTTGAGCGCACTGGGACGAGGTCAGCCCCATGGCGTGCAGCTGTACTTCCATGGCGCGCTCCTGGCACCGACACGCTGCGCCAAAGTGCGCAGCTTCGGGCGCAACCCGTTTGTCGCGCTCAAGCGTAATGGCGGCGCACCCAAGGCCAATACCTTGCCGGGTGAGCTGCTGTACCGCCATCCACGGCACGAGGCCAGTGTCGGCGTGCTGCCGCTGGTGCCGGGGATTGGCGCGGCGCAACTGGATGCCCTGCTCAATAGCGGGATTGAGGCCCTGATACTCGAATGCTTCGGCAGCGGTACCGGCCCCAGCGACAACCCGGCCTTCCTCTCCAGCCTGCAACGGGCACAGCAAAACGGCATCGTGGTGGTCGCCATTACCCAATGCCATGAAGGTGGTGTGGAACTGGACGTGTACGAAGCAGGCAGCCGCTTGCGTGAAGCCGGCGTGCTCTCGGGCGGCGGCATGACTCGAGAAGCCGCGTTCGGCAAGCTGCACGCATTGCTGGGAGCAGACCTGCCCCTGGCAGAAGTACGCCAGCTGGTTGAACTGGATGTGTGCGGCGAACTGGCATAAACAGCCCCCCTTCCATCTGTAGGAGCGAGCTTGAACTGGTCAAGCAATCCCGGACACCGTTTACGGTGCTTATGCCGCTTTTTGCTCCATAGCTATTGGCGACAGGTAGTTGTTGTAGCTGTGGAGCCTGGTGCGGTTGTAGTACATGAAGAAACGCACCATGTCCGTTTTTGCCTCCTCGATTAGGCTGTAGCCGTTGCGAGGTACCCACTCTGATTTCAGTGTGCCGAAAAAACGCTCTGTTGGAGCATTGTCCCAGCACTGTCCACGATGACTCATGCTTTGCAAAATGCCGTGGAGCACCAGTTCCTCTTGAAACTTGCGGCTGGTGTACTGACATCCCTGGTCTGAGTGAAACATCAGCCCAGGCAGACACGTTCGTACTGCTGTCGCCATGCGTAGCGCTTTGCTGACCAGGTTGGCGTCATTGACCAGAGAAAAAGCCCAACCAATGACCCTGCGAGCATACAAATCGATCACGATGGCCAAATGAATCCAGCGTTTGCCTACCATCAGACTGGTCACGTCGCCACACCAAACCTGATCGATTGCAGTCGGTTTGAAATTGCGTTTTAGCCGATTGGGCGCGACAAATGCTTCCACCCCTTTGGATCTGAAAGGGTGAGGCTGACGCTGTTTGCTGACAATATTGGCCTCCCTCATCAGCGCTCGGACAAGGCTTCTTCCAGCAGTTATTTTCTGAGACTTCAGGCCCTTGCTGATCATTCTGGAGCCCATGGCTTCGCGGCTTTGGCTGTGCAACTCAACCACTTTCGATTTGAGTTCTTCACGCCTGATCCGCGGCTTGGCTCGCCGTTGAATCCACTCATAAAAGCTGCTGCGCTTCACACCAAAAACACGACATACCACAGCCGTCGGAAATGACTCTCTTAGCTCTGCGATCATCGAAAACGATCGGGATCCGACATCAAGAGAGCGGTAGCCTTTTTTAGGATCTCGGCCTCCATCTCCATGCGCTTGATCTTGGCTTTCAGTTCCTGGATCTGGCGCTGATCTTCGGTGATGGCCTTGGTGCCTTTAACCGGTTGACCCTCGCGCTCCTTGCGAACCTGATCAACCCAGCGCCGTAAAGCGGTGGGTCCAATATCCAGTGATGCACAAACGTCCGGCACCGGACAGTTATCGTCGAGTACCATGCTGGCAGCATGCAGCTTGAACTCGCGGGTATAGACCTTTCTATCGTTCATGGAACCTCCAAGTTGGCGAAATCATATCGCCCTTAAGAGGTGTCCGGAATTATTAGGCCAGTTCAGCTTGCCTCGCGATCTTTTAAAAAATCAAAAGATCGCGAGGCAAGCTCGCTCCTACAGAGTCAGGGTACAGAGCTACATCGGGATCAATTTCACACCCCGGCACACAACTTGCTCACTTCCTGCACCCTCATGCAGGAAGCGAACATGCTGCACTCCCATCTCACCACCCTCAACGCTGTATCACTGGTGCTCAGTACCTTCGAGGCCGAAGGCCTGCCGTGCGAAGCATTGTTGGCAGGCAGCGGCATTCGGGCCGCCGATCTGAGCCGCGCCGACACACGTATTACCGCCAGCCAGGAAATGCAGGTGTGCGCCAACGCCGTGGCCTTGCGCCGTGAAATAGGCCTTGAACTGGGGCGACGCATGCACGTGTCGTCTTACGGCATGCTGGGCTATGCCCTGCTCACCAGTGCCACCTTAGGTGACGCTTTACGTCTGGCCCTGCGCTATCCGGCGCTGCTGGGAACACTTTTTGAGCTCAGCCTTAAGGTCGAGGGCGATCAGGTCTGGTTCTGCGCTGACCACTATCATGAAAATCCGCAGCTGGCCGTCTTCAATGCACAACTTTGCCTGGTGTCATTGACCGTTATTTGCCAGGACCTGCTGGGTCAGCCCTTACCGCTACTGGCCGCCCGCTTCGCCCACAGCAAGCCGGACTATCACGCCAGCTACGCCAGCACCTTCGACTGCACGCGCACATTCGAGGCTCAGGACAACGGCTTTGCCTTTGCCAGACACTGGCTTGACCACCCTCTGCCGCTGGCCGATGCCATCACTCACCAAGCAATGGCTGAGCGCTGCCGTAAACAAAACCTGGAGTTCACCGGGCGCCAGTCCTGGCTGACACGCATCCGCCAGTTGCTCGCCACCCAGCTGCATGCAGCACCGGGCCTCGAAGGCCTGGCAGAGCAAGTGAACTGCTCGCCACGCACGTTACGCCGGCACTTGCATGACGCTGGATGCAGCTATCAGGGGCTGCTCGACGAACTGCGTTTTGAGCGCGCCAAGCTGTTACTCCACGAAACCGAATGGCCGATTTATCAGATTGCCGAAACCCTGGGCTTTAGCGAAACCGCGAGTTTTCGCCACGCATTTGTACGCTGGAGCGGGGTCGCCCCCAGCCAGTTTCGCGCGTAAAAAAACCGTAGAAGCGAGCTTGCTCGCGAGCTCCTTATCGCAACATGGAAGAGCTCGCGAGCAAGCTCTCTCCTACAGGTTGTGTGGGGTCAGGGGGCAATTGCGGTCAGTGATTTGGGCCATATCTATCCTCTTTTGGCCGTTCCTGCCGTTCTCTGAAACTTGCGGTGCCGCAAAACTGTAGAACACCGCCCGAGCCTACGGAGAACAAGAACAATGCTGACCATCTACTCAGACGATCATCATCTGCATCATGGCCGCTGTGAATTGATAGACGGGCAATTGATGCCCTGCTTTGAAATGCCCTCCCGCGCCGACCATATTCTGCAGCGTGTTCAAGCCCGCGAGCTGGGGCCGGTGCAAGCCCCGCATGACTTCGGACGCGAGCCGATCCTGCGTGTGCACAGTGCGGCGTATCTGGATTTTTTCGAGGGTGCCTGGGCGCGTTGGGCCGAGCATGGCCGTGACGGCGATTTGATGCCCTACACCTGGCCTGCCCGCACCCTGCGTGCCGTGGTGCCTGTCAGCCTGCATGGCCAGCTCGGCTATTACAGTTTCGACGGCGGCGCCCCGATTACTGCGGGTACCTGGCGCGCAGCCTATAGCGCCGCCCAGGTTGCACTCACCGCACAAGCCGCCATCCAGAACGGTGCTCACGGCGCATTCGCCCTGTGCCGACCACCGGGACACCATGCCGCCAGCGACTTAATGGGCGGTTATTGCTACCTCAACAATGCTGCGATTGCCGCTCAGGCCTTCCTTGACCAGGGTCGTAAAAAGGTGGCGATCCTCGACGTGGACTATCACCACGGCAACGGCACGCAGTCGATTTTCTATGAGCGCAGCGACGTGTTGTTCACTTCAATCCACGGTCATCCCGAAGCCGAGTTTCCGTTCTTTCTGGGGTATGCAGACGAGCTGGGCGAAGGTGCAGGAAAAGGCTTCAACTTCAACTACCCGCTGGCGGCCGGTTCGGCATGGGATCGCTGGAGCGCGGCACTGGAACTGGCCTGCACCGAAATCGAAGGTTACGACGCCGATGTGCTGGTGGTTTCCTTGGGTGTGGACACGTTCAAGAACGACCCCATTTCCCAGTTCAAGCTCGAAAGCCCCGACTATCTGCGCATGGGCGAACGCATTGCACGCCTGGGCAAACCGACGCTGTTCGTGATGGAGGGCGGCTACGCGGTAGAAGAAATCGGGATTAATGCAGTCAATGTGCTTGAGGGTTTCGAAAGCGCCCGATGAGCCCCCGGACCTGTAGGAGCGAGCTTGCTCGCGAGCAAGCTCGCTCCTACATCCAGATCTTGCCCAGGCGGGCCAGCGCTGCCTTGATATCGGCCTCGGGTACCGCGGCAAAACCCAGCACCAGCCCCGCGCGTTTATCCACAGGCTCACTCGAGCCTTGCAACCAGTAACTACTCAAGCCGTTGATTTCCACCTCGGCCTCTTTGGCTTGAGCCAGCAGTTCCTGCTCGCGCTCAAGATTTATGACGGGCACGGCCATATGCAAGCCCGCGGCAATACCCGGCATCGGCCCCACCCCTGCGATTCCCTGAGGCCAGCCAGTCAGCAATGCATTACGCCGACTCAAGGCGGCACGACGCATGCGCCGGATATGTCGCTGAAAGTGCCCGGCAGCCATGAACTCCGCCATCACGGCCTGAGTACTGACTTCCGAATGCCGCATGTCCAGGGAGCGGCGCCGGGCAAATGGCTCAATCAAACCCTTGGGCAAGACCAGATACCCCAGACGCAAGGCCGGGAACACCACCTTGCCGAAGGTGCCGACATAGATCACCCGCCCCTGACGGTCCAGTGCCGCCAACGGCGCCAGCGGGGCCCCGCAATAACGGTACTCGCCGTCGTAATCGTCTTCGATGATCCAGCCCTGATTACGCTCGGCCCAGTCCAGCAGCTCAAGGCGCCGGGCCAGGCTCATGGTCACGCCTGTCGGGTACTGATGGGACGGCGTCACGTAGGCCAGCCGACAGTTGCTCATGTGCGCCAGTGCCGAGCAATCCATACCCTCCTGATCGACCGCGATGCCCTGCATTTTCGCCCCCGCAATCGCAAAGGCATGTGCCGCTGCGCGGTAGCCGGGATTCTCGACGGCCACACCGTCGCCAGGCTCGACCAGCAGCTGTGCACAAAGGCTAATTCCCTGCTGCGCGCCACTGGTGATCAAAATTTGCTCAGATGAGCACGATAAACCGCGGGAGGTGCGCAAATAGGCCGCTATCAACTCGCGCAGGCGCTCATCCCCTGCCGGATCGCCATAACACAGTTGCTGCAAGTCCGGCTTACGCCAAAAAGCCGCCTGTAGCTTGCTCCAGACCTCGAAAGGGAATAAGTCAAAAGCTGGCACCCCCACCCGAAATGCCCGTGGAACACCCCCCGGAGGAAGGTCAAGGGAGTGTTGGCCAACCCTCTCCAAAGCGGTGCTGTGGATAACTTTACTGGACGTAACCACAGGTAAATCACCCTGTTTTGTGGATAACCCTGGGGATAAGCCTGTTGAAAACCCTGTGGACAAGTTGGTGGACAACTTTTTTCGCGGGAGTGCTTTTTCCGGCAGTTGCGCAACATAAGTGCCATCACCGATCCGCCCCTCGATAAAGCCCTCGGCATACAGCTGGTCGTAAGCCCGTACCACGCTGTTTCGCGAAATACCAAGGGCCGCTGCCAGATCGCGACTCGCTGGCAACCGCGAGCCACTGCCCAGGCGGCCATCCAGTACTCGCTGGCGCAATGCCTCATAGAGCTGACGGCTCAGGCCTTTTTTTGGATCAAGCTCGATACCGGCAGGGTTGAAGGCGATGGACAGCGCTGAATCCGACATGAATTGGACCTACGAAATTGACCATTAATGGCTCTTACAACGAGCCATTAGCCTGCCTAGGATGCAGTCATTCGCCAAGGAAAATCTCTATGTACGTGCCCCGCGCCTTCGCAGAAAGTGATATCCGCACACTGCATCAACAGATGCAGGCCACGCCGTTGCCGGTGCTGGTCACCCATGGCAGCCAGGGCCTGCTCGCCAGCCATGTACCGCTGTTGCTAAACCCGGATGAAGGCCCCAACGGCACGCTGTATGGCCACCTTGCCCGCGCCAACCCCCATTGGCAGGCATTGGCAGAAGGTGCCGAGGCGCTGGTTATTTTTGCCGGAGAGCAGGCTTATATCAGCCCGTCCTTCTACCCCAGCAAAGCTGAGGACGGTAAATCCGTACCCACCTGGAACTACCTTGCCGTTCACGCCTACGGCCAGGCCGAGGTATTCGATGATGCCGAGCGCCTGCTGACGCTGGTCAGTCGCCTGAGCAGCAAGCACGAAGCCAGCCGACCCGAGCCGTGGGCCGTCAGCGACGCTCCCCGGGGTTACATCGACAGCATGCTCAAGGCGATTGTGGGTTTCAGCCTGCCAATCTCACGCCTTAACGGTAAACGCAAACTCAGCCAGAACCGCAGCACCGCCGACCAGCTCGGCGTGCGTAATGGACTGCTGGCCACCAACAACCCGCAAGACCACGCCCTCGCTCAATTAATCGCTAAGGAATAGCAACATGGCTCAGCCACTGCAGATCAAACCCGCCACCGCCGCCGATCACGATCAATGGCTGCCGCTCTGGCAGGCGTATTTGAGCTTTTATAAAACCGAACTGCCCGCCGAGGTCAGCCAGTCAACCTGGGAGCGCTTTCTCGACCCGGCCGAGCCGACCCATCTGGCGCTGGCCTGGAAGGACGACGAGGCGGTGGGCATGGTGCAGTTTATTTATCACCGCTCCAACTGGAGCATTGGTAACTCCTGCTACCTTCAAGACCTGTTTGTCAGCCCCCAGGTACGCGGCACCGGTGCCGGGCGCCGGTTGATCGAGCATGTTTACGCTGCGGCCAAAGACAATCAGTGCGCCAAAGTGTACTGGTTGACCCAAGAGACCAACGCGACCGCCATTCGGCTTTATGAGCGAATGGCCGAGCGTCCCGGCTTTATTCTATTTCGCAAAGCCTTGTCATAAAAAGGAACGCGCAATGCCTGAAGATCTACAACATTGGCAGCCAGCCAGAACGCCGGATACACGAACACTCGAAGGGCGCTTCATTCGTCTGGAAAAGCTCGACCCGGCGCGTCATGGCGATGAATTATGGCTAGCCTTACAAGGCCCCGAAGGTGATCCCAAGCTATGGGATTACTTGCCGTACGGACCTTTCAATGAACGCCCGGCATTTGATGCCTGGCTGCAGAACAACGCGGCAAGCCGCGATCCGCACTTCTATACCGTTGTCGACCAGATCAGTGGCCAGGCCCAGGGCACCATCAGCCTGATGTGCATAGTTGCCGAACACGGGCGCATAGAGATCGGCCACGTCACTTTCGGCGCTCCAATGCAGCGCTCGCCGAAAAGTACCGAAGCGGTCTACCTGCTGGCCAAGGAAGCCTTCGCGCTGGGCAATCGACGCCTGGAGTGGAAGTGCAACAATGACAACGCCAGATCAAAACGTACCGCAGTACGACTTGGGTACACATATGAAGGCGTTTTTCGCCAGCATATGGTGGTCAAAGGCAAGAATCGTGATACCACGTGGTACAGCATTATCGGTACGGAATGGCCAGTTATAGCCGCCGGCTTCGAAAAATGGCTGGCACTGGATAACCAACCCGAAAGCGGCCAGATCAAGTCTCTGGAAGAATGCAGGGCAGCAACTGTATAAATTTTGATCAGAACGCCCGACAAGGACTGCCGGGCTTTTTTGTGTCTGGAAGGGATTAAAACTTTGCGGGTTTTTGACCGGGTCATTTCTGCCCCCCTTTTTTTGGCGGTGAGCTGACAAACCTCGCGAGCAAGCTCGCTCCTACAGGGGGGGGGGACCTTAAATCCCGGGCAAAAAAAGGGGAGCACATGCTCCCCCGAGGTTTAAAGCGTTTGGATCAAAGGCAGTATCAGGCTTCGATTTCGATCAGGATTTCGCCCGGGTTAACGCGATCGCCTTTGATCACATGAATGAGGAGGATCTTGCCGGCGATGGCGGCCTGTACTTCGGTCTCCATTTTCATCGCTTCGGTAATCAGTACCGATTGGCCAGCCTTAACGGTGTCGCCCACCTTGACCAGAACATCGACAATGTTGCCCGGCATGGCAGTGCTGACGTGCCCCGGCTCGCTGGCCTGCTTGCGCTTGCTGGAGGCACTGCCGACGAACTGGTTGAGCGGCTCGAACACCACTTCTTCTGGCATGCCGTCGATGGACAGGTAGAAGTGGCGCTTGCCCTCAGCCTTGACGCCCACACCGGTGATGTCGACGCGGTAGCTCTCACCGTGCACGTCGATCACGAACTCGGTAGGTACACCTTCACCGCCGGCACTGCTCACGCCACCCGCCTCAGGGATCGGCAGCAGCACTTCCGGAGCCAGGGTGCCGGCTGCACGTTCTTCAAGGAACTTGCGACCGATATCCGGGAACATCGCATAGGTCAGTACGTCTTCTTCGGACTGGGCCAGCGCACCAATTTCGCCACGCAACTTGACCATTTCCGGCTTGAGCAGATCCGCAGGACGCACGTCGATCAACTCTTCGTTACCGATGGCCTGACGACGCAGTTGCTCGTTGACCACGCCCGGCGCCTTGCCGTAGCCGCCCTGCAGGTAGAGCTTCACTTCGTTGGTGATGGTTTTGTAGCGCTCGCCGGCCAGTACGTTGAAGAACGCCTGGGTGCCGACGATTTGCGAGGTCGGGGTAACCAGCGGCGGAAAGCCCAGGTCTTCACGAACACGCGGGATTTCGGCCAGCACTTCGCTCATGCGATTCAGGGCGCCCTGCTCTTTGAGCTGGTTGGCAAGGTTGGAGATCATCCCGCCCGGCACCTGATTGACTTGAACGCGAGTGTCGACCGCGGTGAATTCGCTTTCAAACTGGTGGTACTTCTTACGGACGGCGTAGAAGTACAGACCGATTTCCTGCAGCAGTGCCAGGTCGAGGCCGGTGTCGTATTCGCTGCCTTTAAGGGCGGCAACCATCGACTCGGTACCCGGATGGCTGGTGCCCCATGCGAAGCTGGAGATCGCGGTGTCGATGTGGCTGGCACCGTTTTCGATGGCCTTGAGCTGGCACATGGCGGCCAGACCCGCGGTGTCGTGGGAGTGGATAAAGATCGGCAGGCCAATTTCAGCCTTCAGTGCCTTGACCAGCTCGCCCGTGGCGTATGGCGTCAGCAGGCCGGCCATGTCCTTGATCGCCACCGAGTCGCAACCCATGGCTTCCATCTGCTTGGCCTGGGCCAAAAACGCTTCAGTGGTATGCACAGGGCTGGTGGTATAGGCGATGGTGCCCTGGGCATGCTTGCCGGCCGCCTTGACCGCCTCGATGGCCACACGCAGGTTACGCACGTCGTTCATGGCATCAAAGATGCGGAATACGTCGATGCCATTAACGGCCGCTTTAGCGACAAAGGCTTTGACCACATCGTCGCTGTAGTGGCGGTAGCCCAGCAGGTTCTGGCCCCGCAACAGCATTTGCAGACGAGTGTTGGGCAAGGCTGCGCGCAGCTGGCGCAGACGCTCCCACGGGTCTTCTTTAAGGAAGCGTACGCAGGCATCAAAGGTAGCGCCGCCCCAGACTTCCAGTGACCAGTAGCCGACTTTGTCGAGCTTGTCGCAAATCGGCAGCATGTCTTCAGTGCGCATGCGGGTGGCCAGCAGCGACTGGTGGGCATCACGCAGGATGGTGTCGGTTACAAAGATCTTATTGGACATGAAAATATTCCTCACAGGCCTGCGTGGGCGGCAATGGCGGCGGCGATGGCCAGGGCCAGCTCTTCGGGTTTGCGCTTGATCGAGTAGTTGGTCAGTTCAGGATGGCTTTCTACGAAGCTGGTGTTGAACTGGCCACTACGGAATTCCGGGTTACGCAGGATTTCCTGGTAGTACGCAGCGG
Source organism: Pseudomonas versuta (assembly GCF_001294575.1). Classification (NCBI taxonomy): domain Bacteria; kingdom Pseudomonadati; phylum Pseudomonadota; class Gammaproteobacteria; order Pseudomonadales; family Pseudomonadaceae; genus Pseudomonas; species Pseudomonas versuta. The sequence goes on from NZ_CP012676.1 coordinate 4,476,833, forward strand.
TGGTTTTGACCCCTTGCAGACGCATGTCGTCGAGGGCGCGCAAACCACGGTCCATCGCTTCTTCCCAGGTCAGCGCCCATACCACCAGTTTCAGACACATGGAGTCGTAATACGGTGGAATGGTGTATCCGGTATAAATCGCCGTGTCAGTACGTACGCCAGGCCCGCCGGGTGCGTAGTAACGGGTGATCTTGCCGAAGCTGGGCAGGAAGTTGTTTTTCGGGTCTTCGGCATTGATCCGGAACTGCAGGGCAAAGCCGCGGTGCTGAATGTCTTCCTGCTTGATCGACAGTGCCAGGCCGGAGGCGATGCGAATTTGTTCGCGAACAATGTCGATGCCGGTGATTTCTTCGGTGATGGTGTGTTCCACCTGCACCCGGGTGTTCATTTCCATGAAGTACACCTCGCCCTCAGCGAGCAGGAACTCCACGGTACCGGCGTTCTCGTAACCCACCGCCTTGGCCGCGCGCACGGACAGGTCGCCGATGTAGGCACGCTGTTCCGGGGTCAGTTGAGGACTTGGGGCGATTTCGATCAGCTTCTGGTTGCGGCGCTGGATCGAGCAGTCGCGCTCGAACAGATGCACCACGTTGCCGAAACTGTCGCCAAGAATCTGCGCCTCGATGTGCTTGGGGTTAACGATGCATTTTTCGAGGAACACTTCAGCCGAGCCAAAGGCCTTGGTGGCTTCGGAGATAACCCGGGGGAAAGCCTGTTCTAGCTCTTCGCGGCTGTTGCAGCGACGAATCCCGCGACCGCCACCGCCGGACGTAGCTTTAAGCATCACCGGGTAACCGATGCGCTCGCCTTCGACCAATGCTTCGTGGATATCGGCAACGTTGCCTTCAGTGCCCGGGGTGACCGGTACGCCGGCCTTGATCATGCTACGGCGCGCTTCGGTCTTGTCGCCCATGCGGCGAATGACTTCGGCGGACGGACCGATAAACTTGATTCCGCGCTCGGCGCAAATATCAGCCAGCTCGGCGTTTTCTGACAGAAAACCGTAACCGGGATGCAAGGCATCGCAACCGGTTTCCACGGCCAGGTTCACCAGCTTGCGCGGGTTGAGATAGCCGGCCAGAGGGTCTTCGCCAATGCTGTGCGCTTCATCGGCGCGCTTGACGTGCAAGGCATGCCGGTCAGCTTCGGAATAGACCGCTACAGAGCGAATACCCATTTCGGCACAGGCACGCACGATGCGGACGGCGATTTCTCCGCGATTGGCGATCAGGATCTTTTTTATCACTTGGAGTTTTCCTAAAGCCTATGGAACAAACGACCTGCTAGACCAGGTCGGCACGTGTCCAAATGTGTCTGAACCGTTGTAGGGCCACACTAGACCCACGCAGAGATAAACAAAAATCAATATTTCTTGGGTCATGCATAAGCAAAGACTTATAGTCAGATCACTTGCCGCTCTGGATAACTCATAAAAAATGCGTAAGTCATTGATGCGTATAACTTTTCGACAACTTCAGGTATTTAACGAAGTCTGCGATTTACGCTCTTACAGCCGCGCTGCGGAAGAAATGTCTCTTACCCAGCCTGCTGTCAGCCTGCAAATTCGCCAGCTTGAAGAGCTTGTCGGGCAGCCATTATTCGATTACGTCGGTAAAAAGCTGTACATGACCGAAGCGGCTGAAGCGCTTCAGTTGGCCAGTCGGGATATTTTCGGGCGCCTCGAAAACCTCGATATGCAGCTCTCCGACATGCTGGGGTCACTGCAAGGGCAACTGAAACTGGCGGTCGAATCGAGTGCCAAATATTTCGTCCCGCACTTGTTTGCCGCATTCAAGCGCCAGCACCCGGAAGTCAATTTGCAGCTCACGGTAGTCAATCGCGCGCAGGCGGTGCGCAGGCTGTCGGACAACCGCGACGATTTGGTCATTATGTCGATGGTGCCGCAAGACATGGGCCTGGAGTTTCTGCCGTTTTTGAATAACCCGATTGTTGCCGTGGTCCCGGCGGGCCATCCGCTGTGTGCTCTAGGCCCGTTACGCTTGCAGGATCTGGAGCCCTACACGCTGCTGATGCGCGAGCAGGGGTCTGGTACGCGCATGGCCTGTGAAGAATATTTCAAGGAAAAGCGCGTTCACTTCAATCAGACGCTGGAAGTGGCATCGAACGAATCCCAGCGTGAATGCGCAGTGGCCGGGTTGGGCGTGGCGCTATTGACCCGCCACGCCGTCAGCCTGGAGCTGGCGACCGGCCTGCTGTGCGAGCTGCCGGTCGAAGAGTTGCCGTTGTATCGCAGTTGGTGCGTGGTGCAGGCCAAAGCCAAACGCCTGTCACCGGTAGCCCATGCATTTTTGAGCTTTATCCGCAGTGAGCGCCTGCAAATCAGCGCGCTGGTTGAGCGTTTCGACGGTCAATTGCCGCAGACGCCTGCCAATAATTGAGCGCATTAAGGTCGGGGTAATCGGCGGTTTCCATACTCAGCTGGCGTTGATTGGTCAGGTCTTCGATCGCACGACGGAAGGCCATGCGACGCTGGTCTTCTTGCTGACGGCGGGTTTTGACGGCGCTGTTGCGTTCTTCGTAAGGCTGAGCCATTTCGAGTCTCCCAAGGCGTGTACGGGAGCTTCACGATGGACTTTGTTTATGACGACTTGGCGAAAGCGCGATGACAGGGGGATGAAAGCTGAAAATAGACCTGCAGGAGCGAGCTTGCCTCACGATCTTGAAAGCTCAAAAGATCGCGAGGCAAGCTCGCTCCTACAAAGATTGTTCGACGCTTAGTCGTCGTTACTTTTCAACGATTTGGGCGACAGACGCAAACTGCGAAGGCTGCGTTTTACGCTTTTAAGGTGGTTGACCAGACTCGGGCCACGGGCCATGGCAACCCCCATCGCCAGCACGTCAATCACCACCAGGTGAGCAATACGCGACGTCAGCGGGGTATAGATTTCGGTGTCTTCGTGAACGTCGATCGCCAGGTTGATGGTCGAAAGCTCCGCCAGGGGCGTTTGGCTTGGACACAAAGTGATCAGGCTTGCACCACTTTCACGCACCAGATTGGCAGTGATCAGCAGGTCTTTGGAGCGGCCGGACTGAGAAATGCAAATCGCCACGTCTGTGGGCTTCAGGGTTGCGGCCGACATCGCCTGCATGTGCGGGTCAGAGTAGGCGGCAGCGGTCAGCAGCAGACGGAAAAACTTGTGCTGGGCATCTGCCGCTACAGCGCCGGACGCACCAAAACCATAGAACTCAACCCGCTGCGCTTGCGACATCGCCGTCACGGCTCGCTGCAGCGCCACCGGGTCGAGCTTTTCGCGCACGTCCATCAGGGTGTGCAGCGTGGTGTCGAAAATTTTCAGGCTGTAATCAGCAACCGAGTCGTCTTCATGAATCGCAAACTGACCAAAACTGGCACCGGCGGCCAGGCTTTGCGCCAGCTTGAGCTTCAGATCCTGAAACCCGGAACAGCCAATTGCGCGGCAAAAACGCACGATCGTAGGCTCGCTGATGCCGACGCTGTGAGCCAGGTCAGCCATGGAACTGTGCATTACAGCCGCAGGATCAAGCAGCACGTGATCGGCGACCTTGAGTTCCGATTTACGTAACAGGTGGCGTGACTGGGCGATATGTTGCAGCAGGTTCAAAGGGCAGGACTCGGTCTGTAAGCGGCGGACGCCGGGGATGTAGCAATCTTGTAGTTATACTACAAGAATTCGCTTTCTGCCCAACCAATACATCGCCCTGCTCCAGCACTTGCCGCCATGTAGCTCTTTTGCGCACTACAAAATGACTACACCGCTACGCAGTAAATCGCCTAATGCCGTGGCGTGTACCGGACGGCTGATCAAGTAACCCTGAACCTCGTCACATTGCCGGCTCTTGAGAAACGCAAGCTGCACCTCGTCTTCAACACCTTCAGCGACCACCTTGAGGTCCAGACTGTGGGCCATTGCAATAATCGCGACGGTAATGGCTTCGTCTTCGCTGCAACGCCCTACACCGCGAATAAAAACTTGATCGATCTTCACGTAATCCACCGCAAACCGCTTGAGATAACTGAGCGATGAATAGCCGGTGCCGAAGTCATCAATCGCCAGCTTCACCCCCAATTCGTGTAGCTGCTGGAAGGTCGTGATGACGTGCTCAACATTGTCGAGCAACTGGCTTTCAGTTAATTCAAGCTCCAGGCAATGCGGCGCCAGCCCGGTTTCTTCGAGCACCTGGCGCACCAGACTGACCAACTTGCCCTGACGCAACTGATGGCCCGACAGGTTGACCGAAACACGGATCGGCGCCAGCCCGGCATGCTGCCACTCGCAGGCCTGACGACAGGCTTCACGCAATACAAACTCGCCGATGGCACCAATCAGGCCGGTTTCTTCGGCCAGCGCGATAAAATCGCTGGGCGGCACACTGCCCAGCTGCGGATGATCCCAGCGCACCAGGGCTTCGGCTGCATGCAGGCGCCCCGTGCGCAGGCACAGCTTGGGTTGATAGAAAACATTGAGCTGGCCTTCGGCAATGGCTTTGCGTAGCTGGTTTTCAAGCTGCAAGCGCTCAAGGGTGCTGTGCTGGCGGCTGTGACTAAAAAACTGAAAAGTACCGCCGCCCACGTGCTTCGCCTGCTCCATGGCCTGACTAGCCTGGTTGACCAGGGTCGCGATATCCCGTGCGCTGTCGGGCAGCAGGCTGATCCCCATTGAGGCGCTAATTACCAGTTCATGGCCATCAATCATCAGCGGCCGGCCGAGTTTACTCAATAACCGGGTGGCGACCCGTGCCAGACTGGTCAGGCTGGCATAGGTATCGAACAGGACGGCAAACTCATCGCCCGACAGGCGTGCAATCGTGTCGGCCTCGGGCAAGGCCTTGGTGATGCGCTCGGCCACTTGCTGCAGCACCTGGTCTGCCAGTTCATGCCCCAGACTGTCATTGAGCAGCTTGAAGCGGTCGAGGTCGATGTGCAGCAGTGCCAGGTTGCGTGAACCCTGACGCACCCGCTGACTGGCTTCTTCAAGGCGTTCCTTGAACAAGAGGCGATTGGCCAGCCCGGTGAGCTCATCAAAATGGGTGAGGTGGCGCACCCGCATTTCAGAGATACGCCGTGCCGAAAGGTCGCTGATAAAGGCCACGATATGACTGACGCTTGCGGCCCGGTCGCGCACCACTTTGAGTTGCAGCCACTGCGGGTAAAGTTCGCCGTTTCTGCGGGTTTCAACCAGCTCCCCCTGCCAGCTGTCATGCTGGTTCAGTGAAGTCTGAATAACGGGGAAATGACGATGTGCATCTCGGCTACAGGCCAACTCATCGACCCTGCGCCCGACCAGTTCTTGTACCTCATACCCGCTGATCCGGCTAAAGGCCTGGTTGACCGCCAGCATTTTGTAAGCCGGGTCGAGAATCACGATGCCTTCACCGGCCGCTTCAAATACCGTCGCCGCCAAGCGCCGCTGTTCCACTTCACGAGCCAGCTCCATGTTGAGTTGTTTACTCAGGACGTTGGCTTGCTGCAGGTCCTCAATCAACCCCTGGTGATGCCGACGACGCATCTGTCGACTCTGATTTACTTTCCAGCCGAGCACACTCATCAGCGCCAGAAAAATACCGGAGCCTATGCCGATAGAACTACCCAGCGAGCTAAAACCCTGAATCATCGGCAAAATTCTTATAAGTGGTGGATGAGCCAAAAAGTTGACCGAGCATACACAAGCAACGTCAGCTACCAAATAGAGGAAAACAGTGGCGCGAATTGAGCCGTCCAGCGCGCTCACTCAAGGGGGGCTTTTTCAACACCGCAGGCAAAGCAATGCCCGGCGGTCAAACTGAACGGGATTGGGGTTTGCCCGGTTTGTCTGCGCCCCCTAGAATGGCCCGATGCGCGATGATCTCTCTCTCTTGTTAAATTCCCTCAACGATGCCCAACGTCAGGCCGTCACGGCCAGTGTCGGGCGTCAGTTGGTTCTGGCCGGCGCAGGTTCCGGCAAAACCCGTGTGCTGGTGCACCGTATCGCCTGGTTGATCCAGGTCGAAAACGCGTCCCCTCACTCCGTACTGTCGGTGACGTTCACCAACAAGGCCGCTGCCGAGATGCGTCACCGCATCGAACAGTTGATGGGTATTAACCCGGCCGGCATGTGGGTTGGCACCTTCCACGGCCTGGCTCACCGCCTGTTGCGTGCTCACTGGCAGGAGGCCGGGCTGAGCCAGACCTTCCAGATTCTCGACAGCGATGACCAGCAACGCTTGGTCAAGCGCGTGATTCGTGAACTGGGCCTTGATGAACAACGTTGGCCGGTGCGCCAGGCGCAATGGTTTATCAACGGCCAGAAGGACGAAGGCCTGCGCCCTAAACATATTCAGGCCAGCGGCGATTTGTTCCTGTCCACCATGCGCAATATTTACGAGGCCTATGAGGCCGCGTGCCAGCGCGCGGGAGTCATCGACTTTTCCGAGTTGCTGTTGCGGGCCCTCGATCTGTGGCGCGATAACCCGGGGCTGCTGGCGCATTACCAAAAGCGTTTCCGACACATTCTGGTGGACGAATTCCAGGATACCAACGCCGTTCAATACGCCTGGCTCAGACTGCTGGCCCAAGGCGGCGACAGCCTGATGGTAGTGGGCGATGACGACCAGTCTATTTACGGCTGGCGTGGCGCCAAGATTGAGAACATCTATCAGTACTCAACCGACTTCCCCGACGCTGAAACCATTCGTCTGGAACAAAACTATCGCTCCAGTGCCGGTATCCTCAAAGCGGCCAACGCCCTGATTGCCAACAACACCGGGCGTATGGGCAAAGAGCTGTGGACCGACGGCGGCGAAGGCGAAGCGATCAATTTGTACGCGGCCTTCAATGAGCACGACGAAGCACGCTATGTAGTCGAAACCATCGAAAGCGCTCTGAAAACCGGCCTGTCCCACAGCGATATCGCCATTTTGTACCGCTCCAACGCCCAATCGCGGGTGCTTGAAGAAGCCTTACTGCGCGAGCGTATTCCATACCGTATTTATGGCGGCCAGCGATTTTTCGAACGCGCCGAGATTAAAAACGCGATGGCTTACATGCGCCTGCTTGAAGGCCGTGGCAATGATGCAGCCCTGGAGCGGGTGATTAACGTTCCTGCTCGCGGTATTGGCGAAAAAACCGTCGAGGCCATTCGCGAGCATGCACGCCATAGCGATGTGTCGATGTGGGAAGCCATGCGCCAGCTCATCGCCAACAAAGCTCTGCCCGGACGCGCTTCTGGCGCCATCGCCGGTTTTATCGAGCTGATCGAAAGCCTTTCGACAAAAGTCATGGAGATGCCGCTGCATCTGATGACCCAGACCGTCATCGAGCAAAGCGGGCTGATTGCCTACCATCAGGCGGAAAAAGGCGAAAAAGGCCAGGCCCGGGTAGAGAACCTTGAGGAACTGGTAAGCGCAGCCCGCAACTTCGAAAACAATGACGAAGACGAGGAGCTGTCGCCATTGGCCGCGTTCCTGGGGCATGCATCGCTGGAAGCGGGCGACACCCAGGCCGAAGAGCACGAAGACGGCATTCAGCTGATGACGTTGCACAGTGCCAAAGGTCTGGAGTTCCCGTACGTCTTCCTGGTGGGCATGGAAGAAGGCCTGTTCCCGCACAAGATGAGCCTGGAAGAGCCGGGCCGTCTTGAAGAGGAGCGTCGTCTGGCTTACGTGGGCATTACCCGGGCCATGCATAACCTGGTAATGACCTACGCGGAAACCCGACGCCTCTACGGCGCCGAGACCTACAACAAGGTTTCGCGTTTCGTTCGTGAAGTGCCGAAGGGGCTGATTCAAGAGGTACGGTTATCCAACAGCGTCAGCCGTCCTTTTGGCGGCGGTCAAATGCAAAGCGCCAGCAGCCTGTTTGGAGGTTCGGAGATTCCGGAAACAGAATTCAAACTCGGCCAGCTGGTCAAACATGCGGTGTTCGGTGAAGGCGTCATCCTCAACTTCGAGGGCGCAGGCGCACAGGCGCGGGTGCAGGTGAACTTCTCCGAGGGCAGCAAGTGGCTGATGATGGGCTACGCCAAACTTGAAGCCGTCTGACAGACGTCCTACAGCTATTCAGGAATAAGGTAAGGTTAACCCTATGCTCTTGTGGGATCTGGCTACCAGCTCCCACAAGATATTTGCCATTTTCCTGCACTGATAAAATCCAAGCCTTACAGCCAAACAGGCAAAAGCCCGAAACACTTCACCGCTAGCCAGTCACACCTCACCTGTGCAACATGGCGCGCGTGTTATCCACAAATGGGAACCCCTTATGAAACGTTTTCTTAGCATCGCCATGGCGCTGTGCATCGGTTTGACGATGAGTCTCGACGCGAACGCCAAGCGCTTCGGTGGCGGCAAGAGCTTTGGTTCGGCCCCTAGCCATCAAGCGCGCCAGGCCGCTCCAGCCGCAGCCCCTGCTGCTGCCGGTGCTGCGGGCGCAGCTGCTAAAGCCGGTGGTGCTTCGCGCTGGCTCGGCCCTCTGGCAGGCCTCGCCGCAGGCGGTCTGCTGGCCTCCATGTTCATGGGCGGCGGCTTCCAGGGCATGCAGTTCTTCGACATCCTGATCATGGCGGTCATCGCCTTCCTGATCTTCCGGTTCATTGCCGCCCGTCGCCGCAAGCAACAGGCTGACATGATGGCCCCGGCTGGCCACGCGCCAATGCAACGCGAAGCGTTCGATGCCAAGCCTGCGGCTCCATCGATCTTCGGTGGCGGTTCGGCTGCACCTGCAGCACGCCCGGTAATCAACGCCCCGGCCTGGTTCAACGAACAGAACTTCCTTGAAGCTGCGCGCAACCATTTCCAATCCCTGCAACAGCATTGGGATGCCAACGAAATGGACAAGATTGCCGAGTTCGTAACACCGCAAATGCTCGAATTCCTCAAACGTGAACGCGCGGACCTGGGTGATGGCTTCCAGTCGACTTACATCGATAATCTGACCGTGCAACTGGACGGCCTGGATGATCGTGCAGACAAAACCATCGCGACCCTGACCTTCAGCGGCCTGTCGAAAACTTCGCGTTTTGATCAGGGCGAAGCCTTCAGCGAAAGCTGGAACATGGAACGTCAGCAAGGCGATAACCAGCCTTGGCTGGTTGCCGGTATCCGCCAGAACGGCTGATCCCACAGGCATCACAGGTTGTAACCAAAGCCCCGGACTTGTCCGGGGCTTTGCATTTCACGATTGCACTTATAACGAGCTACTGTATAAAGCGCGTCATATAAACCGCGCCATAGAGTATGAGGATTGAGGTCGTGGAAGAGATCATCGAAGAGCTACGTGAAAAAAATGAGCGGGTCCCGGTTCCGCTGGAACTGCCAGATGAAGACCAGCTGGTGGAAATCGAGGAACAACTGTTCATTGATATCCCGTTTGTGTTCAGAGAGTTTTTGCTGACCGTCAGTGACGTGGTGTATGGCAGCCTGGAGCCGGTCACCGTGACTGATCCGCAGTCCCATACCTACCTTCCTGAAGTGGCAGCAACCGCCTGGGATGCAGGTGTTGATCGCAGCCTGATCCCGATTTGTCAGGATGGCGACGACTACTACTGCGTGGAAGAAGACGGCACTGTAGTGCTGTGGTCCGGCGAAGAAGAACTGGTCACCGAAGAGACCTGGGAATCCGTCTGGCACTGGGCACGGGACGTTTGGCTGGAAAGCTGATACCTGTCCCCCTGGTTATTTGGCAGGAGCGAGCTTGCTCGCGAGGGCATGTGCACGGTTTTTCAGTGCTCCGCCAGCATCGCGAGACAAGCTCACTCCTGCAGAGCCGGATTATCTAGTGGCCGCTCTCCTTGTGATTGTCCAGGGTCTCCAGTAGCGCCACCTGCATGCGCGTATGAATCCGGATAAACCAGCGCCACAATACGGCCGCAACGCCCGCAGCCACCACCGCAATCACTATCAGCAGTTCATTGGTCGGCAGGATGCTCGCCGACAGCGCTGACAGCAGCAGAAAAATGACCAGCAACGACAAAATCGGGATCACTTCAGAAATCACCCGACGCACGCGCTGCGTATGTCGCCCCGCCATTTCGGGTTTGACCCCCATCTCAGCCAACAACATCGAGAGCGCTTTAAGCTTGCGATAGGCCGCGATCAAAAACGGCAGTGACAGCAACAAAGCCGCGCCCCAGATCATGCCTTTTTGCCAGCTCGGCTCCAGAATCCAGCCCTGAAAATAACGCCCGATTCGCGGCGCGAAAAATCCGCCTGTAAAAAAAATAGCGATGACCAATGCCAGGTTCACCCCCACCTGGAGCAATATTTTCCGGATCATGGCCGCCAGTAACGCGCCCTCTCCCTGCGGTTGAATACTGCGCAGCCATTCGCCATACAGTCCGAAAACCCGGGACAGCCGATTGGGCATGACCTGTGCCAGTTTGTGCGAGAGCGGATCTGCTGCCCGAATAAGGTAAGGCGTCATCAGTGTGGTGAGCACCGACACAGCGACCGCTACGGGGTACAAGAAGCTGCTGGTGACCTGCAATGTCATCCCCAGCGCCGCAATGATGAAAGAGAACTCCCCAATTTGCGAAAGCCCCATCCCGACCCGCAATGAGGTACGTCCGTCGTTACCTGCGATAAACGCACCCAGCCCACACGAAAGCATCTTGCCCAGCACCACAGCGATGGTAATCACCACGATCGGCAGTGCGTATTCCAAAAGGATGGCGGGGTCGAGCATCAGCCCGATGGCGACGAAAAAAATAGCGCTGAACAAATCACGTACCGGTTCAATCAAGCGCTCTATTTTTAGCAACTGACGAGATTCGGCCATGATTGCGCCAATCAAAAAGGCGCCGAGCACCATGCTGTATTCCAGCTTGACCACCAGCAGGCAAAAACCAAAACACAGCCCCAGCACGGTGATCAGCAACATCTCATTACTTTCGAACCTGGCGACATAGGCCAGCACACGCGGCACCAACAAAATACCGATCACCAGCGCCACGATCATGAATAACGACAGTTTGCCGACGGTCGAGAACACTTCTTCAGGGCTGACGCTGCCGCTGACGGCAATGCTGGACAGCAGCGCAATAATCCCGATGCCTAAAATATCCTCAACAATCAGCACGCCAAAAATCAGCTGCGCGAAGCGCTCGTTTTTCATCTTCAGGTCGTTAAGGGCTTTAACGATGATAGTGGTCGAGGAAATGGCCAGAATTGCGCCCAGAAACAGCGAGTCCATGGTGTTCCAGTCGAACCAGCGACCAATTTCGTAGCCGATCCAGATCATCAGCGTTATTTCCATAAACGCCGCAATGAAGGCCGTAGCCCCGACCTTGAACAGTTTGCGCAGGCTGAATTCCAGCCCCAGACAGAACATCAAAAAAATCACCCCGAGTTCAGCCAGGGTCTTGATCGTCTGCTCGTCGTGGATCAAGCCAAACGGCGGGGTGTGCGGACCGATAATAAAACCCGCAACGATGTAACCCAGCACTACCGGCTGCTTGAAACGGTGGAAAAGGATGGTCACCACGCCTGCAACCAGCATGATGACTGCCAAATCCTGGATGAAACTGATGGCATGCATGGCTTGACGCTCCCTGTTTAATTTTCACCAAGCAACAAGACGACAGACACAGCTAGTTACGCTGTGAGTGTCGTCCGTTTTAAATGTAGGAATTACCCGATTGACAGGCTTTTGCAGGTTAACACCGCGACTTCAAGCTGAAAGGCGGTGCAATATATGGAAACAGATAGACATAAGCGTGACGGCAGCCAAAACGGCAGCGTCCCGTTATTAACTGTTTCACAATTCGACAAGTATCCGCAGAGATACCCATTTCACTGCTGCAACACTACCGCGAGCCTGCTGCTATGGAACCCGGAAACGCCCAACTGTCGATGACGGTCCTGATGACCCCGGATATGGCCAATTTTTCTGGCAATGTCCACGGCGGAACCCTGCTCAAGTACCTCGATGAAGTCGCTTACGCCTGCGCCAGCCGCTATGCGGGTCGCTATGTAGTCACCTTGTCGGTGGATCAGGTTATTTTTCGTGAACCCATTCACGTCGGCGAGTTAGTCACCTTCCTCGCGTCGGTCAACTACACCGGCAACACCTCGATGGAAGTCGGGATTAAAGTGGTTACCGAAAATATCCGTGAGCGTTCTGTGCGCCACACCAACAGCTGTTTCTTCACCATGGTAGCTGTGGACGACGACCGCAAACCGGCAGCCGTACCGCCTTTGCAGCCAGTCAACAGCGAAGACAAACGCCGCTTTATCCAGGGCAAGCAACGTCGCCAGATCCGCCAGGAACTGGAACAGCGCTATAGAGAGTTGAAACACGAAGGGGTGTAACCCGTGACAGCACTCTGTGGGAGCTGGCTTGCCAGCTGCCACAGATGATCGATGAAGTGCCTACAGACTGATCGGTACAGCCTCAAACCGCACGCGCGGATGGGCTATGCGGTCCTGGGCCCGAATCAGCTGCAGCTCGTAGCTTGTACAGGCCTGGGTCTCGAGCAACACCTCGTGCACCGCCGCCGCCGTGAACTCAAACGCAGCCACCAGGCTGTCACCCAGCAACACTCGCGCCAGGAACAACCCGGACGTCAGGTCGCCAACCCCCACAGGCTGACGCGGGAAGGCCAACAGTGGACGGCGCAAGTGCCAACTGCCCTCAGCAGTCACCAGCAGCATCTCGAAACTCTCAGCCGGTTTGCCGGGATAAGACAAATGCTTGACCAGCACCGCTTTCGGGCCGCGCGCCAGCAGACTGCGGGCCATCGCCAGGCAGTCGAACAGTGATTGCGGCTGACGACCGCAAAAACTGTCCAGCTCCAACTGATTCGGACATAAAAAATCCGCCATCGCTGCAGCTTCTTCGAGCAGGAAATTACTGACTTCCTCAGGCACGATGCAGCCTTTTTCAGGGTGCCCCATTACCGGATCGCAGAGGTACAGCGCATTGGGGTTGACCGCCTTTATGCGCGCCACACCACTAAGAATCGCCCGCCCTTGCGCGGCACTGCCCAGGTAGCCGGACAAGACCGCATCGCAATTGCCCAACTCACCGATTGCGGCAATGCCGTCGACCAGCGCAGGAATTTGTTCGGGAGCCAACACTTCCCCGGCCCACTGACCATACTGTGTGTGATTGGAGAACTGCACCGTGTTCAAAGGCCATACGTTCACCCCGACACGCTGCATGGGAAACACAGCAGCGCTGTTGCCTGCATGGCCGAAAACCACGTGGGATTGGATGGCGAGTAAATGAGGTGTACGTTTCATGCCGGATTCCAGACTGCGGGTGGATTCAAGCCACGCAGTATGCGACTAAACGCAACCTGTACGACAGGCTGAAGACGCAGTTAAGCTGAACCTCATCTGCTGGAGCGCACGTAATGCTGACCCTTGGAAATATGTTTGTGCTGATGCTGCTGGCAACTGGCGCTGCCTGGCTGTGGCACAACCACGGCCTGCGCGAACGGGCACTGGAGCGGGTCAAACAGCACTGCAAAAAGCTTGATATCGACCTGCTGGATGAAAACGTCGCGCTTAAAAAAATCGGCCTGGTACCCGATGCCAACGGCCGCAAACGCCTGGCACGCGTCTATGACTTTGAATTCACGGTAACCGGTGAACAACGTCACACCGGGACCATCACGCAATTCGGTGCCCATAGCGCAAAAATCGAACTGCCACCCTACCCGTTCAAAACTGAGCCTGAAGCTGAACCTCGCGAGGTCAACAGCGCTCAGGTGATCGAACTCAGCCAATGGCGTCAGGAACACAGCAAAACCCGTCACTGACCCTTGATGGCTGACGAAGCACCCGCAGGAGTCGCCAAAAAACACTCCTGCCGTTAGCCACTCCCTTCAAGACATCGCAGGCAACAGGCCTGTGGATAACTTTCCAAAAACCAGCCTAAAACCCTCTGAATAGACACTTCTGGGGAATATAAGCCGGGGATAATTCATGTGCGAAGCGTGGATTGTAGGACAACTTTACCAGCACAAAATGTGCCCGAAATACCCTGTTTTCGGGCGTAACAAAAAAACAGACCTGCGCAAAACACTACTCAAGGCAGTTTTTTAGCCCGAAAAGCAATGAATTCAGATCCTGTTGCTGATCGAAAATCAGTTCAATGCGTGAATCCCTGCGCCATTCACTAGATTTCCAGGCTGCAACGCAGTTATCCACAGAATTGGTTGAGAACCAGCCCCCAGAACCATGAATAACCAGCTTTGCACGGCGCCAATTCAGGCTTTGCAGCCATAGTTGCAGCCGACTCAAGGAAAATTGCCGGGACGGATGCCAGCGCCACCCCACACTCCATCCTTCAGGCTGAAGCTGAGTCATTACAATCGGGGTTTCGGGGCTCGAAAATACCTGTCCAATATGACTAATATCTTTATAAATCAATGACTTATCCACAGCATGAGAATCTCTCATAGTGGCTACAGGCAGCGTATTTAAAGGGATCCGACCCTGCTCGACCCATAGGATCGGGCACTTTGGCAGGCCATATGCAATCCGCTCACGTTGCTCATTTGGCACACTATTAGATTTATTCATGACCACTAATCCAGCAATTTCCAGAGCCGTTTGCTGGGTTTCGGGCAGGGATTTTCCCTGAGCCAGCGCTTGTGCATCGAGCACCATGACACAGGGCTGCAACGCTAAAACACCAAGCCACGGAGCCTGGCTGAGTTGCTTCAGAATTTGTGCTGGATGCCCAAGACCAGAGGGTTCGATAAACAACCGGTCGGGCCGGGCCTTGCGTAAAAGACGACTCAGGCCTATTTGAAAAGGTGCGCCATTGACACAGCACACGCAGCCGCCAGCCACTTCGGCAATAGCGATAGCATCGTCTTCCTGGCTCATTAAAGCCGCATCAAGACCAATCTGACCAAACTCATTAACCAGCACCGCCCAGCGTTCGTGCGCAGGCTTTTGAGTCATCAGGTGCTGAATCAGACTGCTTTTGCCGGCGCCTAGCGGGCCGGCAATCACGTGGGTAGGAATGTTGTGCAACATCATCGCCAGCTTCTGTGTGGATCGAAGCAAACAATATGCCTCAGGCCAGCCAATCGAGGGTCAAAATCAGCCGTCGCTCCCCGGCAACCACTGCCGGTGAGCGATGGATCAGGCCAGTGCCGTCATTGCCCTGCCATTTTTCGCCTTTGAGCAAAGCCACTTCACCCGTATTTATTTGCTCAATCATCGAACCGTCCGCTGGCTCTGCAAGTGCCTGACCCAGATTCCGACGCGCCATCACGCCTTCCTTCAGCCACTGGCTACCTTTCCCCGCGTAGGTGGTAATAAGTCGTACAGGCACATGGTCTACATGAAACCGCGGACACATCGCCTTATCCAGGGCCCTGAGACGCAGCCCAATGCGTTTTGCGCCCAACAGACAGGCGTACGCACTGACCAGCCAGGAAATGTCAGCAATAAAGCTCTCGTAGCCCTCCAGATCGTTAAACCTGGAGGCAAGGCCTGTGAGGTTCGGCCGTGTTTTTTCATCGGCCATTTCAAGTATCAAGGCGTCGGCCAATGGCTCATTCAGCGAGAGCAATAAAGTGGAAAAATCGCCGATATGCACCGGTAACTGACGCTGCCAAATTGTCAGATTGACGTCATCTTCAAGAATTCTCGTCATGACATCCGGGGTCTGGCCCCGCACATCACTGACCAAAGGCTGGGCAATACGAGCGAGCGTTCTCATCACACCGCCACCTCTTCATGCCATTGGCCGAACGGGTCTTTCAGCTGCTTCCATTGCTCGACACCCAAAGACATTTCTTGATCATCAAGCAAACAGGCATCGAGTTCCGCGGTCAGCAGCGCAAAGTCGATGTGCTGGCCGATGAAGACCAGTTCCTGGCGGCAATCTGCGGTCTCCGGAAGCCATTTTTGCAGGATTTCAGCCTTGGTTTGCGCATCCTGTGGCCATTGGTCGCGCGGTACGAAACGCCACCAGCGTCCGGCAAATCCATAACGCATCAAGCCCCCTGCCTGCGACCAGCTGCCCGCCTCCTGAAATTTGCTGGCAAGCCAGAAAAAACCTTTTGAGCGCAGCAATTTACCGTTGGTCCAGGGACGATCAATGAAATTAAAGAATCGTTCAGGGTGAAAGGGTCGCCGCGCTCGATAGGCAGTCGACGCAATCCCGTATTCTTCAGTTTCCGGAACATGCTCACCGCGTAACTCTTCTAACCAGCCCGGGGCCTGGGCTGCCCGTTCAAAGTCGAAACGTCCGGTATCGAGAATTTTTTTCAGCGGCACTTCACCCATCACCATCGGAATGATTTCGGCCTGAGCATTCAGGCGCTCAAGAATGGCGATTAATTCCCGACGGGCGGTACTGCTGATGAGATCAATTTTGCTGATCAAGATAACGTCGGCGAACTCAATCTGCTCAATTAGCAGATCGGTTATTGAGCGCTCATCGTCTTCGCCCAGGGTCTCACCTCGGGAGGCAAGACTCTCTGCTTCCTGATAATCCTGTAAAAAATTCAGACCATCGACCACCGTAACCATGGTGTCCAGACGTGCGATATCGGCCAGGCTTTGACCTGAATCGTCTCGAAAAGTGAAGGTTTCGGCCACAGGTAACGGTTCTGAAATACCCGTCGATTCGATCAATAAATAATCAAACCGCCCTTCTTTGGCCAATTTACTGACTTCCTCAAGAAGGTCTTCGCGAAGCGTGCAACAGATACAGCCATTGCTCATTTCTACCAGTTTTTCTTCGGCACGATTGAGCGTCACATCACGCTGAACCTCGCCAGCATCAATGTTGATTTCACTCATGTCATTGACGATGACGGCCACACGCAAGTTGTCGCGGTTACGCAAAATATAATTTAGCAGGGTGCTTTTTCCTGCTCCGAGAAATCCGGATAGCACAGTCACCGGCAAACGTTCAGGCATAGGAGTTCCTCATCAGGGTTGGCAGGTCAAAGCGCCCGCTTGTTGGCAAGACCGATTCTGGCCGTCGATAATGATACATTATAACAACACAAATCATTAGAATTGTTATCTTGTAACAACACCCTTCCTCTCGACGGAATCCCCTATGAATGCCCTAAGCCTTCCAGACATCGCTTCACAAAACGCTCGACAAGCCCTCCCCCTGGAATGGGTCGGAATGTGCGGGGTTGCACTGCCCGTTCTCATTAAGGGGAAACAGCACGCTGCAACTGCCGATGCAGGGGTTAGCCTGGATGACGGCGAGGCTCGCGGAATCCACATGTCGCGCCTTTATCTAGCGCTAGAAGTTCTCGAGTCGCAGGAGCTGAACCCTCTACTTTTTAAAAAAATTCTGCAGCGATTTCTTGACAGTCACGACGATTTATCAATCTGTGCTTACCTGAAAATTCACAGCCAGGTACTGCTAAAACGACCGGCACTGGTCAGCCCTTTAAGTGGCTGGAAGAGTTACCCGGTCAGCATTGCTGCGTCTCTGAAAACCGGTATGTTCCACGTGGAACTAAAAATTGAGGTGACCTATTCATCCACATGCCCGTGCTCAGCGGCATTGGCACGTCAGTTAATCCAGCAACAATTCGCCAATGACTTTTCCAACAAGCCACTGCAACACACTGAAGTTTTAACCTGGCTAGGCAGTACACAGGGCATCGTTGCGACGCCCCATAGCCAAAGAAGTACCGCCTGCATCCAGGTTCATCTCAACACCGAGCTACAGAACTTTCCGATCGACATGATCATTAATGAAGCCGAACGGGCCTTGGGTACTGCGGTACAAACCGCGGTAAAACGAGCAGACGAACAAGCCTTCGCTCTGGCCAATGGACAAAACCTGATGTTTTGTGAAGATGCTGCTCGGCGTTTGAATGTCGCGCTTAAGACCGCTCCCGGGGTGAAAGGCTTCAAGCTGAAAGTGGTTCACGCCGAAAGTCTGCACAGCCATGACGCAGTCGCTGAAAGCCGCTGGAACTGGAGAGCCTGATGATCCGTAAAAATCCATCCGGCGATTTACCGCAAATAGCAGAGTCCGCATACGTCGACAGAACCGCCATCATCTGCGGCAAAGTGGTGATCGGCGAAAATGTATTTGTCGGACCCTATGCTGTTATCCGCGCCGATGAAGTCGACAAGGATGGCGGGATGCAACCCATCAGCATCGGCGCCAATTCCAATATTCAGGATGGTGTGGTCATTCACTCAAAGTCCGGAGCGGCCGTGACTATTGGTGAAAACACTTCGATAGCGCACCGTTCCATCGTCCACGGACCTTGCCGCGTTGGCGATCGAGTGTTCATCGGATTCAACAGTGTGCTGTTCAATTGTGAACTGGGTGACGGTTGTGTTGTGCGGCATAACTCGGTCGTCGATGGCCGCGACCTGCCGCAAAACTTCTACGTACCGTCCACCACACGTATCGGACCAAACACTGACCTGAGCCAGTTTTCACCCGTCAGTGTCAGTGAGTCGGAATTTTCAGAGGACGTAGCGCGCACCAACGTAGATCTGGTGCGCGGCTATAAAGCGCTGCAAAACGAGTTTTGATCAGGTGCGCGGTTTGACTGTTCCACAGTTTTGTCCGAGCCAGACCGCGCGCGTATCCATGCTGCCCTTTTGCTGAATGCCCGTCGCGTTGAAGGTGCCATTCACCTGGGTGGTGAATTCACGATCGCTGGAGAATGTTGCTATGCCCGCGCCCTGGGCTTTTGGGCAACTAAAGCGGAACTTCCATTTATTTCCACTACGCTCAGTAATCTGCTGATTACATCCTGACTTGGGATCAGTCAGCGGAATCTCATCCGATTTAACCTGATCGGGCGTGAGACAAACCCGAACGCCTTTGCCGCCCATCGTAAGCCCCTGGTTCTCGAGCTGGGCCTTTTGCTCCGGCGTCAGCATGTTCTGTAATTGACCTAACATTACCTGCAGGTCTGGCAGTTGCTGCCCGTCTACCTGCATATTGCTGGAGGTTAGTTCCCACAGACCCGGTTGCAGCATCTGGGCATGGGCCGCCACGGGGATCGACAAACCACAGGCCATAAATAGCCCAAGCAGACGAACATTCATCAAGTAACTCCTACGGAATTGTCCGCATTAGACGTCAAAAATTGAAGGGCGTTGCACGCGCAACTAAATAGGGACATTCATAACAGAACATGGTCTGTTAGTAGTTACAACGTTGGACATTGAGGAGCAAGGATACGCATGGATTATCTAGGCCCACACGTTTTTGGATACCTGATTTTATTGATCCACAGCCTGGGCTTGATTGCCGCAGTGCATGCAGTACTGACTGTCAGAACGGCGCAGGGCTCGATTGCCTGGGCCATGTCCCTATTCTTTATTCCTTACTTCACACTGATCCCGTATCTGATTTTTGGCCGCAGCACGTTCGACGATTACATTCGGGCCCGGCGTGAAGCCAATCAGGAAATGCGTGAAGCCATCTCCGATCTCAACTGGCGCCCCTGGGTTGAGGAAGCCCTTGCCGCACGCAGTTCCAAGGCCTACACCTCGTTGCGGGCCATGCCAAAACTGGGGCGCATGCCGTGCCTGGCGAACAACACCGTACGTTTGCTGATTAATGGCACCGCTACTTTCGATGCAATCTTCAAAGCCATTCGCGAGGCAAAACAGGTCGTACTGGTTCAGTTCTTTATCGTCCATGACGACGACATCGGCATGAAGCTGCACGCACTGCTGCTGGAAAAGGCCGCCCAAGGGGTTGCTGTCTATTTGCTCTATGACAGCATTGGTAGCCATTCCCTGCCCAAAAGCTACGGCGAAAGCCTGCGCGCTGGCGGCGTGCAAACCTATGCGTTCGCCACCCATGGCGGGTGGATCAGCCGCTTCCAGGTGAACTTCCGTAACCATCGTAAAGTCGTGGTGGTCGATGGCGTGAAAGGTTTCGTCGGCGGGCACAACGTAGGCGATGAATATCTGGGCGCCAAACCGCCTCTATCTCCGTGGCGCGATACCCATGTCGAAGTCAGCGGTCCTGTGGTGGCCTGTCTGCAGGAATCATTTGCCGAAGACTGGTTCTGGGCTGCACGCAAATTGCCGCCCTTGATCCTGCCGCCAAGTTATCCGGACGGTGGCGTACTGTGCCAGTTCCTGGCCAGCGGGCCGGCGGACCCCTACGAAACCTGTTCGCTGTTTTTCGTTGAGGCCATACACGCAGCCAATCAACGGGTGTGGATAACAACGCCCTACTTCGTGCCTGATGAAGCGGTGTTCTCGGCCTTGAGACTCGCGGTACTGCGCGGGGTCGATGTGCGTATCCTGATACCGTCACGCCCGGACCACAAAATTGTTTACGCAGCATCCAGCCTGTATGCCTTTGAAGCAGTGCGCGCAGGGGTACGGATCTTTCGTTACCAACCGGGTTTTGTGCATCAAAAGGTGGTGCTGGTGGACAACGAAATCAGCGCCATAGGCAGCGCCAATATGGACAACCGTTCGTTCCGCCTCAACTTTGAAGTCATGCTGTTAACGGTTGACCAGGCGTTCGCCAGTGAAGTGGAGCACATGTTGATTGATGACTTCGCCCTGGCCCGCGAAATTACCGAGGCCGACATCAAGGCTACCCACCGCCTGCAACAACTGGCCATGCGCGTTGCCCGACTGGTATCTCCGGTCCTGTAAAAAAGGCCGTGTCGCTTTGCGCGGCACGGCCTTTTCTAACTGCTGAAAAATCTTAGCTATAAATATCCGCACGAGTAGGTGGCAATTCAAGGGTGCCATCCGCATGGGGTTTAGTCGCCAGTATCTGGTCGATATTGATCCAGCCGTGGGCGAACGCGTAGGCACAGCCCGCTAGATAAAGGCGCCAAATGCGCAGGATTTGTTCAGGAACCATCTTTGCTGCGACGTCGAGATTGTCTTCCAGGCGCTGACTCCAATGCCCAAGCGTGCGCGCGTAATGCAGACGCAAACTTTCAACATCGACCACTTCCAGCCCGGCCTCACTAATCTCGGCAGTCATCATCGACAGATGCGGCAACTCACCGTTGGGAAATACATAGCGCTCGATAAAGTCTCCGGCGCCACGCCCAACAGGACGTCCATCCGTGTGTTTGGCGGTAATACCATGGTTCATCACCAGGCCACCTTCACGCACAGCGTTGGACAATATTTCGCAGTACTCTCGCAGGTTTGCATGCCCCACGTGTTCAAACATCCCCACACTGACGATTTTGTCGAACCGGCCATCCTGTGGCAGATCCCGATAATCCAGCAGCTGCAGGTCAACTTTGTCTTGCAGGCCTTCGGCGTTGACGCGTTCTCGCGCCAGCTTCAATTGCTCTTTGCTCAAGGTAATGCCAAAGACCTTGACCCCGAACTCGCGCGCTGCAAATCGCGCCAGGCCGCCCCAACCGCAACCTACATCAAGTAAGTACTCGCCGGGCTTTAGCCGCAACTTGCGGCACAGAAGCCGGAACTTGGCTTGCTGCGCTTCATCCAGGCTCTCTTCACCGGTTTCGAAATAGCCACAGGAATAGGCCATGTCGCGGTCAAGCCACAGCTGGTAGAAGTCGTTCGACAGATCGTAATGGTAGGAAATGGATGCAGCATCAGTGGCTTTATCGTGATGAATGCGAGATGGCGCAGTGTCTTCTTCCTCGACAAGTGCCTGACTCAATTCATCACATACGCGTATGACTTCGGTAATGGACCCCTCCAGTTCGAGGCGTCCTTCAACAAATGCGCTACCGAGTAGGTCAAGGCTGGGGTGGGTGAACTCAGCAACCAATGCTGGATCCTTGACCACAATCGTAACGCTGGGGGTTGGTCCAAAACTAAACTCGTGACCGTCCCAAAGCCTCAGGCGTAATGGAAGCTGCAGTTTCTGTAAGGCCGGTGGAAGTTGCGCGAGCATCTGTAGTCCTCCTTCATTTCAGACGTAAGATCATAGGGTAGTCCATCCTTGGAATCTGGCTGCCCCATGGCTTTAAAGGTAGATGCCAGAGCCCGGGCGTGCCCATTAATTGTGAGTGTCCGGCCCTATCAATGGTTCATGGAATCTCAACAAACGACCTGCATTACCCAGCACCAACAACGTACTGAGGTTATGCAACAGCGCTGCAATCATCGCCCCGGCCGCGCCCAGCCAGCCAAACGCAGCGGCGGCAACGATGGCCAGGGTCCAGCCCAGACCGATAACCACATTGACCTGCAAGGTATGACGGCATTCGCGGCTCAACCGCACGCATGTGCCCAAGCGCCGCAAATCGCTGCTAATCAGCACGATGTCAGATGAGGCCAGCGCGATGTCAGCACCGCCAGCACCCATTGCTACACCCACCACCCCCGCCTTGAGCGCCAATGAATCGTTGATACCGTCGCCCACCACCATCGGCCGAAAGCCTCTGTCGATTTCGCTCAACACCCGGGTCAGTTTGTCTTCAGGCAACGCCTGAGCCTGGACTTCACTGATGCCCACCGCGTGCGCCAGATGTTCAGCCACACTCTGACGGTCACCGGTCAGCAACACCTGTCGCCCAAGCCCCAACTCGCGCAATTCGCTCAAGGCTTGCCGGGCCTCTGGCTTGACGCTGTCTGCGAGTAACAACCACCCCAGGAACCGTCCGTCCAGCGACAAGCCGGCAATCGGCCCGTCGTGCTCGGGTATCGGGGTCGTGGGGATATCCAATTGGGTGAATAACTCGGGACGCCCCAACGCTGCCTCGCCCTGCTCCGTCTGGGCGACAACGCCCAACCCCTGACGCTCACGAACGTCCGTCAGGGCAAGCATCTGCTCGTGACCCACCAGCCCGGCCAGGGCACGGCTCACCGGATGACTGCTGGCCGCTCCCAGACTGGCGGCCAGTTGCAGGAGAGGCTGGTGCTCTGTGGATTCAGATTCAACGGCTTGCAAGCGCAAGGTGCCATACGTCAGGGTTCCGGTTTTATCCACAACCAGCGACGTGAGATCGGCCAGCTCTTCCAGAAATGCCGAGCTGCGGATCAGGATGCCGTGACGCGCCGCCACCGCAATCCCGGCAATTGCCGTTGCCGGTGCCGACAACACCAAAGCGCAGGGGCAGGCCGCGACCAACACGGCGAGCATCGCTTGCGCATCGTTGGTGATAAACCAGGTGACCGCGGCGATCATCAACACCAGCACCATGTAGCTGCCCGCATAGCGTTCCAGCAACTGGGTGATGGGCGGTTTGGCGCGTTCGGCGTTTTGCATCAGGGCAATCACTTTACCCAGCGTCGACTCATCGCCAGTGCGCGTGACCTCAACCCGCAGCAAACCATCCAGGTTGATCGCGCCACCAAAAATCGGCATGCCGACACTCACCTCCAGCGGGACTGATTCACCGGTAATCGAGGCCGTGTCGAGGCTGGCTTGACCTGACAGGACTACCCCATCGGCGGGTACCCGATCGCCGGCCCGAACTTCAACTTGATCGCCGCGGTTGAGTGTGGCGTTGTCGACTTCCAGCAAACTGCCGTCCGCCTGAAACAGACGCGCCTGGCTGCGGGTCAGTTGGCCCAATGCATGAATCGCTTCTTGCGAGCCGATCACGCTGCGTTCTTCGAGCACATGGCCAAAAATCATGATGATCGGCAACAGCGCCGCGGTCAGCAAATCGCCGGTGGCCCATGCACCGAGCATCGCCAGTGCAATCAGCTGATCGGTGATCCCGTGCAGACTCGGATAGCGCAGGCTGTACCACGCCGAGCGCATGACCGGCACCGCGACCAGCAGCGATGCAAACCCCAGCAGCAACTGGCTGGTGCCCACTTGCAGTGGCATGAACCAGCGCCAGACCAGGCCCAGGCCCAACAAACCCAGCGCCAGCATGGCCAGGGTGAGCTGGCGGGCGGCGCTGCGTTGTTCCGCGCTGGTCAGCATACCGACGGCGGGCTGTGTGGCAGAGGTACTCATTGTCCGGCTCCCTGAATAATCAGACGGGCATCATCTTTCGGGTCAACGCTGGTGACAGAACCCGCCTGCCCCAGAATTTTCGGCAAGCGTTCGCGATACAGGCGTAACAGCAAACCCGGATCACTCCCGGCCTGTTGCACCTTGGCCAGACTGGCAATAGCCGACGTGTCGGCCTGCGCCTTGGCCAAACGCTCACTGGCTTGAGCCTGGGCTTGCTCGACAGTGCGGTCGGCTTGTTGGGTCGCGGC
Organism: Pseudomonas versuta; assembly: GCF_001294575.1. NCBI lineage: Bacteria > Pseudomonadati > Pseudomonadota > Gammaproteobacteria > Pseudomonadales > Pseudomonadaceae > Pseudomonas > Pseudomonas versuta. The sequence goes on from NZ_CP012676.1 coordinate 4,500,893, forward strand.
CTGGGTGAGTTTCGCAGCATCGTTGTGTGCATTGGCCACGGCCTTTTCAGCTTGTTGGCTGGCCGTCAGGACTGCGTTAAATGCATTCACCGCGGGGCCCGGCAAACTGGATTGCACATCAACGCGCACCACTTCCAGCCCCAGCCCCTGCCCGGTTGCACTCAATGCCGCGAGCTGTTGATTGATGCCCTGGACCAGATCACCACGCAAACGCTCGCGTCTTTCTGCGGCCTGGCTGTCACTGCCGATCAGCTCGGGACGCGCTACCAGAATGGTGTCCAGATCTCGCGCCGCCGTAAGGGCGACCGCGCTGCGCGTCACCAATCGATCCAGCGCCGGCAAAACGTGTTCGCCCTGCAGCACGAACGCATAGGGTTGCGTGACGTTGTAAAACACCCGCACATCCAGTTGCACAACACCTGCGTCACCGGTCAATAAATAGCCGGAACCGGCCAGTGCATCATTAATCGGCGTGGCAAACGAGGCCACGCGATCGGCCTGCAGCGCCACATCCGAGCGCAGCAGATTTTCAATGCGGCGCTCGCTCACCCGATCAGCCGCAGGCACGATGACTACCTGCTCGAAAGGCCTTGGCCACGCCAGCAGTAACCCGGCATTTTGAATCCGGTCCAGCGCGCCCATGCGTAAGACCACCGCGCGGTTTTGCGGATCAATCTGGCGGATGTTGGAGGTACCCCACGCTATCGCCGCAAAAATGGTCACTGCGTACAGCCCTAAAAAAGCCAGGCGCCCGGCCTGCTGCCACGGGCTACTGACTCCTTTGATCTCATCAGGCATCTGGCTCATGGCGTGGATCCAGCCTTGGCATCCAGGGTTGGCGGGCCATCCACCAGCACCCGGAAGGGAGCGGCGTCGGTACGTAATATTATTTTCGTGCCCGGATTAACCATGGTTCCCAGGGTATCGAGCGAGCGCAGCAGGTTGTAGAGCTGCGGCGAGCTGGCGTAAGCCTGGCCATAAATCTGTGCAGCTTCGACCCGCGACTGCGCCTCGATGTCTGCAGCTTTGACGCTGGCATCCGCTTGCAGAATGCGTGCATCACGCTCGGCGGCGGAACGAATTTGCGCCGCTTCGCGTTTACCGACCGCAGTGCGTTCAGTGGCAATGGTTTCGCGTTCAGCGCGCATCCGGTCAACTGTGGCGGTAAGCGTGACCGAAGGCAGCGTCAGTCGCTCAACGCCCACCTGGAGCACACGAACCCCGTAGGTACTGAGCAATTGCTGTTCAATTTGCTGGCGCAACTGAGCTTCAAAATCAGCGATTTTGACGTTGCCGGCATCGGTATTTACCAGGCTTGAGAGATCAAAACTGGCGGCTGTGGTTTCCAGCGCCGAGCCTACAAACGTGCGGATTTGCCGCGCAGCTTCGTCCGGCTGATTCTGCACCGCACGCATAAAGCGCTGCACGTTCTCGGTGTCGGGTTGCACCTGCCAGGCCACATAGGCTTGCACAATAATGCGCAGGCCATCGCGGGTGCCGACGTCTTGCAAGCCGCTGGAGGTAGTGCGCAGACGCAAATCCACCGGCACGCTGATTTCAAACGGCGCCGGCCAGCGCCAGCCGAGCCCGGGTTCCAGCAGCACTCGCGCCGGGTTACCAAAGCGGGTAATAACGGTCGCCTCGCCGGAACGCACTTGCACCAGGCTCGCCGCAGCAATGGCAAACAGCACCAACAAGGTCGCCCAACCCATGCGCCGCCATGGGAACGGACCCGGCTCATGGGCGTCGCCATGATGGTGATGGCCGTGGTGTGAGCAGCCGTGATGATGGCCGCTGTGATCGTGTTGCTCGGGGGTATGTGACTGACTCAAAAGAGGGCTCCTTACTGAACAGCTTTACGCGGCGCGACGGGATCGGCCGGCAGCGTGAAAGAACGCAGATCGAGGGTCGGCGCGCTGCTGCCCCCAAGGCGATGGTCGAGGATCAGCAACTTGGCGTTGTTCATGCCCATGCTCAGCTGGCTCAAATACTGCTCAAGGACAAATGCATGTCCGGCACGGGCGTAGGCTTTTTGTTCTGCGCCAAAGCGCAGGTCGGCAGTCTGCGCGGCTCCGTTCACTTCCCGGGCGGTGGCATGGGCCTGATCCAGAGCTGCGCTGGCGAGCATTTGCGCCACGTTGCTTTGCTCGCTGGCCGCCCCGCGCTCGCGGGCAATCAGAGCCTGCGCGCTGATCTGCGCTGCCTGCACGGCGTGATAGGCGTTAGCGGCACCGGCCGGGGGGTGAATGGCTTCAACCACGGTGGCAAGAATTTCCACCCCGCTGTCCAGGCTATCCAGGTCCTTTTGCACGGCGTGTCCGATGTCATCGGCCAGCCCTGTACGTTGCTCGCCGAGCACGCCATCCAGGGTGCGCGAGGCAAAGTCATGCACCAGAATTCGACTGGCAGTACTGCGTATCAAGGTCGGCACATCGTTGCTGTGATAGGTCGCAGCAATCGCTGCCTGATCGCTCAAGCCGATGCGATAGACAAAGCGCACATCCATGTTGACGATCTGAAAGCCCTGCTTATCGCCGCTGTCGCTGGCGATGACCTGAGACTTGTCATTGATATGGGTGGCGTCCCACAAGCGGTTGGCCGTGATTGGCGGCGAACCGTCTGCGGGGGTCAGCACAGGCTCGGCACCCGATTCGGTACCGGTGGCCAGTTCATGCACCACCCCGTTTTCCACCGCCAGCACCCGGCCCAGCGGCCAGGGCAGACCGGCATGCAGGCCCGGCCCCAGTACTTCAACCGGCTTACCGAAACGTTCATAGATGCCGCGCCCCTGCAGGGGGATTTCATTAACGCCGCTGAGCACCCAGCCGACGGCAACCACCACAGCCAGCACCGGAAAGAATGCTTTGCGCATGTAGGTAAACGCCCAGATCTGGCGCAGATCGATGCCAAACCGGTTGTGCAATTCATGCTGCAAGGCCAGCAATGGCTGTGGCGGCCAGCGCAGCATGCCCGCAATGAAGCTTTGCGCAATCATGCGTGGTTCAAGCTTGTCGCGTCGTGGGCTGAACAATGCTGCAATTGCCCGCAACATCAGTTCAATCGACACCGCCGCAGGCAGCAGACCGATCAACGCCGCGAGTCGGGCCGGCCACAGGGCATCTGCACTGCTGAACACCAGACACAACGCACTGAGTAACAAAGTGATGATCGGCACACGCACCAGCGGCGCCAAAGACTGGGCTTCGGGCCATTGCGCGGCTTGTTGCTGTGCCAGGTAGCGTTCCAGCACCAACAGTGCAAATGCCAACAGCACCGCACAGCCCGCCGCGATGCTGCCCCAAGTCCCCAACGCAACACCCGGCAAGGCCAGGTTCCAGGTGTGTTGCACGCTCCACCATGCCAACCCGCCAACGCCTGCCAGCCACAGCGCGGGCGCGCCGATGCTGACTATCAAGCGATACGACTCGGTGCTCAGGCGCCGGCAAAAGCGCTCATACGCACTCAACTGTTCGTCGGGTTGAGCCTCAATTGCCACGGGTGGCGATGGGTTTAGCGCTGCATTGCGCCAACTGGCGACCCAGTACGCGGACTGCGCACCTGCCGCCAGTACCAGCAACGCTGCCGCATTGTTATTGAGCAATACCGGCCATATAGACTCGGAAGAGAACAGGCTGATAAAGAAGGCCAAGGCCCACGCCATCAGCGCTAAAGCCGCCAGTGCGACCCCTGATTGGAAAAGCTGGCGGGCCTGAGCACGAGCGCTTTGAAAACGCGACAAAGACTCAAGGCCGCCCTCCTCGGCATCTAAATCGACACGCATGGAAGCTCCATTATTTGAAATATCTAGTTACGATATAACAAAATAAGTGAAACTTCTGTCGGTGGAACGCGATCTTCATCTTTCTATAAAGACCGCGCGTACCTTCACTGCGGGTGTGCGATCAACTGCCTGGCCAGCGCCTCAAACGCGGGGATGGTGACCGGATCGTTCGCCGCATTGCTGGCAACCGGGTTGGAGGCATAGCGCACGATCACCATCTCGGCTTTGGGATCGATATAAATCCGCTGGCCGTAAACGCCACGCGCCATAAAGGCGCCGTCCTGGTTGTGCGTAACCCACCACATGTTGCGATAACTGCCGCCCTTGAGCAGGTCATAACCGCCCTTGGCAAAGGCGGCCTTGTCGCCACCAGCACGGATATCATCGACAACGGCTTTAGGCACAATCTGCTGGCCCAGGTACTGGCCATCATTGCGGATCATCTCGCCAAATCGCGCCAGATCACGCAGGCCGGTGTTCAACCCGCCACCCGCGAAAGGGGTCCCGATGGAGTCAACGGTGAAGTAGGCATCCTGTTCAGCACCTATACGCTGCCAGATTCTTTCAGACAGCAGTTGCGCAACATTACGCCCAGTAACCCGGGCAATCACCCAACCCAACACATCGGTATTCACGGTTTTATAAGCAAAGGCTTCGCCGTGTTCACCCAGTGGTTTGACGGTCAGCAAATACTCCATGTAAGTGCGCGGACCGGTGTAGTCCTTGGGTTTTGGCAACGGGCTGCCCGCTGCCGAGTGTTGCCAGACTTCGGCATTCGGGTCGGCATAGTCTTCGCTGTATTTGAGCCCGGTGGTCATGTCCAGCACCTGGCGCAAAGTGGCGTTGCCAAAGGCAGATGAGGCCAGTTCGGGGACATAGTCGGCGACTTTTTTATTGGCATCCAGAGTGCCCTCGGCCACCAGCATGGCGCCCATGGTCCCGACGACGGACTTGGTGACCGACATTGCACCGTGCTGGCCTTGCGGGTCGAGCACCCCGAAGTAACGCTCATAGACCACTTGCCCACGATGCAGTACCACGATGCCATCGGTGTAATTGGCGGCCAGGGATTGTTCCCAGGTCATCGACTGCTTGCTGCCCAGAGGTACAAAGGTCAGCTGGTCGATATCGCTTCGTAACGCACGCGCCAGCGGCACGGGCGCACCCAGTCCACGGGATACGTTGGTGGTAGGCATCAATTGGCGGAAGTTGGAAACACTCCAGCGCATGGCCGGAAACTTGAAATAACTGCCGTCGGCAAAACGCACAATGCGATCGGGCGGTGGGGGTGCGCCGACCATCCAGCCCATGGTCTTGGGGTCGCTGGCGGCAGCATCGGGGTAGGTCGTTTTATCGGCTGCACAGGCAACGGAAGCTGCCAGGCACGAGAGTAAAAAAACCGCACCGGTGCGGGCAGGTTTCAGAAGATGTTTAAACATACATACGCCTCAGTAAAGGAACGAGACTCGGGCCAACAACAAAATTGAATGTTCCTTTTCAATTCCTGGCCACGCATCACCTTGCGTCATACCGGCTACTTTTCATAGTTTGAATCTACTGCCATCGCTGGCCAACCAGCACCGCTGATCCCGTGCGCCGCGGGCGATTTATATTTTTATTTTCCCGATCAGCGCTTCCAGTTGATGAAAGTCGCTACGAATAGTTCTTTCTTTGCACCAGATCATATCCAGGGTGAACGTCGGAAAACCTGCAGGCGGTGTCAGGACTTTTATCTGTGACGGTATATGCAACGTCGGCAATATTTTTTTCGGAATCGCGATCAGTGACGGGACCGACAATAGAATGTGGGCCCCGGCGTGATAAGAAGTGGCACGGGTAAATATTTTTCTGCTGCGTGACTGCTTATGCAGCCAGTCATCCACCATGTTTTTTTCCGACAACCAAGGGGTTGGGAATACCTGCGGCGTTTCGCAAAATTCATCAATGTTCAGCGTCGTCTTCGGCTGGTGTTTTTGTACACTCGACAGACACACAAAAGAATCTTCACAGATGCTTCGATAGTCCAGAAGCGGATGTCGCCGGTGATACCCCGCACCGAATCCAAAACAAACATCAGTGTCGCCTGCCAGAACATCACTGATCGGTAAATCCTTACCCAACCGGCTCACGCTAAAGGACCAGTTAAGGCCGCACGAACGCACTAACTGCAAGAGCGCTGGCAGCATCAATATCTCGAAATACTCAGGGGCGGTGATGTTCCACTGACGGGTGGCGGTTGTCTGCGAAACGCCCTCCTTTGCGCACTGGTTGATGCACTGCACAATATTCTGCAGGTAAGGCTGCATGGCCAATACCCGTGCTGTGGGTTGCATAGAGCCTTCGCTGCTTTCAAACAACTTATCGTCAAAACAGCTGCGCAGTTTTTTCAGGCTGTAACTGATGCTCGACTGACTGACGTTGAGGATTTGCGAAACACGCTTGGCGCTACGGTTTTCAATCAACAACAAAACAATTGAAATATCCTGCATATCCAATTGTTTCAGTGCGTTGGTAAAAAGCATGTCGACTCCCTGACAGCGTTAACCACGGGCCAAAAACAACTCGACCCGCAATGCGGGTCGAGTGGGTGCTACGTATTGTCGCAGTGAAATTTATTCCACGGTGACCGATTTAGCCAGGTTACGCGGTTGATCCACGTCGGTGCCTTTGAGCACGGCGACATAGTAAGACAGCAATTGCAGCGGAATGGTGTAGAGGATCGGCGCCAGCACATCATGGATATGCGGCATGTTGATCACATGGGTACCTTCGCCGTTGCTCATGCCAGCTTGCTCATCCGCGAACACAATCAGTTCACCGCCACGGGCGCGAACTTCTTGCAGGTTGGACTTCAGTTTTTCCAGCAGTTCGTTGTTGGGCGCAACAGTGACCACTGGCATGTCGTTATCCACAAGCGCCAGGGGGCCGTGTTTCAACTCGCCAGCTGGATAAGCTTCAGCGTGGATGTACGAAATTTCTTTCAGCTTGAGTGCACCTTCCATCGCTACCGGGAACTGAGCGCCACGGCCAAGGAACAGGGTGTGATGCTTGTCGGCGAACAGTTCTGCGACTTTTTCAATGGTCGCGTCCATCGCCAGCGCTTCACCCAAACGCGCAGGCAAGCGGCGCAGTTCTTCAACCAATTGCGCTTCGACACCGGCTTCGAGGGTCCCGCGCACCTGGCCCAAGGACAAGGTCAGCAACAACAAACCAACCAGCTGGGTGGTGAAGGCTTTGGTCGATGCCACGCCAATTTCGCGGCCAGCCTGGGTCAGCAGGGTCAGGTCAGATTCACGTACCAGCGAGCTGATGCCTACGTTACAAATTGCCAGGCTGCCGAGGAAACCCAGTTCTTTGGCATTACGCAGCGCCGCCAGGGTGTCAGCGGTTTCGCCCGATTGCGAGATCGAAACAAACAGGGTGTCCGGCTGGACCACCACTTTGCGATAACGGAACTCGCTGGCCACTTCTACCTGGCATGGAATGCCGGCCAGACTTTCGAGCCAGTAACGGGCAACCATCCCCGCGTGATAGCTGGTACCGCAGGCAACGATCTGAACATTGCGCACTTTGGCGAACAGTTCAGCGGCCTGTGGACCGAATGCCTGAACCAGTACGTGGTCCTGACCCAGACGGTTTTCCAGGGTGCGTTGCACCACCGCTGGTTGCTCGTGAATTTCCTTGAGCATGTAGTGACGGTATTCACCTTTGTCCGCCGCTTCAGCACCATCACGGTACTGTACGGTTTCACGCTGCACGCTTTTACCGTTCACGTCCCAGATATGCACGCTGTCACGACGGATTTCGGCGATATCACCTTCTTCCAAGTACATGAAACGGTCAGTTACCTGACGCAAAGCCAACTGATCGGAAGCCAGGAAGTTCTCGCCCAGGCCCAAACCAATCACCAATGGGCTACCACTGCGTGCGGCAACCAGGCGATCCGGCTGTTTGGCACTGATAACGGCCAGACCGTAGGCACCGTGCAGCTCTTTAACCGTAGCTTTCAAGGCTTCGGTCAGGTCGCTTTGTTCTTTGAGTTTGTGATTGAGCAGGTGGACGATCACTTCGGTGTCGGTGTCTGAGGTGAAGACGTAACCCAAACCTTTAAGTTGTTCGCGCAAGGCCTCGTGGTTTTCGATGATGCCGTTGTGGACAACGGCAAGGTCGGAACCCGAAAAATGCGGGTGAGCGTTACGCTCGCTGGGTGCACCATGGGTGGCCCAACGGGTGTGGGCAATGCCCAGACGCCCTGCCAAGGGCTCACCGGCCAGGGCTTGTTCAAGCTCGGCCACTTTGCCGTTGCGACGCATGCGTTCCAGCGTGCCGTTGTTGGTAAAGACTGCAACACCGGCGCTGTCGTAGCCCCGGTATTCAAGACGTTTCAGGCCTTCAAGCAGAATGGCCGTGATATTGCGTTCAGCGACTGCGCCAACGATTCCACACATAAAATTCTCCTAGCTTAGGGCGGCGCATAACAGGGTTATGCCCCGGGCCTGAATCTGTTCGCGTGCCTCCATGGGCAAGCGATCATCTGTAATAAGGGTATGGACGCTGCTCCAAGGCAGCTCCAGGTTGGGTATCTTGCGGCCAATCTTGTCGGACTCGACCATCACAATCACTTCACGCGCGACCTCAGCCATGACCCGGCTCAAGCCCAACAACTCGTTAAAGGTTGTGGTTCCACGCAACAGGTCGATTCCATCAGCGCCAATAAACAATTGATCGAAATCGTATGAACGCAGCACCTGCTCAGCCACCTGGCCCTGAAAGGACTCGGAGTGAGGGTCCCAGGTACCACCGGTCATCAGCAACACAGGTTCATGTTCGAGTTCGCTCAGGGCTCTGGCGACGTGCAACGAGTTGGTCATTACTACCAGGCCAGGTTGCTGACCCAATTGTGGAATCATCGACGCCGTGGTGGTACCGCTGTCGATGATGATGCGTGCGTGTTCCCGAATCAGGCCAACTGCCGCACGGGCAATGGCTTGCTTATAAAGCGAAACAGGCTGGGCGGGATCACTCACCAACTCTTGCGGCATGGTGATGGCACCACCGTAACGACGCAGCAACAGACCGTTACTTTCGAGTGCAGCCAGATCCTTGCGAATCGTCACTTCGGAAGTTTCGAAGCGCTTGGCTAGCTCATCCACACTGACCTCACCTTGCTGCGTGAGCAAAGCCAGGATGTTGTGTCTGCGTTGAGGCGTATTGCGTTTCGACATGACGGCCTAAGTTTCGTTTCGAAAGATAACGAAAGCAATGAGACCCGATCCCGTAATCATCGTCAACAATTTTTTGCAGCTTGTGGGCAGTGAATAACTCACTGCGCTGGCGCAGGCCGGAGCGATTGACTGACATGGACGCCGATAAAAAAAGCCTTATCCACAGGCAGTGGATAAGGCTTTTGCTAACTTGCTGATTTTAAACAGTTATACGACAACTAGTTTTACCCACAAAACACCTGTTTTGGCTTGTGGATAACTTTAAATCAAGGCTTTGGCAGCTTTGCCGGACGCTTCCACCCATCGATATTGCGCTGGCGGGCCCGGCCAACAGCCAGTTGTTCAGCCGCGACGTTCTGATTAATGGTCGATCCGGCTGCCGTGGTTGCACCGTTCAAGATATCCACAGGTGCAACCAGCGAGTTGTTCGAACCAATAAATACGTCGGCTCCCAACACGGTCTTCCATTTGTTGGCGCCATCGTAATTGCAGGTGATGGTGCCCGCGCCAATGTTGGTGCGTGGGCCGACTTCGGCATCACCCAGGTAAGTCAGGTGACCGCACTTGGCATCTTCGCCGAGGTGGGCGTTTTTCAATTCTACAAAGTTACCCACATGGGCGCGGGCATCGAGCACGCTCCCCGGGCGCAAACGGGCAAAAGGACCGGCATCGCTACCCTCACCCATCACGGCACCGTCGATATGGCTGTTGGCCTTGACCACGACCCCTTTGCGCAGGGTGCTGTCTTTGATCACACAGTTGGGACCAATCACCACGTCATCTTCAATAACAACGCGACCTTCAAGAATCACGTTGATATCAATCATGACATCGCGCCCGACCGTGACTTCGCCACGCACATCAAAGCGCGCCGGATCACGCAGGGTCACACCCAACCCCATCAGGCGACGGGCTTCGCGTAGCTGGTAATGACGCTCAAGCTCCGCAAGTTGTTTACGGTCGTTGGCGCCCTGCACTTCCATCGGATCGTGGGCGTGTTCGGTGGCCACCACCAAACCATCAGTAACTGCCATCGCGATTACATCGGTCAGGTAGTACTCGCCCTGTGCATTGTTATTCGACAGCCGGCTCATCCAGTCAGCCAGACACGCGGTTGGCAATGCCAGGATGCCAGTGTTGCCTTCAGTGATAGCACGTTCAGCCTCGGTGGCGTCCTTGTGCTCGACGATGGCGCAGACCTTGCCTTCGGCGTCACGCACGATGCGGCCATAGCCGGTCGGGTCAGCCAGGTTAACGGTCAGCAGACCCAGTTGCTGCGAGCCAACCTGCGTAAGCAAACGTTCCAGGGTCGGGACTTCGATCAACGGTACATCACCGTACAGAATCAGCACGTTCTGCGCGGTCAGAAATGGCAGCGCCTGGGCTACGGCATGTCCTGTGCCCAGTTGCTTGTCCTGCAATACGAAGTTCAGATCATCAGCCGCCAGACGTTCGCGGACCAGTTCGGCACCGTGCCCGATAACAACGTGGATGCCTGTCGGCTTCAGTTGCCGGGCACTGTGGATAACATGCCCGAGCATTGAGTTGCCGGCTACGGGGTGAAGAACCTTGGGCAGGGCCGAACGCATGCGGGTGCCCTGACCCGCAGCGAGAATAACGATATCGAGAGACATGACTGGCTACCAATCCTGGGTGGTCAGCGGTTGCGACCAAAAGTAATTCGCGGAAAAAGAAAAAGGGTAGCCGAGGCTACCCTTTTTAATCAATCACACAATGAAGCAGGAGGCTTAGCCGCCGAACTTTTTGCGGATTTGCTGGACGGTGCGCAGCTGAGCTGCGGCCTCGGCCAGACGTGCAGCAGCAGATCCGTAATCGAAATCTGCGCCCTTCTCGTTCAGTGCCTTCTCGGCTGCCTTGACGGCTGCCTGAGCGGAGGCTTCATCCAGGTCGGCAGCACGTTGCACGGTGTCGGCAAGAACCTTGACCATGTTCGGCTGAACCTCGAGGTAACCACCAGAGATGTAAAACACCTCGGCTTCTCCACCCAGTTTGATCAGGCGGATCGGACCTGGCTTGAGTTCAGTGATCAGCGGAGCGTGACCCAGAGCGATACCAAGATCACCCAGGCTGCCGTGCGCAATCACCATCTCGACCTGACCGGAAAAGATTTCTCCTTCCGCACTGACGATATCGCAATGGACTGTCATCATATTAGCCATCTGATTGCCTCAACCTGATTAGCGCCCGTTACCGGGCGCCGGAATTACAGTTTCTTGGCTTTCTCGATCGCTTCTTCGATGCCGCCGACCATGTAGAACGCTTGTTCTGGCAGGTGGTCGTAGTCACCGTTGAGGATGCCTTTGAAGCCAGCAATGGTGTCTTTCAGGGAAACGTATTTACCCGAAGCGCCAGTGAAGACTTCTGCCACGAAGAACGGCTGAGACAAGAAACGCTGGATCTTACGAGCGCGGGATACCAACTGCTTGTCGACTTCCGACAGCTCGTCCATACCCAGGATCGCAATGATGTCCTTCAGTTCTTTGTAACGCTGCAACACGTACTGAACGCCGCGAGCGGTGTCGTAGTGTTCCTGGCCGATTACCATCGGGTCCAGCTGGCGCGAAGTCGAGTCGAGTGGATCGACCGCCGGGTAGATACCCAGGGATGCGATGTCACGGGACAGTACGACGGTGGCGTCCAAGTGGGCGAAGGTGGTCGCAGGCGACGGGTCAGTCAAGTCATCCGCAGGTACGTATACCGCCTGGATCGAAGTGATCGAACCGTTCTTGGTCGAAGTGATGCGCTCTTGCAGAGTACCCATCTCTTCAGCCAGAGTCGGCTGGTAACCTACTGCGGAAGGCATACGGCCCAGCAGTGCGGATACTTCAGTACCGGCCAAGGTGTAACGGTAGATGTTGTCAACGAACAACAGTACGTCGTTACCTTCGTCACGGAACTTCTCGGCCATGGTCAGGCCGGTCAGTGCTACGCGCAGACGGTTACCCGGCGGCTCGTTCATCTGACCGTAAACCAGTGCCACTTTGTCCAGAACGTTGGAGTCCTTCATCTCGTGGTAGAAGTCGTTACCCTCACGGGTACGTTCGCCCACACCAGCAAACACAGAGTAACCGCTGTGTTCCATGGCAATGTTACGGATCAGTTCCATCATGTTTACGGTTTTGCCTACACCGGCACCACCGAACAGACCAACCTTACCGCCTTTTGCAAACGGGCAGATCAGGTCGATAACCTTGATGCCGGTTTCCAGAAGGTCGTTGCCGCCGGCTTGATCAGCGAAGGACGGTGCAGGACGGTGAATGCCCCAGCGCTCTTCGGTATCAATCGGACCAGCTTCGTCGATCGGGTTGCCCAGAACGTCCATGATCCGGCCCAGAGTCGCTTTACCGACCGGTACGGAGATGGCTGCGCCAGTGTCGGTGACTTCCAGACCGCGCTTCAAGCCCTCGGTGGAACCCATCGCAATGGTACGAACCACGCCGTCGCCCAGCTGCTGCTGAACTTCCAGAGTGGTTCCGGCCGCGCTTTGTACTTTCAGCGCGTTGTAGATGCTCGGTACGTTTTCGCGTGGAAATTCCACGTCGATCACGGCGCCGATGATTTGAACGATACGTCCGCTACTCATAGCTGGATCCTCTGAATATTTGAACCGTTAAACCGCGGCAGCGCCGCCGACGATTTCCGAGATCTCTTGGGTGATCGCAGCCTGACGCGCCTTGTTGTAGATCAGCTGCAAATCGCTGATCAAATCACCGGCGTTATCAGTGGCGTTCTTCATCGCGATCATCCGCGCAGCTTGTTCAGCTGCACTGTTCTCGACCACCGCCTGGTACACCTGCGACTCCACGTAACGAACCATCAAGCCGTCTAGCAGCTCTTTGGCGTCCGGTTCGTAGAGATAGTCCCAGTGGTGCTTGAGTTCTTGATCCGGGGTCGCCACCAGTGGAATCAATTGCTCCACAGTCGGCTGTTGCGTCATGGTATTGATGAACTTGTTGGACACCACGGACAGGCGATCAATACGGCCTTCCAGGTAAGCATCCAGCATCACCTTAACGCTGCCGATCAAGTCATTGATCGACGGTTCTTCACCCAGATGGCTGATTGCAGCGACGACATTACCGCCGAAGTTACGGAAAAAAGCCGCACCTTTGCTGCCGACCACGCACAGATCAATCTCGACGCCGTTTTCACGGTTTACCGCCATGTCCTTGACCAAAGCCTTGAACAGGTTGGTATTCAAACCACCGCACAAACCACGGTCACTGCTCACAACCACATAACCTACACGCTTAACTTCGCGGTCGATCATGAAAGGGTGGCGGTATTCCGGGTTGGCGTTGGCCAAATGCCCAATAACCTGGCGGATGCGCTCCGCATAAGGACGGCTAGCAGCCATGCGCATTTGTGCCTTGCGCATTTTGCTGACCGCCACTTTTTCCATGGCGCTGGTAATCTTTTGCGTGCTTTTGATGCTCGCAATCTTACTGCGAATCTCTTTTGCGCCTGCCATGTAACACCTATCAGGTTAGCAAGCGGGAGCCTTGCGGCTCCCGCTGCGGCTTACCAGGTTTGGGTGGCCTTGAACTTCTCGATACCGGCTTTGATGCCAGAATCGATTTCGTCATTGAAGTCACCTTTAACGTTGATCTTCGCCATAAGCTCGGCGTGATCGCGGTTGAAGTAAGCAATCAGCGCTTGTTCAAAGCTACCGATCTTGGTGATTTCGACGTCAGTCAGGAACCCACGCTCAGCGGCATACAGCGACAGCGCCATGTCAGCGATCGACATAGGTGCGTATTGCTTCTGCTTCATCAGCTCGGTAACGCGCTGACCATGCTCAAGTTGCTTACGGGTCGCTTCGTCCAGGTCAGATGCGAACTGGGCGAATGCCGCCAGTTCACGGTACTGAGCCAGAGCGGTACGGATACCACCGGACAGCTTCTTGATGATCTTGGTCTGAGCGGCACCACCCACACGGGATACCGAAACACCGGCGTTCACTGCAGGACGGATCCCGGAGTTGAACATGGCCGATTCCAGGAAGATCTGACCGTCAGTGATGGAAATCACGTTGGTCGGAACGAACGCGGAAACGTCGCCAGCCTGAGTTTCGATGATCGGCAGTGCGGTCAGGGAACCGGTTTTGCCGGTCACTGCGCCGTTGGTGAACTTCTCTACGTACTCTTCGGATACGCGGGATGCGCGCTCCAGAAGACGGGAGTGGAGATAGAACACGTCGCCCGGGTAAGCTTCACGGCCTGGTGGACGGCGCAGCAGCAGGGAAATCTGGCGGTAAGCCACTGCTTGCTTGGACAGATCGTCATAAACGATCAGTGCGTCTTCACCGCGGTCGCGGAAGTATTCGCCCATGGTGCAACCGGAGTACGGTGCCAGGAACTGCAGCGCTGCGGATTCGGAAGCACTGGCAGCAACGACGATGGTGTTAGCCAACGCGCCGTTTTCTTCCAGCTTGCGAACCACGTTGGCGATAGTCGATTGTTTCTGACCGATCGCAACGTATACACAGAAAATGCCGCTGTTCTTCTGGTTGATGATCGCGTCGATCGCCAGAGCGGTTTTACCGATCTGACGGTCACCGATGATCAGCTCACGCTGGCCACGGCCGACAGGGATCATGGCATCGACAGCCTTGTAGCCAGTCTGTACAGGCTGGTCTACCGACTTACGCCAGATCACGCCTGGAGCAACTTTCTCGACTGCATCAGTCTCGGTGTTGTTCAGCGGACCTTTGCCATCAACTGGGTTACCCAGTGCGTCGACAACGCGACCCAGCAGTTCCTTACCAACCGGAACTTCCAGGATACGGCCAGTGCACTTGGCGCTCATGCCTTCAGCCAGAGTCGTGTATGCGCCCAATACAACAGCACCTACAGAGTCTTGCTCCAGGTTGAGGGCCATGCCGAAGACGCTGCCCGGAAACTCGATCATCTCGCCATACATTACGTCGGCCAGACCGTGAATCCGCACAATACCGTCAGATACGCTGACGATGGTGCCTTCGTTACGGGCTTGGGAGGTCACATCGAGTTTTTCGATGCGGCCCTTGATAATTTCACTTATTTCGGAAGGATTGAGTTGCTGCATTGCTCTGCTGCCCCTTCAAACTCAAGATTTCAATGCTTCGGCAAGGCTTGCGAGTTTTCCGCGAACCGAGCCATCGATAACCAGGTCGCCGGCGCGGATGATGACACCACCTATAAGGCTGGCATCCTCCGCAACTTGCAGGCGCACTTCCCGGTTGAGTCGTGCACTGAGAACCTTGGCGAGTTTGTCTTGCTGTTCTTGGTCCAATGTAAAAGCACTGGTCACTTCAACGTCTACCGACTTCTCTTGTTCGGCCTTGTACAGGTCAAACAGAGCGGCAATCTCCGGCAATAGCGGGAGACGGTCGTTTTCGGCAACGACGTGGATGAAGTTCTGCATTTTCACATCGAACTTGTCGCCGCACACGTCAATAAACGTGGCGGCCTTTTCTGCGCTCGTCAGTCGCGGGGCCTTGAGCACGCGCTGCATAGTGTCGTCTTGCGACACTGCTGCAGCCAGGCCGAGCATGGCTGACCAAGAGGCCAGTTGCTGGTGGGCCTGGGCGTGCTCGAAGGCTGCCTTAGCGTAAGGTCGGGCCAACGTGGTCAATTCTGCCATGATCGCCCTCGCTTAAATTTCAGCAGCCAGTTTATTAACCAGCTCCGCGTGCGCGTTTTGATCGATTGTGGCACCCAGGATCTTTTCAGCGCCTTCAACGGCCAGGCTACCCAATTGGGCACGCAGCGCGTCTTTGACACTGTTGATTTCCTGTTCGATCTCGGCCTGAGCCTGAGCCTTCACACGGTCAGCTTCAACGCGAGCCTGTTCACGGGCTTCGTCTACGATCTGAGTACCGCGTTTCTTGGCTTGCTCAATGATTTCAGCTGCTTGAGCCTTAGCTTCGCGCAGTTGTTGACCCGCTTTATCTTGGGCCAACTCCAGGTCGCGAGCTGCTCGGTTAGCAGCGTCCAGTCCAGCCGCAATCTTCTTCTGACGTTCTTGCAATGCCGCGATGACCGGAGGCCACACGAACTTCATGCAAAACAGTACAAAAATGAAGAACGCAACGGACTGGCCAATCAGGGTTGCATTAATGTTCACGCCAACACCTCGCTCGTTCGTTGTCCATCACTCTAATCAACTCGAAAATTCGAGTGATTAGCCAGCGAGTTGACCAACGAAGGGGTTCGCGAAGGTGAAGAACAGTGCAATACCAACACCGATCATGGTTACGGCGTCGAGCAGACCGGCAACGATGAACATTTTAACTTGCAGCATTGGAACCATTTCTGGCTGACGCGCTGCGCCTTCCAGGAACTTGCCGCCCAACAGGCCGAAACCAATTGCGGTACCCAGTGCGCCCAGGCCGATCAACAGTGCAACAGCGATAGCGGTTAGACCAACTACAGTTTCCATCTTTCCTCCCGACTTTTACGTCGTATGGTTTAGGTTTTTTAGATTAAAGCGGTAAAACAAAATCATTTTGCGACGCCCACATGCCGGAACAGGAGGGCGCCAGACTCGTCGAGACGGGTCTTAGTGGTTATCTTCGTGTGCCATCGACAAGTAAACGATGGTCAACATCATGAAGATGAACGCTTGCAAGGTGATGATCAGGATGTGGAATACAGCCCACGCCCATTGCAGCACCACGCCCAGACCGCTAAGCCAAAGCAGGCCGCTGCCGAACATTACGGCGATCAGGATAAATACCAGTTCGCCAGCATACATATTGCCGAACAGACGCAGTGCCAGCGAGATTGGCTTGGCAATCAGCGTCACGAATTCGAGCAGGAAGTTCACCGGAATCAGCAGCGCTTGAATAAAGATATTCTTGCTGCCAAAAGGGTGCAGGGTCAGCTCACCGACGAAGCCGCCGATGCCCTTGATTTTGATGCTGTAGAAGATGATCAGCGCGAATACCGACAGGGCCATGCCCATGGTTGCGTTCGGATCAGTCGTCGGTACGGCACGGAACGGGAAGTGCTCATCGCCCGTGATCAAAATCGCCAACTGAGGAATCCAGTCAACCGGGATCAGGTCGATGGCGTTCATCAGGAACACCCAGACGAAAATTGTCAGTGCCAGTGGAGCGATAACTGCACTACGACCGTGGAAACTGTCTTTCACGCTGCCATCAACGAACTCCACCAGTACTTCCACGAAGTTCTGCAGAGCGCCTGGCTGACCGGAAGTTGCCTTCTTGGCCGCCATGCGGAATACGAGGATGAAGATCAGACCGACAAACAGCGACCAGCCGAGAGTATCGACATGGAACGCCCAAAAGCCCATTGATTTAGCTTCTGCAACGGTGTGAGCAAAGCCCCAGCCACCATCAGGTAGCTGCCCGAAGGTCAGGTTCTGTAAGTGGTGCTGGATATAGCCCGAAGCGGTTGTTTCTGCCATGGTTGCCTCAAACGCCCTAAGGTCTCGAAAGTGTTGTTCTCATTAGCAGGGGAGCGAACCAGCTGACCAGTTGGGTCAGCACGAAGACACCGAAAACAGCTAACGGCGCCAATGGCTTCACACCTGCAAACGTCAGCGCGAACAGCACTGCCGTCAAAATTAATTTGCCTGCCTCACCGGCGTAAAACGACCGGACGATGGCTTGCGCTGCTCGAGCGCCGGAAAACCGGAAAGCTCTGTGAGCAAAATACACATTGGGTAGCAAAGCAATCAGGCCTCCGCAGAGTCCTGAATATCCGGCTACGACTCCATGCCATTGCCAGAGCCCCAGAGCAGCCAGCAATAAAACGACAAATTGAGCCAGTAAAACTGGAAATACCGCCAAGCGATGGAACGGCAAGCGGTTTGGCGTGCGGGTTTCCATCACAACTGCTCCTCAAAGGTCGGCTGCCAAAAGAAAAAACTTGGCATAATTTGTGCCGACAAAATGCGCGCAGAGTATAGGGGCGCTTAAGCCCCTATTCAACTGTCAGGTAGTGATTTCCGACTGCGCGCTACATAAGGAAATGTTTCAGCGGATGTGAGCAAGCACCCCTTGAAGCTCGTCAAGAGAGTTGTAACCAATTACTAACTGGCCCTTTCCCTTCTTTCCGTGGCGGATCTGCACCGCAGAGCCTAGGCGCTCGGCCAGACGCTGCTCGAGCCGGGTAATATCCGGATCAGCTTTGACCGGTTCAGCAGGCTCTTGCTTGCCGCTCAACCACTGGCGAACCAGAGCTTCGGTCTGACGCACTGTCAGGCCGCGTGCGACAACGTGTCGCGCCCCTTCAACCTGTTGATTTTCAGGCAAACCGAGCAATGCCCGAGCATGACCCATTTCAAGGTCGCCATGGGACAGCATGGTTTTGATCACTTCCGGCAATGAAATCAACCGTAACAAGTTAGCCACAGACACTCGGGACTTACCCACAGCATCGGCCACTTGTTGCTGAGTCAGCTGGAACTCTTGCTGCAAACGTTGCAAGGCCACAGCTTCCTCAATCGGATTGAGGTCTTCACGCTGGATGTTTTCGATCAATGCCATCGCGATGGCAGTTTCATCCGGCACATCTTTGACCATCGCCGGGATAGTGTCTTTACCCGCTTGCTGGCTTGCGCGCCAGCGGCGCTCACCGGCAATGATCTCAAAACGCCCGCCAGCGATCGGACGCACCACGATCGGCTGCATCACGCCCTGAGACTTGATCGAACTCGCCAGTTCTTCAAGTGCCTGGGGGTCCATGTCTCGACGAGGCTGGTATTTACCGCGCTGGATCAAGTCCAGAGGCAAATGTTGCAGTTCGCTTTGATCGACCTTGACCGCTTGCTCTTCCAGCGAGCTGACCGTAGGACCACTCAGGAGAGCATCCAGTCCGCGTCCGAGACCTCGTTTCTTGACGGCCATGGGATTTCCTTAAGTTGGCTGAGCAGTGCGGGAGGTACGACGTTGACGACGAACCAGCTCGCCCGCCAGGGCAAGGTAAGCAATCGCGCCACGGGAGTTTTTGTCATAGGCCAGAGCAGGCATGCCGTAGCTTGGCGCTTCTGCCAGACGAATATTGCGCGGAATCACGGTGTCATAAAGTTGCTCACCGAAGTGTTCCTTGAGCTGGGCCGAAACATCGTTCATCAGACTCAGACGCGGATCGTACATGGTCCGCAGCAAACCTTCGATTTTCAGGTTCGGGTTCAACAGCTCAGCGATACGCTTGATGTTATCCACAAGATCGCTCAAGCCTTCAAGTGCGAAATACTCGCACTGCATGGGGATAATTACCCCATCGGCAGCAACCAGGGCGTTCAAGGTCAGCATCGACAGCGACGGCGGGCAATCAATCAGGATGTAGTCGTAGCTCTCACGAACCGGCGCTAACGCAGTACGCAGACGGCTTTCTTTCATCTGCATTTCGAGCAGCACGACCTCTGCCGCAGTCAGATCGCGGTTAGCCGGCAACAGCTGGTAACCACCGTGCTCGGAGTAGTGCATGGCTTCGGCCAGATCACACTCACCGATCAACAGGTCGTAAACCGAATTCTCGAGACCATGTTTATCCACACCGCTACCCATGGTGGCGTTGCCCTGTGGATCGAGGTCGATCAGCAGCACGCGGCGCTTGGTCGCGACCAGCGATGCTGCGAGGTTGATACAGGTGGTGGTTTTACCCACACCACCCTTTTGGTTCGCTATTGCGAATACCTTAGCCATTCTTGCTTGCGTTCCCAATCATGCCGTGCGGCGCAGTATCAGCAGATGGCGTTGGCCTTGGCAACCCGGAACGGTCAAGGCGTGTTCGCCATCGAGACGAAAATCAGACGGCAATGCTACCAGCTCATCAGCCGGATGAACGCCCTTCATTGCCAACCAGCGCGTTTCGCTGTCACCCAGGTGACGCGTCCAGTTGCTGAAGTTTTCCATACTGCTGAAAGCCCTGGACACAATTCCAGTGAACGGCTGTGCAGGCTGGAAGTCTTCGACACGACTGTGGATAACTTGCAGGTTATCCAGCTTGAGCTCGAGTTTGACCTGAGTCAGGAAGCGGGTTTTCTTGCCGTTGCTGTCCAGGCAAGTCACTTGAGACCCGGGAAACAGGATTGCCAAGGGAATCCCCGGCATGCCGCCGCCACTACCAACGTCCAGCCAGCGGCCGTCTTCGATGAAAGGCATCACGCTCAGACTGTCGAGCAAATGGCGTGAAACCATTTCGTCCGGGTTACGCACAGCCGTAAGGTTGTAGGCCTTGTTCCATTTGATCAACAGGGCGAGATAAGCCAGCAACTGCTGGTGCTGGCTCTCGGTCAGAGTGACGCCCAGCTGGCGTGCACCTGTGGATAACTCTTCAGCGTGTTGTGCGGTAACCAGCGAACTCAAGCGTTTTGCTCCAACTTGCGGCCAGCGCCGCGTTTTTTCAGGTGAATCATCAACAGGGAAATCGCTGCGGGTGTCACACCGGGAATGCGCGAAGCCTGGCCCAGCGTCTCGGGACGCGTAGCACCCAGCTTGCTCTGGATCTCTTTCGACAGCCCGGAAATGTTCGTGTAATCGATATCCACAGGCAGCTTGGTGTTTTCACTGGCCCGCAGACGGGCAATCTCATCCTGCTGACGATCGATGTAACCGGCGTACTTGGTCTTGATTTCAACCTGCTCGGCGACCAGGGGATCGGTTGCGCCCTGCCCGGTCACTTCGATCAGGCCGACGTAGTCAATTTCAGGACGGGTCAGCAGGTTCAGCAAATTGTATTCATGGGTCAAAGGCGTACCAAACCGGGCTGCAATGGCATCACCCTGTTCAGTACCCGGGCGAACCCAGGTGCTTTTCAAGCGTTGTTCTTCCTGCTCGATGCTTTCGCGCTTGGTGCAAAACGCCGCCCAGCGAGCGTCATCAACCAGTCCAAGCTCGCGCCCTTTTTCGGTCAGACGCATATCGGCGTTGTCTTCGCGCAGGATCAGGCGGTATTCGGCACGGGAGGTAAACATCCGGTACGGTTCTTGAGTTCCCAATGTAATCAGGTCGTCAACCAGCACTCCGATGTAGGCCTCGTCGCGACGCGGGCACCAGCTGTCTTTGCCCTGTGCAAGCAATGCGGCGTTGGCACCAGCGAGCAAACCTTGCGCCCCGGCTTCTTCGTAACCTGTAGTGCCATTGATTTGTCCTGCAAAGAACAAACCGCCGATCACCTTGGTTTCGAGGCTGTATTTCAGGTCGCGCGGATCGAAATAGTCATATTCGATGGCATAGCCCGGACGCACGATGTGGGCGTTTTCCATGCCACGGATCGACTGCACGATCTGGATCTGTACATCGAACGGCAAGGAAGTGGAAATCCCGTTCGGATACAACTCGTGAGTCGTCAAACCTTCCGGTTCGATAAAGACCTGATGGCTTTCCTTGTCGGCAAAGCGATGGATCTTGTCTTCGATGGATGGGCAGTAGCGCGGACCAATGCCTTCAATCACACCCGAATACATGGGTGAGCGATCAAGGTTGGCCGCAATGATTTCGTGGGTGCGGGCGTTGGTATGGGTAATCCAGCAACTGACTTGTGCCGGATGCTGTTGTTTGCTCCCCATGAACGACATCACTGGAATCGGGGTATCACCCGGTTGTTCGGTCATTACCGAAAAATCTACCGAGCGGCCATCGATACGTGGAGGAGTGCCGGTTTTTAGGCGACCTACCCGTAGCGGCAGTTCACGCAGGCGCTGTGCCAGGGCAATCGAAGGTGGATCACCGGCCCGGCCGCCTGAATAGTTCTGCATTCCGATGTGGATAAGTCCACCGAGGAAAGTACCTGTGGTCAAAACCACGGCATCGGCCATGAAACGCAGGCCCATCTGGGTCACTACGCCACGTACCTGATCCTGTTCAACGATCAGGTCATCAGCCGCTTGTTGAAATATCCACAGGTTGGGCTGGTTTTCCAAAATTTCACGTACTGCAGCCTTGTAGAGGATGCGGTCAGCCTGTGCACGGGTTGCGCGCACTGCCGGGCCTTTGCGGCCATTGAGTACGCGGAACTGAATACCGCCTTTATCGGTGGCAATAGCCATCGCGCCGCCCAGGGCATCGATCTCTTTGACCAGATGGCTTTTACCAATCCCGCCAATTGCAGGATTGCAGCTCATTTGCCCGAGGGTTTCCACGTTGTGGGTCAACAGCAGGGTTTTTACGCCCATGCGTGCTGAAGCAAGTGCAGCCTCGGTTCCGGCGTGACCGCCGCCGATGACGATCACTGCAAAACGGGAAGGGAAATTCACCACGCACCTCGTGCCTGTTTCTAGGGGATTTTGGATAGACCGCAAAGTATAGGGACTTCGCCCTTCTTAAAGAACCCTTTGCACAAAATTTAACCAGCTGTGGATAAGGCAAGATAGATAAATAAATAGAGAAGAAATTTATAAAGCTTTGTTTTTATGTTTATTACTACTGAGCGACCTATCTGTGGATAGAATGCTACAGACCTTTAAAACCGTACTGTACAGAGATTCAAAAATCTGTGGCTAGGTGCCAATGAGGGGTTTGGATAAGTGCTTTAAGCTTGTGGATAAAGGTGTGCCTTATCCACAGGGGTAGTTATATCCAGTTTTAAGGCCTACTTACCCACTGAGCTAAGGGGTAGTTATCCACAGGGCTTATTCCGTTGATTCAGCAGTTTTGAACCAATAAACAGGCAGCCGAAAGGCGCTTGAATGACTATTTCAGCAAGCGGCCTGACGATCGGTAGGTATGAAAAGCGAAAAAGACTGAAATCAAAGACATCAGACAGAGGTGTTCAGCCAGCCTGAGGTCGAGGCCTCCAACCTGTGGGTAATTCCAATTGCGTGTAAAAAAGCTTCGTCGTGGGAAGTGACGATTAACGTCCCCCTGTACTGCTTCAGCATCGACTCAAGCGCCTCTATGGAAGGCAGGTCGAGATGATTGGCTGGTTCATCAAGCAATAAAAGCTGTGGGGGCTGTTGTGCATAAAACACGCAGGCCATCGCAGCCTTCAACCGTTCACCGCCGCTGAGTTGTGCACAAGGCTGGTTAACCCGTTCAGCGTTCAGGCCTAATTGCGCCAGCCGGGTGCGTAACTCACCGTCGGTAAGCTCCCGGTTCAGAGCACGCAACTGTTCAAGCACTGACACCCCTGGCTGTAAAAATGTCAGATGCTGGTCGAGATAAGCCGCCGGCACGCAGGTACGAGCCACGCCTGATATCACAGGAAGCTGACTGGCCAATACTTTGAGCAAGGTTGACTTGCCGCAACCGTTTGGCCCCACAAGTGCGATTCGCTGGCCACGCATCAGGGTGAGATTGACCAACCGCAGCTGCTTAGCACCTTGTGGCAAGCGAGCATCGACCAACTCTGCTATTTGCACCGGAGCGCTCAGGCTGGCCGCAGGTGGATACACAAAGACGGCTTGCTGTTGCTCCACCTGACGCGCAGCCAAGCGCACCTGCGTTGACAATGCCTGGCCTGCAGCGTCTTGCTGTAGTCGTAACTTGCCACTGCTGCTCTGGCTGCGTTCCTTTTGCCGACCCAGCAGGATCTTCGCCTGGTTGCTGCCACTGGCCTGTTGCTTGCCCCGGGCTTGCCTGCGCTCAAGGCGCTCCCTTTGCTCACGCAGGGCATGCTCTTCACGCTTGCGCTCAACCTTGGCCGATGTCAGTTGCTGCAGCGCAGACTGTTGTTGCTGGTCTTTGGCCTGTGCATAAAACGAAAAATTGCCGCCATAACTGGTCAGTCCCAGGGAGGACAGTTCAACGATGCGCTCCATATGCTCCAGCAATTCGCGGTCATGGCTGATCACCAGCAACCCGTTGGGCCACTGCTGCAGTTGTTCATGTAATACAAGGCGGTGCTGGCGGTCCAGGTGATTGGAGGGCTCGTCCAGTATCAGCAAATCGGCTGCGGACAAAAAAGCGCCCATCAAGGCAACGCGCATGGCTTCGCCACCACTGAGCGCCGAAGCGGGTGTTGAAGGGGTTAGATTCGCGAGGTCGTTTTGGGCCAGTTGGTCGAGCAATTGCTGACGGATATTCCACTGATCGCCTACACAGTCGAAGTCCGATTGCGTAGTACTGCCCTGCTCGATCCGCTCAAGCGCGCAAAGAATGGGTCGCACGCCTGCCAGGTCGGCAACTGTCAGGTCAGGCTCAAGACTGATTTGCTGCGCCAGGTAATACACGGATCTATTGCGCTGACAGCGACCTGAGGAAGGCAGTTTGTTCCCGGCGATCAGACGCGCCAGAACACTTTTGCCTGTCCCATTGCGCCCGATCAGGCCTGTGCGGCGCTGGTCGAGAAGCAAGTCAAGGTCAGAAAACAGCGGGCTACCGTCGGGTAGCTGATAAGAAACGCTTTCAAGCGTCACATAGGTAACGTGAGTCATATGCACTCCAAAGATGCCCAGAACTGCCCCTGCTGTGAGGGGAATAAGAACTGGCCGCAAGAATCGCGGCGGCATCAATGACGCATTGGACTAATACCTCTGTGGGAATGTGGTGGGTGAAACTATGCCGAAGACTGTAGGAGCGAGCTCTTAACTGCTCGTGAGCAAGCTCGATCCTACAGGAATCTGGGCTATTTGCCGATGCAGAAACTGGAGAATATCCGCCCCAGCAAGTCATCCGAGCTGAATGCCCCGGTAATCTCACCGAGCGAATGCTGAGCCTGACGCAAATCTTCCGCAAGCAATTCCCCGGCCCCCGCCAGGGTCAGCTGTGCCCTGCCGTGCTCAAGGGCATCACTTGCATGGCGTAACGCTTCCAGGTGACGACGGCGCGCGCTGAAGCTGCTCTCAGAGGTCTGCTCGTAGCCCATGCAGGCCTTGAGATGATCGCGCAGCAACTCAAGACCATCACCTGCATCCGTGGATCGTGCGCTCAAGCTGATGGTCACGTGGCCATCTGCACTGACCTCCAGGCGAATATCTTCTCCGGTGAGGTCTGCCTTGTTGCGGATCAAGGTCACTTTGGCCGGGTCCGGACGCTGCTCCAAAAACTCGGGCCATAAAGCAAACGGGTCATCGGCCTCAGGCGCAGTCGCATCCACAACCAGCAAAACCCGGTCAGCTTCGCCAATGGCCTTCAGCGCTCGTTGTACGCCGATTTTTTCGACCTGATCGTCGGTGTCGCGCAGACCTGCAGTGTCTACCACGTGCAACGGCATGCCATCGATGTGGATATGTTCACGCAATACGTCACGGGTGGTGCCGGCGATTTCGGTCACAATGGCGGCTTCGCGTCCGGCGAGCGCGTTGAGCAAGCTTGATTTTCCCGCATTGGGCCGGCCGGCAATTACCACGGTCATGCCATCACGCAGCAATGCGCCCTGACCTGCTTCACGCATCACGGTGGATAACTCTTCGCGAACCTTGTCCAGCATCCCCAGGACGTGGCCATCGGCCAGAAAGTCGATTTCCTCTTCCGGAAAATCGATGGCTGCTTCGACGTAGATACGCAAACCGATCAGTTGTTCGGTCAAGTTATGCACACGTTGCGAGAAAGCGCCCTGCAAAGAACGCAAAGCATTGCGCGCAGCCTGTGCAGAACTGGCTTCGATCAGGTCGGCAATGGCTTCGGCCTGGGCCAGATCGAGCTTGTCATTCAAAAATGCGCGCTCGCTGAACTCGCCCGGGCGTGCCAGGCGGCATCCCAGTTGAATACAGCGTTGCAGCAACATATCGAGAACGATGGGCCCGCCGTGACCTTGCAGTTCCAGTACGTCTTCGCCGGTAAAGGAGTTAGGCCCCGGGAAGTACAGGGCGATGCCTTCATCGAGCACCTCACGGTTTTCCCCGTAAAACGGGCCGTAGTGGGCGTAGCGCGGCTTCAATTCGCGCTCGCTGAATGCTTTGGCTGCGAGGCTTGCGAGCGGGCCGGAGATACGCACGATCCCCACACCACCTCGGCCTTGGGCTGTTGCCACAGCGGCAATGGTTTCAGCAGGAATACTCATAAAACTGGCCTCAAAACAAAAGTGATGGATAGCAAAACGCCCCACTAGGGGGCGTTTTGAGTGGTGCTCACCAGAGTAAGTTACTCGGCTGCTTTTTTGGTAGCAGCTTCAACCTTACGCGTGATGTACCACTGCTGAGCGATGGACAGGCAGTTGTTCACAACCCAGTACAGCACCAGACCAGCCGGGAACCACAGGAAGAAGAAGGTGAAGATGATTGGCATCAGCTTCATCACCTTGGCCTGCATCGGATCCGGAGGCGTCGGGTTCAGACGCTGCTGGATGAACATGGTTGCGCCCATGATGATCGGCAGAATAAAGAACGGGTCCTTGATGGAGAGGTCGGTAATCCAGAGCATGAACGGCGCCTGGCGCATTTCAACACTTTCCAGAAGCACCCAGTACAAGGACAGGAAGACCGGCATCTGCACCAGGATCGGCAAGCAGCCGCCCAGTGGATTGATCTTCTCTTTCTTGTACAGCTCCATCATGGCTTGCGACATTTTCTGGCGATCATCACCGAACTGCTCTTTCAGAGCGGCCAGTTTTGGTGCCACAGCGCGCATGCGAGCCATCGACTTGTAGCTGGCGGCCGACAGAGGGAAGAAGATCCCTTTGATCAGCATGGTCAGGAAAATGATTGACCAGCCCCAGTTACCTACCAGGCTGTGGATATGTTGCAGCAGCCAGAAGATAGGCTGGGCAATGAACCACAGGATGCCGTAGTCGACAGTCAGTTCCAGGCCTGGGGATAACTCTTTGAGTACACCCTGGCTTTTCGGACCGGCGTACAACGTAGCGCTGGTTTCAGCAGTTTTGCCCGGCTCAACGGTCAACGTTGGGCCAGTGAAACCGATGATGTAGTTGCCCTGGCTGTCTTTGCGGGTTTGAACAACGTTGGAATCGCCTTTCTGAGGGATCCACGCAGTTACAAAGTAGTGTTGCAGCCATGCAACCCAGCCACCTTGAACGGTTTCTTTCAGCTGGCCCTTGTCGATATCTTTCATCGACACTTTTTTGTACGGCTCAGAACTTGTCCACAGGGCGGCGCCCAGGTAAGTCGCAGTGCCGGTGGCGGTGCTGGAAGAAGGATCGGAGCTGTTGTCGCGTTTCAATTGCGCGAACAGGTTGCCGTTCCACGGCTTGGCGCTCTCGTTATCAATCAAATAGCTGACTTGAACATCGTACAGGCCACGCTTGAGCGTGAAGCGTTTGATGTAGTTGATCCCGTTTTCGCTGAATTTCAGGTCAACGACCAACTGATCCTGGCCTGGAGCCAGTTCATAAGTCTTTTTATCTGTGCTGAAAACCGGGCGACCAGCAGCGCGGGCATCCGGTCCATCAACACCAGTCAGGCCGCTTTGGGCCAAATAGGTGCGTTCGTTGCCGTTATCGAACAGCTGGAACGGAACATCCGGGTGGTCCTGGCGACGTGGATAAAGCGGCAGACGCAACTGGGCAATGTCGCCACCCTGCGGATCAATCGCAATGTCCAGAACATCCGTTTTTATGTGGATGAGGTCTTTGCTTGCAGCCACCGGTGTTTCAGCCACAGTGCTGGTTTCGCCATTGGCGGTTGGTACATCGGCACTATTGGAAGCGTTGTTACCTGAAGCCGTGTCGGGCAAAGCCGGCGCGGTTGTGCTGCTGGCGGCAACATTCTGAGTCGGCAGTGCAGCTTGACCGTAGTCCTGGTTCCATTTCAGGACCATAACGTAGGACACGACTGCTAGAGCGACGATCAGGATCGTGCGTTTAATATCCATGATTACTCGGCCATCGAAGAAGAACGGGAGGTAGGGATAGGTGGAACCGGGTCGTAACCACCGGGATTCCACGGGTGACAGCGACCTAAACGACGAAAGGTCAGCCAGCCGCCGCGAAGAACGCCATGATTTTCGATGGCTTCCAACGCGTAGCAGGAACAACTGGGGTAGAAACGGCAGTGGCTGGCCATCAAAGGACTAATGGCATAACGATAAAACTGGATCGGAACGAGCACCAGTTTACGCATCAGGACTGCCTACCCCTACAGTTTCGGTTTTAACTGCTGGAACTGGCGCGTTACGGGCCAGACGCTTCCAGAGTTTGCCGAAATGCTGAATCAATTCGGGGTTCTCTACGTCACCCAAA
Source organism: Pseudomonas versuta (assembly GCF_001294575.1). Taxonomy (NCBI): domain Bacteria; kingdom Pseudomonadati; phylum Pseudomonadota; class Gammaproteobacteria; order Pseudomonadales; family Pseudomonadaceae; genus Pseudomonas; species Pseudomonas versuta. The sequence continues at coordinate 4,528,948 of NZ_CP012676.1, forward strand.
CCTTTGCGCGCGACGATAACGATATCCCAACCAACCAGTAAATCCTGGTGGAGACGAAACGATTCACGCATCAAACGCTTAAGGCGATTGCGCTCAACGGAGAGCTTTACGCTCTTTTTACCGATCACTAACCCCAAACGGGGGTGATCGAGATCGTTGCTACGCGCAAGGAGCAGGAGATTTTTCCCCGGAACCTTGCCGGTGGGGGAGTCAAAGACTGCCTTGAAATGTCGGGGAGTGAGTAACCGCTTTTCCCGACTGAAGTCCTGACTCACCACCATTGTCTGATTATCAAACTGCCAGACGTGCACGGCCTTTGGCGCGGCGACGCGACAGGACTGCACGGCCGTTTTTGGTTGCCATGCGAGCACGGAAACCGTGAGTGCGGGCGCGTTTGATAGTGCTTGGTTGGAAAGTACGTTTCATGTCGTGCTACCTGGTTCGTCCACAACGGGCCGGAATGGCCCCCGTTTTAAGAGACCGGCGATTCTAGAGAAAGCAAGCCGATAGGTCAATTTCCAACCAACGTTTACTGCTAAATAGATGTTTGCCCTTTTGCACAGCCGTTTCATCAACCAACTATAAAAATAAAGAAACGAAGTATTTAAAGCTCTTTTATAAAGCTTATTAAACTTAGGGAAGCCATCTTCTGTGGATAACTCATTACAGCCCAGATAGATCAATGCTTTCAGAGGATGACAACACTGTCGAGAAGCCGTGCTCTGCCTGTGCTGCACCCTCGGATAAGCTGTGTACCAAAGGGCTATTTATCCACAGGCCAGTTATGCACAGAGCTTAGCCCCCACTTGTGCAACGAGCTTAGGCCCGCTTATCCACAGAGCTTATGCACATACCATTTGTCGCTTTGTTCACAGCAAAAAGACGAATCTCTCCTTATAGGCAGGCAACCTACATGTGGATAAGTGGACGAGTGCTCGCTACAATGGCGCCTGTTTTTGCCTCACCGGCTTTCAACTTAGGGGATATCCGTGTCAGTGGAACTTTGGCAGCAGTGCGTAGAACTTTTGCGCGATGAGCTGCCTGCCCAGCAATTCAACACCTGGATCCGTCCACTACAGGTCGAAGCCGAAGGCGACGAGTTGCGCGTGTATGCACCCAACCGCTTTGTTCTCGACTGGGTCAACGAGAAGTATCTGAGCCGTTTGCTCGAACTGTTGAATGAGCACAGCAATGGCATGGCGCCAGCGCTGTCCTTATTAATAGGCAGCAAGCGCAGTTCAGCACCTCGTGCTGCACCCAATGCGCCACTGGCGGCTTCGGCTTCGCAACAAGCCTCGGCCCCGGCAAGCGCACCGGCTGCTACTGCTCCTGTACAGGCGCCCAACCCCAAGCAGGCGGCTCAAGCAAGCGAAGAACCTTCGCGTGCCAGTTTCGACCCGATGGCAGGCGCGAGTTCACAACAGGCACCTGTACGAGCCGAGCAGCGTACGGTTCAGGTTGAAGGCGCGCTCAAGCACACCAGCTACCTGAACCGCACCTTTACCTTCGAAAACTTCGTAGAAGGCAAGTCCAACCAACTGGCCCGCGCTGCTGCGTGGCAGGTAGCGGATAATCCCAAGCACGGTTACAACCCGCTCTTCCTTTATGGCGGTGTTGGTCTGGGTAAGACTCACTTGATGCACGCGGTGGGTAACCACCTATTAAAGAAGAACCCGAATGCCAAGGTCGTGTACCTGCATTCCGAGCGTTTTGTAGCCGACATGGTCAAGGCCTTGCAGCTCAACGCAATCAACGAGTTCAAGCGCTTCTACCGTTCGGTAGACGCCTTGCTGATCGATGATATTCAGTTCTTCGCGCGCAAAGAGCGATCTCAGGAAGAGTTCTTCCACACCTTCAACGCCCTGCTTGAAGGCGGTCAGCAAGTCATCCTGACCAGTGACCGTTATCCGAAAGAAATTGAAGGTCTTGAAGAGCGTCTCAAATCACGCTTCGGCTGGGGCCTGACCGTTGCTGTCGAACCGCCGGAGCTTGAGACCCGGGTCGCGATCCTGATGAAGAAGGCTGATCAGGCCAAGGTCGATCTGCCTCACGATGCTGCGTTCTTCATTGCCCAGCGTATCCGCTCCAACGTGCGTGAGCTCGAAGGTGCGCTCAAGCGTGTCATCGCTCACTCGCACTTTATGGGACGTGACATCACCATCGAGCTGATTCGCGAATCCCTTAAAGACTTGCTGGCGCTACAGGACAAACTCGTCTCTGTGGATAACATCCAGCGCACAGTGGCCGAGTACTACAAGATCAAAATTTCGGACCTGCTGTCCAAGCGCCGTTCGCGCTCGGTGGCACGACCACGCCAGGTCGCCATGGCACTGTCCAAAGAACTGACCAACCACAGCCTGCCGGAAATCGGCGACGTGTTTGGTGGTCGCGACCACACCACGGTCTTGCACGCATGCCGCAAGATCAACGAACTCAAGGAATCCGACGCGGACATCCGCGAGGACTACAAGAACCTGCTGCGAACTCTGACAACCTGATGACACCAGCGCAGCTTATTAAGGCAAGGGACTAGACCATGCATTTCACCATTCAACGCGAAGCCCTGTTGAAACCCCTGCAACTGGTCGCAGGCGTTGTTGAACGCCGCCAGACCTTGCCGGTATTGTCCAACGTGCTGTTGGTTGTCGATGGCCAGCAACTGTCGCTGACCGGTACCGACCTTGAAGTCGAACTGGTAGGTCGGGTACAGCTTGAAGAGCCGGCTGAGCCAGGCGAAATCACCGTACCTGCGCGCAAGCTGATGGATATCTGCAAAAGCTTGCCTAACGATGCCCTGATCGACATCAAGCTTGACGATAACAAGCTGGTGGTCAAGGCCGGACGCAGCCGCTTTACCCTGTCCACCTTGCCTGCCAACGACTTCCCGACAGTGGAAGAAGGCCCGGGTTCGCTGACCTGCAACTTGCAGCAAAGCAAACTTCGCCGCCTGATCGAGCGCACCAGCTTCGCCATGGCCCAGCAGGACGTGCGTTACTACCTCAATGGCATGCTGCTGGAAGTATCGGCCGGAATCATCCGTGCCGTGGCTACTGACGGTCACCGTCTGGCCATGTGCTCGATGAAAGCCGATATCGGCCAGCCGGACCGCCACCAGGTCATCGTACCGCGCAAGGGTATTCTTGAACTGGCGCGTCTGCTGACTGAGCCAGAGGGTGAAGTCAGCATCGTTCTGGGTGCTCACCACATTCGTGCCACCACCGGCGAATTCACCTTCACTTCCAAACTGGTAGACGGCAAGTTCCCGGACTACGAGCGTGTTCTGCCTAAAGGCGGCGACAAGATCGTGATTGGTGATCGTCAGGCCTTGCGTGAAGCGTTCAGCCGTACTGCGATCCTGTCCAACGAGAAGTACCGTGGTATCCGTCTGCAACTGGCCAATGGCCAGCTTAAAATCCAGGCCAACAACCCGGAGCAGGAAGAAGCGGAAGAAGAAGTGGGTGTTGAATACAACGGCGGCTCGCTCGAAATCGGCTTTAACGTGAGCTATCTGCTGGACGTGCTGGGTGTGATGACCACTGAACAAGTGCGTCTGATCCTCTCCGACTCCAACAGCAGCGCGCTGGTGCAAGAGTCGGACAACGATGACTCTGCCTACGTTGTTATGCCGATGCGTCTGTAACTTATGCACAGCCCAAGCTAGATGTCCCTCAGTCGTGTCACAGTCACCGCGGTGCGTAACCTGCATCCGGTGACCTTCTCCCCTTCCCCCCGCATCAATATCCTGTACGGCGCCAACGGCAGCGGAAAAACCAGCGTGCTTGAAGCCATCCACTTGTTGGGGCTGGCGCGTTCGTTTCGAAGCGTGCGGCTCAACCCGGTGATTGCGCATGAGCAGCAGAGCTGTACAGTTTTTGGCCAGGTCGAACTGGCTGAGGGCGGACACAGTGCGCTGGGCATCTCGCGGGACCGGCAAGGGGAGTTCCAAATTCGGATCGACGGCCAGAATGCGCGCAGTGCCGCGCAGCTGGCTGAAATCCTGCCGTTGCAATTGATCAACCCGGATAGCTTCCGCTTGCTGGAAGGCGCCCCAAAGATCCGCAGGCAGTTCCTCGATTGGGGCGTGTTCCATGTGGAACCGCGCTTCATGTCGACCTGGCAGCGGCTACAGAAGGCCCTGCGGCAGCGGAACTCATGGCTGCGGCATGGTACACTCGACGCCGTTTCACAAGCGGCCTGGGACCGGGAGCTGTGCCTGGCCAGTGCCGAAATTGATGAATACCGCCGCGCCTATATCAAAGCCTTGAAACCAGTCTTTGAGCAGACCTTGAGCGAGTTGCTGCAACTCGAAGGGTTAACGCTGAGCTATTACCGTGGTTGGGACAAAGACCGTGAGCTGAGTAGCGTACTCGCCGCATCTGTCCACCGGGACCAGCAAATGGGTCATACCCAGGCCGGACCACAACGTGCTGACTTGCGCCTTAAGCTGGGCTCAAACAACGCGGCAGAGATCCTGTCGCGGGGGCAGCAGAAGTTAGTGGTCTGCGCATTGCGCATTGCTCAGGGGCACTTGGTTAGTCAGGCCCGACGCGGCCAATGTATTTATCTGGTGGATGATTTGCCGTCCGAGCTGGACGAGCAGCATCGCAACGCACTGTGTCGCTTGCTGGAAGACTTACGCTGCCAGGTGTTTATTACCTGTGTAGATCACGAATTATTGAGGGAAGGCTGGCAGACGGAAACGCCAGTTGCCCTGTTCCACGTGGAACAGGGCTGTATCACCCAGACCCACGACCATCGGGAGTGAAGGCATTGAGCGAAGAAAACACGTACGACTCAACGAGCATTAAAGTGCTGAAAGGCCTTGATGCCGTACGCAAACGTCCCGGTATGTACATTGGTGACACCGACGATGGCAGCGGTCTGCACCACATGGTGTTCGAAGTAGTCGACAACTCCATCGACGAAGCGCTGGCTGGCCATTGCGACGACATCACCATCACTATCCACCCGGATGAATCGATCACCGTGCGCGATAACGGCCGCGGCATTCCGGTGGACGTGCATAAAGAAGAAGGCGTTTCCGCAGCAGAGGTCATCATGACCGTGCTGCACGCTGGTGGTAAGTTCGATGACAACTCCTACAAAGTATCCGGCGGACTGCACGGTGTAGGTGTTTCTGTTGTGAACGCCCTTTCCGAGTTGCTGGTGCTGACGGTACGTCGCAGCGGCAAAATCTGGGAACAGACCTACGTTCACGGCGTTCCTCAAGCTCCGATGGCTATCGTCGGCGAGAGCGAAACCACCGGTACCCAGATCCATTTCAAACCGTCTGATCAAACCTTCAAGAATATCCACTTCAGCTGGGACATCCTGGCCAAGCGGATTCGTGAGCTGTCCTTCCTGAACTCCGGTGTCGGCATCGTCCTCAAGGATGAGCGCAGCGGTAAAGAAGAGCTGTTCAAATATGAAGGCGGTCTGCGTGCATTCGTTGACTACCTGAACACCAACAAGACCCCGGTCAACCAGGTGTTCCACTTCAATGTTCAACGTGAAGACGGCATCGGCGTAGAAATTGCCCTGCAGTGGAACGACAGCTTCAACGAGAACCTGTTGTGCTTCACCAACAACATTCCGCAGCGTGATGGCGGTACGCACCTGGTGGGCTTCCGCTCTGCTCTGACGCGTAACCTCAACACCTACATCGAAGCTGAAGGCCTGGCCAAAAAGCACAAAGTCGCCACCACCGGTGATGACGCACGTGAAGGCCTGACCGCGATCATCTCGGTGAAGGTGCCGGATCCGAAGTTCAGCTCCCAGACCAAAGACAAGCTGGTTTCTTCTGAAGTGAAGACCGCTGTTGAACAGGAAATGGGCCGCTTCTTCTCTGACTTCCTGCTGGAAAACCCGAACGAAGCCAAGTTGATTGTCGGCAAGATGATCGACGCGGCACGTGCTCGTGAAGCGGCGCGTAAAGCCCGTGAAATGACCCGCCGTAAAGGCGCGCTGGATATCGCAGGCTTGCCGGGCAAACTGGCCGACTGCCAGGAAAAAGACCCGGCGCTGTCCGAACTGTACCTCGTGGAAGGTGACTCTGCTGGCGGCTCCGCCAAGCAGGGACGTAACCGCCGTACCCAAGCGATCCTGCCGTTGAAGGGCAAGATCCTTAACGTTGAGAAAGCGCGCTTTGACAAGATGATCTCTTCGCAAGAAGTGGGCACCTTGATCACTGCTCTGGGTTGCGGCATTGGTCGCGACGAGTACAACATCGAAAAGCTGCGTTATCACAACATCATCATCATGACCGATGCTGACGTCGACGGTTCTCACATCCGCACCCTGCTGCTGACCTTCTTCTTCCGTCAGCTGCCTGAACTGATCGAACGTGGCTATATCTATATCGCTCAGCCGCCTTTGTACAAAGTGAAAAAGGGCAAGCAAGAGCAATACATCAAAGACGACGATGCCATGGAAGAGTACATGACACAGTCGGCTCTTGAAGACGCAAGCCTGCACTTGAACGAAGAGGCCCCGGGGATCTCCGGGGAGGCGCTGGAGCGTCTGGTACACGACTTCCGTATGGTAATGAAGACGCTCAAGCGTTTGTCGCGCCTGTACCCACAGGAGCTGACCGAACACTTCATCTACCTGCCGGCCGTTACCCTTGAGCAGTTGGGCGACCACGCTGCCATGCAAGAGTGGATGGCCAAATACGAAGCCCGCCTGCGTCTGGTAGAGAAGTCGGGTCTGGTCTACAAGGCCAGCCTGCGCGAAGACCGTGAACGTAATGTCTGGTTGCCGGAGATCGAACTGATCTCCCACGGCCACTCGACCTTCATCACCTTCAACCGTGACTTCTTCGGCAGCAACGATTACAAAACCGTTGTGACCCTGGGCGCTCAATTGAGCACCTTGCTGGACGAAGGTGCGTACATCCAGCGTGGCGAGCGCAAAAAAGCCGTGACCGAGTTCAAGGAAGCACTGGACTGGTTGATGGCTGAAAGCACCAAGCGTCACACCATCCAGCGCTACAAAGGTCTGGGTGAAATGAACCCGGATCAGCTCTGGGAAACCACGATGGACCCAAGCGTGCGCCGCATGCTGAAAGTCACCATCGAAGACGCGGTCGGCGCCGACCAGATCTTCAATACCTTGATGGGCGACGCCGTTGAACCGCGCCGTGAATTCATCGAGAGCAACGCACTGGCAGTGTCCAACCTGGACTTCTGATGGTGTAGTGAGCAGCACAAAAAAAGCCAACGCTTAGCGTTGGCTTTTTTTATGGGCAAAACATCCTGTGGCGCCAATAACAGTCCATGCTCAGTTACACACAATTGCAGCAAACATCCCCATTACCCGCTTCCTTACAAAGTTGTGCACCGGATGCTGATCCAGTAGCTGCGTTGCACCGATTTTTACAGGTCATGCAGTTGGGAGAGCGCAATACCCGTCCCGGCACTTTTGAGGGGACTGTGCAAAAACGCACAAGCCATGGGCGAAATCACGCGTTTCAAACTCGGCATTAATCAATACGATGGGGCAGGACAAGAACAATAAAAAGGTGATGCATGACATCAGCCAGCAAGGTGTACGACTTTATCGTTGTGGGCGCCGGACCTGCGGGTTCAGTGCTGGCGAATAGGCTGTCTGCCGACCCCCGTCACAGCGTGCTCCTGCTCGAAGCGGGTGGACAAGATAACTATCCATGGATCCACATCCCCGTGGGCTACCTCTATTGCATTGGTAACCCGCGTACCGACTGGTGCTTCAAAACAGAGGCTCAGGCCGGTTTGCAAGGCCGCAGCCTGAGTTATCCCCGGGGCAAGGTACTGGGGGGCAGTTCATCGATCAACGGCATGATCTATATGCGTGGCCAGGCCGGTGATTACGACAGCTGGGCCGAGCTGGGTAATCCGGGCTGGGCCTGGAAAGACGTATTGCCTCTGTTCAAACGCAGTGAAAAACACTTTGCCGGCAACTCGGATTTGCACGGTGCTGACGGAGAGTGGCGGGTCGAACAACAGCGTTATTCATGGCCGATTCTGGATGCGTTCCGTGAAGCGGCAGCCCAAAGCGGTATTGCCACGGTTGGCGATTTCAACAGCGGCGATAATCAGGGCTGTGGATACTTTCAGGTCAACCAGCGGGCCGGTGTGCGCTGGAATGCTTCCAAGGCTTTTTTACGTCCAGTGCTCAAACGCCCTAATTTGACGGTATTGACCGATGTGCAGGTCGACAAGGTACTGCTCGATAATGGCCGCGCCACCCAGGTCATCACCCGCAGGCAAGGAATCGAACAGGTCTTTGCCGCGCGCCGCGAGATTATCCTGTGTGCTGGCTCCATTGGCTCTCCAGGCATCTTGCAGCGCTCGGGCATCGGCCCTCGCCCGCTGCTGGACAGCCTGGGAATAACTGTGCAGCACGAGCTGCCCGGGGTGGGCGGTAACCTGCAAGATCACCTGCAACTGCGCCTGATCTTCAAACTAACCAAGGCACGCACCCTAAACCAGGTGGCCAATAGCCTCTGGGGCAAGCTCGGGATGGGCCTGCGATACGCTTACGACCGCAGTGGTCCATTGGCCATGGCGCCGAGCCAGTTGGGGGCTTTCGTCAAATCCGATCCGGCTCAACCTTCGGCCAACCTGCAATACCACGTGCAGCCGCTCTCCCTGGAGCGCTTTGGCGAGCCATTGCACACCTTCCCTGCTTTCACCGCCTCGGTCTGCAATCTGCGCCCCAAAAGCCGTGGCCGGGTCGATATTCGCTCGGCTAACCCGGACGACGCGCCGCTGATCGACCCCAACTATCTGAGCCACCCCGATGATTTAAAAGTCGCGGCAGATGCCATTCGCATGACCCGCAGCATCGTGGCCAGCCCTGCCCTGCAGGCTTTTTCACCAGAGGAATACCTCCCGGGCAAGGCGTTGCAAACTGAGCAAGAGCTGTATGAGGCTGCCGCGCGCATCGGTACCACGATCTTTCACCCGGTAGGCACCTGCCGTATGGGGCAGGACTCAGACGCTGTGGTCGATGCCCAATTGCGAGTACATGGGGTGTCTGGATTAAGGGTGGCAGATGCGTCGATCATGCCTCGTATCGTTTCAGGTAATACCTGCTCGCCAACCTTGATGATTGGTGAAAAGGCCGCGCAGTTGATTCTTGCAGGGCCTGTTCACACACGAGAAACAGAAAACAACCGCACACAAGCAGCACCGGTCGCCTGAATGCGATCGTGGTTTCGGACGCAGTCATCCGTAACCGACAGTGGACAACAACAATAATCACTGTGGCCCACCCATAGGGCCGAGGACATTGCACATGTCAGACTCAATTGCACAACAGGCTGTTTCTGCCAAGGGAACAACCGGCCGTGAAGAACGAAAGATCATTTTTGCGTCATCCCTCGGGACGGTTTTCGAGTGGTATGACTTTTTCTTGTATGGCGCTTTGGCGACCGTTCTCAGCAAGCAGTTCTTTGCCGGAGTCAACGACACCACCGCGTTCATCTTTGCCTTGATGGCCTTCGCCGCCGGTTTTTTGGTGAGACCATTCGGAGCACTGGTATTTGGCCGGTTGGGCGACATGATCGGGCGTAAATACACCTTCCTCATGACCATTATTCTGATGGGTTTATCAACCTTTGCCGTGGGGCTGCTACCCACTTACACCAGCATCGGGATTGCGGCGCCGATCATGCTCGTGCTGTTACGCATGCTCCAGGGGCTGGCGCTGGGCGGTGAATACGGTGGCGCGGCGACGTATGTGGCGGAGCACGCCGCGCCCGGCAAGCGCGGTTTCAACACCAGCTGGATTCAATCCACGGCCACGTTGGGGTTGTTGCTGTCGTTGGTGGTGGTACTGAGCTGCCGCTATCTGACCGGTGACCAGTTTGAAGTCTGGGGCTGGCGCTTGCCGTTCCTGCTGTCCATCGTGCTGCTGGGCATCTCGACCTGGATTCGCATGAGCATGCATGAGTCCCCGGCGTTCGTGAAAATGAAGGCCGAAGGCAAAACCAGTAAATCGCCGATCCGTGAGTCGTTCGGTAAGTGGGAAAACCTCAAGATCGTGCTGATTGCGCTGTTCGGTATCAACGCCGGCCAGGCCGTGACCTTCTATACAGCGCAGTTCTATGTCCTGTTCTTCCTGACCCAGATGCTCAAGATGGACCCGGCCCAGGCCAACATGTTGCTCATCATCAGTGTGGTGATTGGCGCTCCGTTCTTTATCTTCTTCGGCTGGCTCTCGGACCGTGTAGGCCGCAAGCCGATCCTTATGCTCGGGTTGTTGCTGGCTACGGTGCTGTACTTCCCGCTGTTCAAGGGCCTGAGCCACTATGCCAACCCGCAAATTGATGCCGCCAGCCGTCAGTCGCCAATTGTGGTAATGGCTGACCCTGCGACCTGTACCTTCCAGTTCGACCCTGTGGGCAAAGCGCGGTTCGACAGCCCGTGTGACAAGGTCAAGACCTTCCTGGTCAAGCAAGGCTTGCCTTACAGCTCGCAGGCCGCTGCGCCCGGCACTGATGTGCAGGTGTCGGTAGGTGACAAACAGATCAAAGGCTTTGATGAAGCGGCCATGCGCGGCGCTATCAGCGAAGCGGGTTACCCCGCCAAGGCTGACCCGAGTGCGGTCAACCAGCCGATGGTGGTGCTGATGATGGTCCTGCTGACACTCATCGCGACCATGACCTATGGCCCACTGGCTGCGGTGATGGTTGAACTGTTCCCGACCCGGATCCGCTACACCTCCATGTCCCTGCCGTATCACATTGGCAATGGCTGGTTCGGCGGGTTTTTGCCCACCGTATCCTTTGCGCTGGTGGTCTACACCGGGGATATCTTCTATGGGCTGTGGTACCCGGTCGTGATCACCGGGGTCAGCCTGGTGGTAGGCATGCTCTGCCTGAAGGAAACCCGAAACGTCGATATCGACAAGATATAAACGGCGATTACCTTGTAGGAGCAGCCGGTCGACGCTCGATTGCTCCTACACAGGACAGGTATTTTCCAGGCACAAAAAAACCGGCTAATCAGCCGGTTTTTTTAGTGCCTTGAAAAACTTATGCACGTTTTTCATCAAAAAGTCATACCTTGAAATAAGCATATAAATCATTAAGTTACGGCTGTTTTATGAAAGAAATACAAAACTTGTGCACAAGTTATCCACAATTTGACTGGTCTGCTGCGGCTTCAATCGGCACTGCCACAGGTGGCAGTGAACCCATTTCACGCTGAGTCTTCTCGTTCCAGGCCTGTACCCGGTCATTGAGCTCTGCAATCGCCCGTGGACCCGTGCCATTGGCGTACATCGGTTCGCCAATCACCAGCTCAATGGTGCCGGCTTTTTTCGCCCAGCCCGTCTTGGGCCAGTATTTGCCGGCATTGTGGGCAATCGGTAATACCGGCAAATCGGCGTTTACGGCCAGCGCGGTACCGCCTCGGGAAAACTTGCCCACCTGGCCGAATGGCACGCGGGTGCCTTCCGGAAAGATCAGCACCCAAATGTTGTCCTTGAGCAGCTCATCACCCTTCTTGGCGATGTGCTTGAGCGCAGCCTTGGGGTTGTCGCGGTCAATGGCGATCGGGCGCAGCATGGCCATGGCCCAGCCAAAGAACGGTACATACAGCAGCTCGCGCTTGAGTACCTGACTCAACGGCTGAAAGTAGGCCGAGAGAAAAAACGTTTCCCAGGTACTTTGATGGTTGGCCAGGATCACACAAGGTCGTTGCGGGATGTTTTCAGCACCCTTCACGTCCACGTGGATGTTAAGAAACACCCGGGTCAGCCACAGAGCACAGCGGCACCAGTACACGTTAATGAACCGGTAGCGCGCGCGGAACGGCAAGAACGGGGCGACAAAAAAGCTCAGTGAGCACCACAGCAGAGCGCTGGTGCCCAGCAGCAGGTAAAAGAAGAAGGTTCTGATGGCCTGCAGTATCGACATAGCGACTTTTACCATTGCGGATAAAGCACCGCTTAACCGGCCTGCACGCAAGTGCAGACGAATGTTTGAGGGGGCTTTATTTGTGGATAAGTTCTGCGGCAACTGCCGCCAGATCGTCAAATATTAGGGTATTGACCGGTAACTGTTTGGCCAAAGTAAGCAGGCCTTTTCCGGTCTTTACCAAAACTGGCTGAGAATCGACGGCTTGCGCGGCCTGCAAGTCACCCAAACTGTCGCCGACAAACCAACAATCGGCCAAATCAGCACCGTAATGCTCGGCAATGGTGTGCAACATGCCCGGTTTTGGCTTGCGGCAAGCGCAACCTTCGTCGGGGCCGTGAGGGCAATAAACAATGATGCCGACCTCACCACCCTGCTCGGCCACAAGCGCCCGTAAACGCTCATGCATGGCCTCCAGAGTAGCCACATCGTAGTAGCCGCGGGCAATGCCGGACTGGTTGGTCGCGACTGCGACGGTCCAGCCGGCCTTGCTCAACTGCGCAATGGCCTCGATCGCGCCAGGGAGCGGGATCCACTCCTCGACAGACTTGATGTAAGCGTCGGAGTCGTAATTGATCACTCCGTCCCGATCGAGAATCAGCAGTTTCAACAGCAAACCCCTTAGCCCAGCAGCGAAATATCGGCAACGCCGAGGAACAGACCGCGCAAGCGCGCCAGCAGTGCATAGCGGTTAGCCCGCACGCTCGGGTCTTCAGCGTTGACCATGACCGCTTCAAAGAACGCATCCACAGGCTCACGCAACGATGCCAGACGTGTCAGCGCTTCGTTGTATTGGCGAGCCGCAGCCATTGGCTGAACGGCTTCGTCTGCCTTCTGGATGGCCGAGAACAGCGAGAACTCATTGGCATTATCGAAATAACGGGCTTCGACATGGGTCGACACCGTGCCTTCGATTTTGCTCAGCAGGTTGGATACGCGCTTGTTCACTGCGGCGAGGGCGGCGGCTTCCGGCAATTGACGGAAGGCCTGAACGGCTTGCACCCGCTGATCGAAGTCCAGTGCCGAGGTCGGGTTCAACGCACGCACCGACAGGTACGTGGCGACATCCACACCTTCGTCTTCATAACGCGCACGCAGGCGGTCGAAGATGAATTCCAGCACTTGATCTGCCAGACCGGCCGGCTTGATCTTGGCGCCGAAGGCGCTGACAGCGAAGCTCACGGCTTCGGTCAGGTCGAGGTCGAGTTTCTTGTCGATCAGGATCCGCAAGATACCCAGCGCTGCGCGACGCAGTGCATACGGGTCTTTGCTGCCGGTAGGGAGCATGCCGATGCCGAAAATACCCACCAGGGTGTCTAGCTTGTCAGCGATGGCCACTGCCGCGCCGGTCAGGGTACCCGGCAACTCTGCGCCAGCACCGCGTGGCATGTACTGTTCGTTCAATGCCAGGGCGACATCTTGCGGCTCGCCATCGTTAAGGGCGTAGTAGTAACCGGCAATGCCTTGCATCTCCGGGAACTCGCCGACCATTTCAGTGGCCAGGTCGCACTTGGACAGCAGACCGGCACGGGCGGCACGCTGGGCATCGCCACCAATGCGTGGAGCAATGAACGCTGCCAGCTTGGAAACCCGTACAGCTTTGTCGTAAACGCTGCCCAGTTGCGCCTGGAACACCACGTTTTGCAGACGCAGGTTGAAGCTTTCCAGGGTCTGCTTCTTGTCTTGCTTGAAGAAAAACTCAGCGTCGGTCAGGCGTGGGCGAACCACTTTCTCGTTACCCGAGACGATCTGCTGTGGGTCTTTGCTCTCGATGTTGGCCACAGTAATGAAGCGTGGCAGCAACTTGCCATCAACGTCCAGCAGGCAGAAATACTTCTGGTTGTCCTGCATGGTGGTGATCAGGGCTTCTTGCGGTACATCCAGGAAGCGCTCTTCGAAAGAGCACACCAGCGGCACCGGCCATTCAACCAGCGCGGTCACTTCGTCAAGCAGGGCTGGCGGCACGATTGCAGTGCCTTCCTGCAGGGTTGCCAGCTCGGCCACACGCTTGGAAATCAGCTCGCGACGCTCGTTGAAGTCTGCCAGCACGTAGGCTTTGCGCAAGTCTTCGAGGTAGTTGGCCGGAGCGCTGATACGCACATTTTCCGGGTGGTGGAAGCGGTGACCACGGGAGTCGCGACCGGATTTCTGAGCCAGGATGGTGCAGTCGATGACTTCATCGCCCAGCAACATCACCAGCCATTGGGTCGGACGCACGAACTCGACCTTGCGGGCACCCCAACGCATGCGCTTGGGGATTGGCAGGTCGTTCAGCGAGTCTTCAACGATGGTCGGCAGCAGGCTGGCAGTCGGTTTGCCGACGATCACCTGGCTGAAACGCAGTTTTGGACCGCTCTGATCGATTTCGCTCAGCTCAACGCCACATTTCTTGGCAAAACCAAGGGCTGCCTGAGTCGGGTTGCCTTCAGCATCGAAGGCGGCCTGGCGTGGCGGGCCATCGATGTTGATGCTGCGATCCGGTTGCTGGGTTTCGAGCTGAGTCAGCAGCACGGCCAGACGACGGGGCGCGGCGTAAACTTTTTTCGCGCTGAATTTCAAACCTGCGGTTTGCAGGCCTTTTTCAATCCCGGCCAGAAATGCTTCGGCCAGGGTATTCAGGGCTTTTGGCGGCAGTTCTTCAGTGCCCAGTTCAACCAGAAAATCTTGAGCACTCATTGTGCAGCCTCCAACTTAGCCAACACTTCATCACGCAAATCAGGGGGTGCCATCGGGAAGCCCAGCTTGGCGCGAGCTTCGAGATACGCCTGAGCCACCGAGCGGGCCAGGGTCCGCACACGCAAGATGTACTGCTGACGTGCAGTCACCGAAATGGCCCGGCGCGCATCCAGCAGGTTGAACGTGTGGGATGCCTTGAGCACCATCTCGTAGCTTGGCAGCGGCAGCGGTTGATCGAGTTCGATCAGGCGTTTGGCTTCGCTTTCATAGAAATCGAACAGCTCGAACAGTTTGTCGACGTTGGCATGTTCGAAGTTGTAAGTCGATTGCTCGACTTCGTTCTGGTGGAATACGTCGCCGTAGGTCACCTTGCCGAACGGACCGTCAGTCCATACCAGGTCGTAGACCGAATCCACGCCCTGCAGGTACATCGCCAGACGCTCAAGGCCGTAGGTGATTTCGCCGGTTACCGGGTAGCACTCAATGCCGCCTACTTGCTGGAAGTAGGTGAACTGCGTGACTTCCATACCGTTGAGCCAGATTTCCCAGCCCAGACCCCAGGCGCCCAGTGTCGGCGATTCCCAGTTGTCTTCCACGAAACGGATGTCGTGCACCAGAGGATCCAGGCCGATGTGCTTCAGCGAGCCCAGGTACAGCTCCTGAAAGTTAGGCGGATTGGGCTTGAGAACTACCTGGAACTGGTAGTAATGCTGCAGACGGTTCGGGTTTTCGCCGTAGCGGCCGTCAGTCGGGCGACGACTGGGCTGCACATAAGCGGCGTTCCAGGTTTCCGGGCCCAGAGAGCGCAGAAACGTGGCGGTATGGAATGTGCCGGCGCCCACTTCCATATCGTAGGGCTGAAGCACCACACAACCTTGCTCGGCCCAGTATTGCTGGAGGGCGAGGATCAAGTCTTGGAAGGTACGCACTGCTGGCGTAGGCTGGCTCACAAATTCACCTGTTTCTTGGGCTGCGATTTAAAGAGCGGGAGTATACCCGATTCGGTCGCGCCTCCACCCCTTGGAGCCTATATGCCACGTTGTTTCTGGTGTCCAGAAGACCCGCTGTATGCGGCGTACCACGATCAAGAGTGGGGCGTGCCGTTGCGCGATGCGCATGGGCTGTTCGAGTTGTTATTGCTCGAAGGGTTCCAGGCCGGTTTGTCCTGGATCACTGTTCTGCGTAAACGCGAGCATTATCGCAAGGTCATGTTCGGCTTTGATGTGCAGCGACTGGCAGCCATGACTGACGCCGAAATCGAGACGTTGATGCTCGATCCGGGGATCATCCGCAACCGCCTGAAAATCACCGGGGCAAGGCGTAATGCCCGGGCCTGGCTGGCGCTGGATAACCCGGTCGAGTATTTGTGGTCGTTTGTGGGGGGCCAACCCAGGATCAACCACTTCACTGAACGCCATGAGTTTCCGGCCGTTACGCCGCAGGCAGAAGCCATGAGCAAAGGCTTGAAAAAAGCCGGCTTCACGTTCGTCGGACCGACCATTTGTTATGCCTTCATGCAGGCCAGTGGCATGGTTATGGATCACGCCACCCATTGCGACCGCTACGCTGAGCTGGCGAACGCCGGTTAGAATGCTGCCCAATACAGACCTGTAGGAGCGAGCAAGCTCGCTCCTACAGAAAACGTTTTTTAAAGAGAAAACCCTGTGGAAAAGTTTAAAGGCGCCTTGCTGGTCGGGGCTCTACGGTTATTCGCCATGCTCCCGTGGAGCGCGGTTCAACGTGTCGGTTCCGCCATCGGCTGGCTGATGTGGAAACTGCCCAATCGCTCGCGCGACGTGGTGCGCATCAATCTGGCCAAATGCTTCCCCGAGATGGACCCGATGGCCCGGGAGCAACTGGTGGGCCAAAGCCTCAAGGATATCGGTAAAAGCCTGACTGAGAGTGCCTGTGCATGGATATGGCCGGCCCAGCGCTCAATTGATCTGGTGCGTGAAGTCGAGGGTCTGGACGTGCTCAAGGAGGCCCTTGCCTCAGGTAAAGGCGTGGTCGGCATCACCAGTCACCTGGGCAACTGGGAAGTGCTCAACCACTTCTATTGCAGCCAGTGCAAACCGATCATTTTTTACCGTCCGCCCAAGCTCAAGGCGGTTGACGAACTGTTGCGCAAACAGCGCGTGCAGCTGGGCAACCGCGTGGCGGCGTCGACCAAAGAAGGCATTTTGAGTGTCATCAAGGAAGTGCGCAAAGGTGGCCAGGTAGGCATTCCGGCCGACCCGGAGCCAGCCGAGTCGGCGGGTATTTTTGTGCCGTTTCTGGGCACCATGGCCCTGACCAGCAAGTTCGTACCGAACATGCTGGCGGGTGGCAAGGCGGTGGGCGTATTCCTGCATGCATTGCGTCTGCCGGACGGTTCGGGCTTCAAGGTGATTCTGGAAGCGGCTCCCGAGGCCATGTACAGCACCGACACTGAAACGTCATGCGCGGCCATGAGCAAGGTAGTGGAAAAGTATGTGCGGGCTTATCCGAGCCAGTACATGTGGAGCATGAAACGCTTCAAAAAGCGTCCGCCAGGCGAGGCGCGCTGGTACTAGAAAGCCTTGTAGGAGCGAGCGAAACTTTGTAGTCGCTGCCGCAGGCTGCGATAAGGTCCGCAGGACCTTCAAAAAGCAGGGTCGCTGCGCAACCCATCGCAGCCTGCGGCAGCGACTACAGGCTTTTTAGCCAAGCTGTTTATCCAGCTTCTTCACAAACACGGTCATTTCTTTCTCGGCCTGTTTGTCACCATGGGCCCGGGCTGCCGCAAGCCCCTGTTCCCACGCCGTGCGCGCAGCATCGCGATCCCCCGCCGCCAGATGCGCCTTGCCCAGTAACTTCCAGGCTGCGGAATACTTGGGGTCGAACGCTACACAGCGCTGCAAATGCTCCGCAGCCCTGAGGTTATCCCCAAGGTCCAGATACCCCTTGCCCAGGCCGAAACGCAGCAGAGAGTTATCCACACCCTTGGCCAGCATTTTTTCCAGTGATTCGAGCATCTCTGACTCCTTAGAAAAAACTCAGGCCCACGTGGAACAGTTTCTCCACGTCGCGGATATGCTTTTTATCCACAAGGAACAAAATCACGTGGTCCCCGGCGTTGATCACAGTGGCGTCGTGGGCAATCAGCACTTCTTCGTCGCGAATGATCGCGCCAATGGTGGTGCCCGGCGGCAGATGGATTTCTCCTATCCGGCGACCGATCACTTTGCTCGACTTCGAATCGCCGTGGGCAATCGCTTCGATGGCTTCCGCCGCACCCCGGCGCAATGAGTGCACGCTGACAATGTCACCCCGACGCACGTGGGCCAGCAAGGTACCGATGGTCGCCAACTGCGGGCTGATGGCGATGTCGATTTCGCCCCCCTGGATCAAGTCCACATAGGCCGGGTTGTTGATGATGGTCATCACCTTCTTCGCGCCCAGGCGCTTGGCCAACAGCGAGGACATGATGTTGGCCTCGTCATCGTTGGTCAGGGCCAGGAACAGGTCGGCATCCGCGATGTTCTCTTCGAGCATCAAGTCGCGGTCCGAGGCACTGCCCTGCAGGACCACGGTGCTGTCCAGGTTGTCCGACAGATAGCGGCAGCGTGCCGGATTCATTTCGATGATCTTGACCTGATAACGGCTTTCAATGGCCTCGGCCAGGCGCTCGCCGATCTGCCCGCCACCGGCGATGACAATGCGTTTATAGCTTTCATCGAGGCGGCGCATTTCGCTCATCACTGCCCGAATGTTGGCCTTGGCGGCGATGAAAAACACTTCATCGTCAGCTTCAATCACCGTATCGCCACGCGGAGTAATGGGCCTGTCACGTCGGAAAATGGCTGCTACCCGCGTATCCACATTCGGCATGTGCTCGCGTAGCTGGCGCAACTGCTGACCGATCAGAGGGCCGCCGTAGTAAGCCTTGACGGCTACCAGCTGGGCTTTGCCTTCGGCAAAATCGATAACCTGCAAAGCGCCGGGGTGTTCGATCAGACGCTTGATGTAGTTGGTGACCACTTGCTCGGGGCTGATCAACACGTCCACCGGGATCGCATCGTTGTCGAACAGCTCGCCGCCGCGTGTCAGATAAGCTGCTTCACGCACGCGGGCTATTTTGGTCGGGGTGTGAAACAGGGTGTAGGCCACCTGGCACGCCACCATGTTGGTTTCGTCACTGTTGGTCACCGCCACCAGCATGTCAGCATCATCGGCACCGGCCTGACGTAGCACATTGGGCAGCGAGGCTCGGCCTTGCACAGTGCGAATGTCGAGACGATCGCCCAGGTCGCGCAGGCGGTCGCCGTCGGTGTCGACCACGGTAATGTCGTTGGCTTCGCTGGCCAGGTGCTCGGCCAGCGAGCCGCCGACCTGACCAGCGCCGAGGATGATGATTTTCATGCCGTCAGTCCCTTGTCGATTAGCCGCGGGCGGCTGCGATCTTGATCAATTTGGCGTAATAGAAGCCATCGTGTCCGCCTTCCTGGGCCAGTAACTGGCGCCCGTGGGGCTGCTTGATGCCGAACTGGCCGGCGATATCCAGCTCGCGGGCACCCGGTGTACGGGCGAGGAACGCCTCGATCACTTCGGTATTCTCGGTCGGCAACGTCGAGCAGGTGGCGTAGAGCAAGATGCCACCGACTTCCAGGGTTGGCCACATCGCGTCCAGCAATTCGCCTTGCAGCGTGGCGAGTGCGCCAATATCGTCCGGCTGGCGGGTCAGCTTGATGTCCGGGTGACGACGAATCACCCCGGTCGCCGAGCACGGCGCATCGAGCAGAATGCGCTGGAAAGGCTTGCCGTCCCACCACGTGGCGGTGTCACGGCCATCGGCTGCAATCAGTTCGGCGCTCAGGCCCAGGCGCTCAAGGTTTTCCCGTACCCGTACCAGGCGTTTGGCTTCCAGATCGACCGCCACCACGCCGGCCAGTTTCGGCTCGACCTCAAGAATGTGGCAGGTCTTGCCGCCCGGGGCGCAACAGGCATCGAGCACCCGTTGGCCCGGCGCCAGATCCAGCAGGTCGGCGGCCAGTTGCGCGGCTTCGTCCTGAACGCTGATCCAGCCTTCGGCAAAGCCCGGCAGATTGCGCACATCGCAGGGTTCAGCCAGCACGATGCCGTCCTGGCTGAATACGCAGGGCCGGGCTTCGATACCGGCCTCGACCAGCAGTTGCAGGTAGGCATCGCGGGTTTTATGGCGACGGTTGACCCGCAGAATCATCGGCGGATGAGCATTGTTGGCGGCGCAGATGGCTTCCCATTGTTCTGGCCAGAACGCTTTCAGGGATTTTTGCAGCCAGCGCGGGTGCGCGGTGCGCACTACCGGGTCGTGTTCCAGCTCGACCAGCAAGGCTTCGCTCTCGCGCTGTGCATTACGCAGCACCGCGTTGAGCAGGGCTTTGGCCCAGGGTTTTTTCAGCTTATCAGCGCAGCCCACGGTTTCGCCAATGGCGGCATGGGCCGGAATGCGGGTGTATAGCAGCTGATACAGACCCACCAGCAGCAACGCCTCGACATCAGCGTCGGCGGCCTTGAACGGTTTTTGCAGCAGTTTGTTGGCCAGCGCCGACAAACGTGGTTGCCAACGGGCGGTACCGAATGCCAGATCCTGGGTCAGGCCGCGATCACGTGCCTCAACCTTGTCCAGTTGCAGAGGCAACGAGCTGTTGAGCGATGCTTTGCCGTTCAGGACTGCAGTCAGTGCCTTGGCGGCGGCCAGGCGAGGATTCATTGCGCGTTTTCCGTTTGACCGAGGGTGATGCCGACGGCGAATTTCTCACGGCGACTGTTGAAAAAATCGCTGAAGTTCAGCGCTTTTCCGCCGGGCAATTGCAAACGTGTCAGACACAACGAGCCCTCCCCGCAACCGACAATCAGACCGTCTTTGCTGGCCGCAAGGATCTGCCCAGGGGCGCCTTGTGCGTCAGCAACAGTAGCGGCCAGCACTTTGAGTGCTTCGCCATTGAGGGTGCTGTGGCAAATTGGCCAGGGGTTGAAGGCACGAACCAGACGCTCAAGCTCAATTGCCGGGCGGTTCCAGTGGATGCGCGCTTCATCTTTATTCAGCTTGTGGGCGTAGGTGGCCAGGCTGTCGTCCTGCACTTCACCTTGTAGCGTGCCTGCCGCCAGGCCTGCGATCGCTTCAATTACCGCTGGCGGGCCGAGCTCGGCCAGACGGTCATGCAGGCTGCCACCGGTGTCTTCGCCGGTGATTGGAGTCACGGCCTTGAGCAGCATCGGGCCGGTATCCAGACCCGCCTCCATGCGCATCACGGTCACGCCGCTTTCGCTATCGCCCGCCTCGATGGCGCGTTGAATCGGCGCGGCGCCGCGCCAGCGTGGCAACAAGGAAGCATGGCTGTTGATGCAACCCAGACGAGGAATATCCAGCACCACTTGCGGCAGGATCAGGCCGTATGCAACCACCACCAGCAAGTCGGGCTTGAGTGCAGCGAGATCGGCTTGTGCCTCGGGAGCACGCAGTGTGGGCGGCTGCATGACGACGATATTGTGTTCCAGCGCCAGTTGCTTGACCGGGCTTGGCATCAGCTTCTGCCCGCGCCCGGCCGGGCGATCCGGCTGGGTGTAGACCGCGACGATCTCGTAAGGGCTGTCGAGCAGCGCCTTGAGGTGTTCCGCGGCGAATTCCGGGGTGCCGGCAAAGACGATGCGCAGTGGCTCAGTCATGAATTACTCACTTGGAATGGGGGGGCGGGAGTAATCCCGATAGATGCCTGTAGTCGCTGTCGAGGTACGAGGCTGCGATCAGGTTCGATGCAGCTCTCGTCAATCACTCAACCTCGGTATGCCAGGCACTTGGGAATAGCTGGCTTAACGGGCTCTGCCCGATCGCAGCCTTCGTGCCTCGGCAGCGACTTCAGAATTGAGATACGGACTATCAAGCGTTCTGGCGGTGCAGTTTTTCCAGCTTCTTCTTGATCCGGTCACGCTTGAGCGTAGACAGATAATCGACGAACAGCTTGCCATTGAGGTGGTCGCATTCGTGCTGGATACACACGGCCAACAGGCCTTCGGCGATCATTTCGAAAGGTTTGCCGTCACGGTCCAGCGCCTTGATTTTTACGCGCTGGGGACGGTCAACGTTTTCATAGTAGCCCGGTACCGAGAGGCAGCCTTCCTGATACTGGCCCATCTCATCGGTGAGCATTTCAATCTCGGGGTTGATCAACACCAGAGGTTCGCTGCGGTCTTCGCTCAGGTCCATGACGACGATGCGTTTATGCACGTTGACCTGAGTCGCGGCCAGGCCAATGCCCGGCGCCTCGTACATGGTTTCAAACATGTCATCGATCAACTGACGGACTTCGTCGTCCACAACCGCCACGGGTTTGGCGATGGTGCGCAGACGCGAGTCTGGGAATTCGAGGATGTTTAAAATAGCCATAAGTTTGATTGATGCACTGTGTGAAAGATTCAAAAACGGTTGTCAGGTGGTCCTGAGGACTTCGGGCAACCTGTGCAAAACGTCTCCTTCAGAGAGAGCCCGCTCGGGCTCTGGCGTTTCACGCGAACGCACATAATAAAGGGATTCAGCAACGGATGAAACGACTAGCTGCCGGGCTGCCCGTGACAAGTCAGGGTCGCGGGGTGTCGCAGTTTGAAACCTATGTCCGCAGCCTCGGCCAGGCACTTGGCTAAGATTGGGTTTGTACGCGTCATTTCAAGGACCAAGCAGCCGCTCAGTCCGGCCTTTTGCAGGATTCTCCCAACAACTTGTCAACAGACTTATCCACAGGTTGTGCCTTTCTTGAAAGCGCTGAAACAGATCAAGGATGATCCCATGCCGCTGTCTGAAATATCCCCTGCAGAACTGGAAGCCCGCCTGCGTCTGCATCTATTGCCCGAGGTCGGGCCCCGGCGTTATTACACCCTGCTCAGTGCGTTCGGTTCGGCCAGCTCGGCGCTTGCTGCTCCCGCCAGTGCATGGTGCGCACTGGGGCTGCCGGCAGCCTGCGCCCAGGCCAGGCGCAGCCCGCCAGTCCGTGAGGGTGCCAGCGCTGCATTGCGCTGGCTTGAGGGCTCCAGCCACCATGTGTTGCTACATGGCCAACCGGATTACCCGGCGTTATTGGCTGAGCTGGGCGATGCCCCGCCCTTGCTATTCGTGGCAGGAGACCCTTCCATTCTGGAAAAGCCGCAGTTGGCGATGGTCGGCAGCCGACGGGCCTCAAGGCCGGCTCTGGACACCGCCGCTGCCTTTTCCCGTTGCCTGGCCGGGGCCGGATTTGTGATAACCAGCGGGCTGGCAGTGGGTATCGATGGCGCGGCACATGAGGCGGCGCTGGGCATTGGCGGGCAGACCGTGGGTGTGCTTGGCACCGGTCTGCAAAAACTTTATCCACAGCGCCATCGCGCTCTGGCCGAGGCAATGATCGCCAGCGGCAGTGCAGTGGTTTCGGAGTTTCCTCTGGACGCCGGGCCGCAACCGGCCAACTTCCCGCGGCGCAACAGAATCATCAGCGGTTTGTCACTGGGCGTCCTGGTGGTCGAGGCCAGCGTTGCCAGCGGTTCGCTGATCACCGCCCGGCTGGCTGCCGAACAGGGGCGCGAGGTCTACGCGATACCGGGCTCCATTCACCATCCGGGCGCACGAGGGTGTCATCAACTGATTCGTGATGGCGCCACGCTGGTTGAAACCGTCGAGCACATTCTTGAAGGGCTGCGTGGCTGGCGCTCGATGCCTGTATCCACAGCAGGACTGTTTACGCCAAGTTGTCATCCGTTAGTGCAATTGTTGCAGGCAGCGCCTCATACCAGCGAAGCCCTGGTCAGCGCCAGCGGTTGGGACCTGCCCCGACTATTGGCCGCGCTGACCGAACTGGAGCTGGAGGGGCATGTGGTGCTGGAGGGGGGGCGTTGGTTTGCTCGCGCCAGCTAAGTACACTGCGCACAGCACATATACGGAGACATTCAATGATCAGCACCTGGCGCGTCCAGCAAGCGGCAAGAGCCATTCGCGCAGGCGCGGTGATTGCCTATCCAACCGAAGCTGTATGGGGTTTGGGGTGTGACCCGTGGGACGAAGAAGCGGTAGAGCGTTTGCTGGCGATCAAGTCGCGGCCTGTGGATAAAGGCCTGATTCTGGTGGCCGACAATATTCATCAGTTCGACTTTCTGTTCGAAGACTTCCCGCAGACATGGCTCGACCGCATGGCAAGTACCTGGCCGGGGCCCAATACCTGGCTGGTACCGCATCAAGGCTTGTTGCCGCAATGGATCACCGGTGTTCACGACACCGTGGCCCTGCGTGTGAGCGATCATCCGCAGGTGCGCGAATTGTGTTCGCTGGTGGGCCCGATTGTTTCGACATCGGCCAACCCGGCAGGATTGCCTGCAGCGCGCACGCGGCTGAAGGTTGAACAGTACTTTCGCGGGCAGATCGACTACGTACTGGGCGGCAATCTGGGCGGGCGGAAAAATCCGAGCCTGATCCGTGATTTGGCGACCGGCAAGGTAGTACGCCCGTCCTGATAAACCTTTACCTGTAGGAGCGAGCTTGCTCGCGAGCTCTGGGCGATTTCAAGGATAAGCTCGCGAGCAAGCTCGCTCCTACAGGAGTAGGGGGTATCAAGGCACCAGAATCGTTGATCCGGTCGTGCGGCGTGCCGACAACTCGGTCTGCGCCCTGGCCGCGTCACTCAGCGCAATACGCTGGCTAATGTCGATCCTGATTTTGCCGCTGCGGATCATCCCGAACAGCTCATCGGCCATCGCTTGCAGTTTTTCAGGGCTGTTGGCGTAGCTCGCCAGGGTTGGACGGGTCACGTAGAGCGAGCCCTTCTGCGACAAGATCCCCAGGTTCACCCCGGTCACCGCGCCCGACGCATTGCCAAAACTGACCATCAGGCCGCGTGGCGCCAAGCAATCGAGTGAGGTAAGCCAGGTGTCTTTGCCTACACCGTCGTATACCACGGGGCATTTTTTGCCGTCGGTCAGTTCCAGTACCCGGCTGGCCACGTCTTCATGGCTGTAGTCGATGGTTTCCCATGCGCCCAGTGCTTTGGCGTGAGCGGCCTTTTGCGCCGAGCTGACCGTGCCGATCAGCTTCACACCCAGGGCGTTTGCCCATTGGCAGGCAATTGAGCCAACGCCACCGGCGGCTGCGTGGAACAAAATGGTTTCACCGCCTTTGAGTTCGTACGTCTGGCGCAGCAAGTACTGGGTCGTCAGCCCTTTGAGCATTACCCCGAGGCTTGCTCAAACGAAATATCGTCGGGCAGCTTGACCACATTCGCGGCAGGCAATACGTGCAAGTCGCTGTACGCGCCCAACGGGCCGGTGCCGTATGCCACGCGATCGCCGACTTTAACGTTGCGCACTTCACTGCCGACCGCATCGACAATGCCTGCACCTTCATTGCCCAGCCCGGATGGCAGTTCAGGCAGCGGGTACAAGCCGCTTCTGTAGTAGGTATCAATGAAGTTCAGGCCGATGGCATGGTTGTGCACGCGCACTTGCTGCGGGCCCGGCTCGGCGGGCTGGTAGTCGACATACTCAAGTACTTCCGGTCCGCCGTGGTTCCGAAACTGGATACGCTTAGCCATCTGCACTGTCCTTGCTCAATTGACGAGGCCACTATCCAACGCTTAAGCGTGACCTTCGTCAACTGCGGTGAAGCAGGGTGCGGTGTTATGCTAGCGGCCCTTTGCCGCCGGCCCCGCTCTGAACGAAGTGCCGCGTCGCTTTGCCCGATTTAAGGTGATGTCATGACTACTCGCACCGAGGCTGTAAAAGCCTACCTGCTCGACCTTCAAGACCGCATTTGCAACGCACTGCAAACTGAAGACGGCGCCAGCCAGTTCGTCGAAGACGCCTGGGAGCGCCCGGCAGGCGGCGGTGGTCGCACCCGTGTGATAGAAAACGGCAACCTGATTGAAAAAGGCGGGGTTAACTTTTCCCACGTGTTCGGCAGCGGCTTGCCACCGTCTGCCAGCGCCCATCGCCCAGAGCTGGCAGGGCGAGGTTTTGAAGCGCTTGGCGTGTCGCTGGTGATCCATCCGCACAATCCGCATGTGCCGACCTCCCACGCCAACGTGCGCTTTTTTATTGCGGAAAAAGAAGGCGAAGAGCCGGTGTGGTGGTTTGGCGGCGGCTTCGACCTCACCCCTTACTACGCCGTAGAAGAAGACTGCGTGCACTGGCACCGGGTGGCGGAGCAAGCGTGCGCACCGTTTGGCGCAGACGTGTACCCGCGCTATAAAGCCTGGTGCGACACCTACTTTCACATCAAGCATCGCAACGAGCCCCGGGGTATCGGCGGCCTGTTTTTTGATGACCTGAACCAGTGGGATTTCGACACCTGCTTCGCCTTTATCCGTGCCATCGGCGACGCCTACATCGATGCCTACCTGCCGATTGTCCAGCGCCGTAAAGCCGACGAATACACCGCTAAACAGCGTGAATTTCAGGAATTTCGCCGTGGTCGCTACGTCGAGTTCAACCTGGTCTATGACCGTGGCACGCTGTTCGGCCTGCAATCAGGCGGCCGTACCGAGTCGATCCTGATGTCGCTGCCGCCGCAAGTGCGCTGGGGTTACGACTGGAAAGCCGAACCGGGCAGCGAAGAAGCACGCCTGACAGAGTACTTTCTGCAAGATCGTGACTGGCTGGCACTACCCGAGGAACGTATCTGATGGACCGTTATGTCGTTATCGGTAACCCGATCGCCCACAGCAAATCTCCGGTGTTGCACCGTCTGTTTGCCGAGCAGACTGCCCAGTCCATGCAGTACGACACCCTGCTGGCGCCGCTGGATGATTTTGCTGGCTGCGCTTCGGCGTTTTTCCAGCAGGGACGCGGTGCCAACGTCACAGTGCCCTTCAAGGAAGACGCCTATCGCCTGGCCAACAGCCTTACGCCGCGAGCGCAAAGGGCTGGCGCGGTAAACACCTTGAGCAAACTGGCTGACGGTACGTTGCTGGGTGACAACACTGACGGCGCGGGCCTGGTCCGTGATTTGACCGTAAATGCGGGTTTCAGCCTCAAGGGCAAACGCATTCTGGTGCTGGGTGCGGGCGGCGCAGTACGCGGTGCCCTGGAACCGTTACTGGCCGAGAAGCCGGCATCGGTCACCATTGCCAATCGCACGGTAGAAAAAGCCGAAGTACTGGCCGAACTGTTCAGCGATCTGGGGCCGGTGGCCGCCAGCGGTTTTGACTGGTTGCGCGAGCCTGTCGACCTGATCATCAACGCCACCTCGGCCAGTCTGGCCGGTGAGTTGCCGCCCATTGCCAGCAGCCTGATCGAGCCGGGCAAAACCCTGTGTTACGACATGATGTACGGCAAGCAGCAGACGCCGTTTTGCGCGTGGGCGGTCGAACACGGTGCGGGTCAGGTCATGGACGGTCTGGGGATGCTGGCCGAGCAGGCCGGCGAAGCGTTCTTCCTGTGGCGCGGCGTGCGCCCGGATACGGCGCCGGCACTGGCTGAACTGCGCCGGTTACTGGCGCTGTAACCGGCGCCCAATCCAGTAGGAGCGAGCTTGCTCGCGAGCTCTTGGCTGCTGGTTCAATAGCTCGCTCCTACAGGGGTACAGGTTTATCCCTCAAAAGAAATCGGGCAGTGGTCCGGCCCTTCGAGTTTTTTCAGTTCCTCCACCACCTGCGGCCTCGCCCGGCGCAAGGTCAGGCTGCGGCCCAGGCCGCGCAAGCGCCGCGCTTCCTGGTGGAGCATTTCCACCCCCGAGTAATCGATGAAGTTGATGTGCTGCGCATCGATCACCACCCGCGTGCCCTGGGTGCATTGCAGGCGCACTTGCAGGTAATGGCTGGCGCCGAAAAAAATCGAGCCGCCGACCCGCAAGATCTCCTCGTCGCCATCGCGCCACTGCTGAATGCGCGGACGTGAGGTGCGTTTGAGGTAGAAAAACAGTGAGGCCAGGACCCCGGCATAAATTGCCGTTTGCAGCTCCAGCAGCAGGGTTGCGACGCATGTCAGCGCCATCACCACGAACTCGGCACGACTGACCCGCCACAGCGCGCGAATGCCTCGCGTGTCTACCAGCCCCCAGCAGATCAGCAAAATGCTGCCGGCCATCGCCGGGATCGGAATGTGCGCGATCAGCCTGGAACCCGCTACCGCAAACAACGTCACCCACAGCGCCGAAAACACCCCGGCCAGTGGCGAACTGGCGCCGCCTTCATAGCTCAGGCCCGAGCGGGTGAAGGACCCTGACGACAGGTACCCCGAGAACAACGAGCCCACCACGTTGGACAAACCTTGTGCCCGGCTTTCCTGATTGGCGTCGAGCATTTGCTGCGAACGTGTCGCCAGCGAACGGGCGATCGACAAGCTGGTGACCAGCCCCAGCATGCCTACCGCCACGGCACTCGGCAGCAGGCGCAGAATCGTATCGACATCCAGGGGCAATGGGCTCAAAGGCGGTAGACGGCCGACGAACGATTGCACCAGTTCGACGTGACCAAACACCTGCGGCAGTAGCCAGACCGCCAGGCTGGCGATCACCAGCGTCAGCAGCAAGGTCGGCCAGCGTGGCACCCACAGCTTGAGCACGATGCCCAGCACCAGGGTGGCCAAACCCAGCCCCAGTGAAGCGGGATCAAATTGGCGAACATGGGCGATCAGGGTTAACAGGCTATCCAGGGCCGTGGCCTTGCTCGATAAATGCAGGCCCAGCACGTTTGGCAGCTGGCCCAGTGCAATCACGATGGCCGCACCCAGGGTGAAGCCCACCACCACTGAGTGCGAGACAAAATTGGCCAGCGCGCCAAATTTCAACATTCCCAGCAGCCACTGAAAAATCCCGGCCAGAAACGTCAGCAACAGAATCAGGCTGATGTAGTCCTGCGTGCCGGGTACCGCCAGCGGGCTGACGCTGGCATACAGCACAATGGAAATAGCCGCCGTCGGGCCGCAGATCAAATGCCACGATGAGCCCCACAGGCACGCGATGATCACCGGCACAATCGCGGCATAGAGCCCGTATTCCGGCGGCAGGCCTGCGATCAGTGCGTAGGCGATGGATTGCGGTAACGCGAGAATGGCCCCGCTCAGACCTACCAGTGCATCGCGGCTGACGCTGGCGCGGGTTTGCTTGGGCAGCCAGCTTAGAAATGGCAGCAGGTGGGTGTACTTTGGCCAGGCCATGGGGCTCTCGTCGGGTTAAACAGATTCTCTGCAGGAGCGAGCTTGCCTCGCGATGGTTGTTAACGATAACGCATTGTTTGATAACGAGGCGTCCTCAAGGCTATCGCGAGGCAAGCTCGCTCCTGCGGATCAAGGTTCGGATCGCGCGTCGTTTTAACCGCCGACCTGTGGATAACGCGCCTTGCGCTCAAGGTCATCGAGGTCGATGTGGTTGCGCATGTATTGCTGGCTGGCGTCGACCCAGGGCTGATGATCCCAGCTGGTCAGCTTGCCCGTGGCCAGCGACTGAGTCACCAGGCGACGGCGGCGCTGGCTGGCGAGCACTTGCCGGTGAATCGCCGGAATATCCCATTTGGCCCGGGCCTCGGCCAAAAAGTCGTTGAACAGTGACTGATGATCGGGGGACTGGCTCAGCTCTTCGCGTTCACGCGGGTCGTTGTGCAAATCAAACAGCAGGCACGGGTCGTCTTCGCTGTAGATAAATTTGTAGACGCCCCGGCGAATCATCATCAGCGGGCTGATCGTGCCTTCGGCCATGTACTCGCCAAACACTTCGTCATGCCCCCCTTCGCCCCGCAGGTGCGAGACCAGCGAGCGTCCGTCCAGGTCCAGCCCGGCCTCTAACGTGCCGCCCGCCAGCTCGACAAACGTCGGCAGCAGATCGGCAGTGGAGACCGCCGCGCCAACCCGGGCCGGTTCGAACTGCCCCGGTGCGTACACCAGCAACGGCACCCGGGCGGCCATGTCGAACCAGTGCATTTTGTACCAAAGCCCGCGCTCGCCCAGCATGTCGCCGTGATCGCCGGAAAACACGATAACAGTGTTATCGGCCAGCCCCGTGTCTTCAAGGGTTTGCAGCAGCTTGCCGATATTGTCGTCGATGTAGCTGCAGGCGCCGAAGTACGCACGGCGGGCGTCGCGAATCTTATCCACAGGCAGCGGTTTGTCCCACAGGTCATAAGCCTTGAGCAGACGTTGCGAATGCGGGTCTAGGCTGGCCTGGGGCGGGGTCTCGGGCAGCGGGATATCCTCGTCGCAGTACATGTCCCAATACGGTTTGGGGATGGTGTACGGGTCGTGCGGGTGGGTCATGGAGACTGTCAGGCAAAACGGCCGGTCACCGTCTTCGCGAATATGGTCGAACAAGTATTGTTGGGCCTTGAACACCACCTCTTCGTCGAAATCCAGTTGATTGGTGCGCACGCAGGGCCCGGCTTGCAGCACCGAGGCCATGTTGTGATACCAGGTGGGGCGAGCGTCGGGCTCATCCCAATTGACCGACCAGCCGTAGTCGGCGGGGTAAATATCACTGGTCAGGCGTTCTTCAAAGCCATGCAGCTGGTCGGGCCCGCAAAAGTGCATCTTGCCTGCCAGCGCGGTGCGATACCCCATGCGGCGCAGGTAGTGCGCATAAGTCGGCACATCACCGGGCAAATCAGCCGCATTGTCGTAGGCGCCGATCTTGCTCGGGAGCTGGCCGCTAACCAGGGTAAAGCGCGATGGCGCACACAGCGGGCTATTGCAGTACGCGGCGTCAAACACGACGCCCTGCGCTGCCAGGCGGCTCAGGTTCGGCAGTTTTATCGGGGACGGGCCGTAGATCGGCAACAGCGGGGCGGCCATTTGATCGGCCATGATGAACAGAATATTTTTACGTGACATGAGGGCGGCCTTTCATGATGAAAATTTATGCGAAAGTGCTGGCTGTCAGCATGATGACCTTGAAACACGTGGTAAAACCCATGCACCGCAATGACTAGGATAAGCACAGCTAATGTATAAAGCCTTGGGCGATATATCCCTGGACCTGTTGCGCA
Source organism: Pseudomonas versuta (assembly GCF_001294575.1). NCBI lineage: Bacteria > Pseudomonadati > Pseudomonadota > Gammaproteobacteria > Pseudomonadales > Pseudomonadaceae > Pseudomonas > Pseudomonas versuta. The sequence continues at coordinate 4,559,449 of NZ_CP012676.1, forward strand.
CCTTTGAGGCAGCCGCCCGCCACCGCAGTTTCACCGCGGCGGCGCTGGAGCTGGGGACGACCCAGCCTGCCATCAGCCAGCAACTTAAACGGCTTGAGTCGCGCCTGGGGATACGCCTGTTTGACCGTATTTATCGCGGCATCGCACTGACCGAGGCCGGGCTTGGCCTGTTCTTGCAAGTACAAGCGGGTTTGCAGCAAATAGACGCCGGCTTGCAGGCGTTAAGCGCACAACCGGCCCGTGAAGTGCTGCAAGTTGCCACCGATTTTGCCTTTGCCGCCTATTGGTTGATGCCTCGCCTGCCGCGATTTCATGCGGCGTATCCGCAAATCGATGTAAGCCTGCTAACCCGTGAGCGCAGCCACGGTGCCCTGCAGGGCGATATCGATGTGGGGGTCCTGTTTGGTCAGGGGCGTTTCAGCCAGGGTGAATCCCAATGGCTATTCAACGAAGAAGTGTTCCCGGTGTGTAGCCCGCGCTTGCTGGCCGGGCAGACGTTGCCTTTATCGGCCCGGGCCCTGGGTGACTTTGCGTTGCTGCAGTTACGTGGCGAACATGCCCGCCAGTGGTTTGACTGGTACCGACTGTTTGACGCTCTCAAGCTAGGCCCGCCCCCGGCGCCCGGCCAGCTGCGATTCGACAACTACACCTTGCTGATCCAGGCCGCGATTGCCGGGCAAGGCATGGCCATAGGCTGGAAGCACCTTGTGGATAACTTGCTGGAGCAAGGGGTGCTGTGCCGGCCTTTTGCCGAATCGGCGCAATCGACCTGCGGCTATTACGCAGTCATGCCTCAGCGCAAACGCCGTAACCGACTGGCCCGGGTCTTCGTCGACTGGATGCTGGCCGAGCAGAATGCAGAGCAATAACCCTATTCATTTCCTGCAGGAGAATCTTTATGCAACGCATCAAGGGTTATCACGCCCACGTATATTTCGACGCTACGACCCTCGTGCAGGCGCGGGCTCTGTGCGAAGAGGCTGCGCAGCTGTTTGGCGTCACCATGGGCCGGGTTCACGAGCGCCCCGTCGGCCCGCACCCGGACTGGAGTTGCCAGCTGGCGTTCGGGCCCGAGCTGATCGGTGTAGTGCTGCCCTGGTTGGCATTGAACCGGCATGGCCTGGTGGTTTTTTTGCATCCCGATACCGGTCATGACTTGCTGGACCACACCGATCATGCGATCTGGATGGGGGCGATAAGGCCACTGAATCTGGCTGTTTTTTGATCAATTGCAAGGCTGTGAAAAAAAACTTCGGTTTTTTTTCACTCCGGCCAATACCTGCAATTCCTGATGACTGGCAAACCCCTGATAGCCCCACGCTATAACGGCTGAACGATGGTCATGGCCATGTGTCATACCTGTGCATGAGCTAACGTATGACACGTAAAGCCGAGGGTAGCGATTAGTTCTAAAAGGCCATCCATGTTTAACTTGAACGGTTATTCAAGTTAAACCGGTGGTCCGCTGCCCGCTCACAACAGGAGGCTTACCTTTGCCGAACGCGCTCTTTTTGCTCTCGTTTTACCTCTACAAGGTGCACATCCAATGAGTGCTCCAGTGACGTCAGAGACGTCTCAAATCCGCATGAACCCGCCGGTGTTTTACTTCGCTGCCGCGTTTATTCTGATCTTCGGTCTAGTAGTCATTGCCATGCCCCAGGCCGCCGGTGAATGGCTGCTGGCGGCGCAAAACTGGGCGGCCAATACGGTCGGCTGGTACTACATGCTCGCCATGACCCTGTACCTGATCTTTGTGGTCACCACCGCGCTGTCCGGCTACGGCAAGATCAAGCTCGGTGCCGATCATGACGAGCCCGAGTTCAGTTACCTGTCCTGGGCGGGCATGCTCTTCGCCGCCGGGATCAGCATCACGCTATTTTTCTTCTGTGTGTCCGAACCCCTGACCCATATGCTGGCTCCGCCCCAAGGCCCGGCCGGTGGTGAAGAGGCTGCGCGTCAGGCCATGCAGTTACTGTTTTTGCACTGGGGCCTGCATGGCTGGGGTGTTTTCGCCTTTGTCGGCATGGCGCTGGCGTACTTTGCCTATCGTCACAACCTGCCGCTGGCGCTGCGTTCGGCGCTGTACCCGCTGATCGGTAAACGTATCAACGGGCCCATCGGCTACGCCGTGGATGGCTTCGGCATTATCGCCACCGTGTTTGGCCTGGGGGCCGACATGGGGTTTGGGGTGTTGCACCTCAACAGTGGCCTCGACTACCTGTTTGGCTTGCCGCACACCCAGTGGGTGCAGGTAGGCTTGATCACCCTGATGATGGGGGCCGCGATTCTGGTGGCCATTGCCGGCGTCGACAAGGGTGTGCGGGTGATGTCCGACATCAACATGCTGCTGGCCTGTGCGCTGCTGCTGTTTGTATTGTTCGCCGGCCCTACCCAGCATTTGCTCAACACTCTGGTGCAGAACATCGGTGACTATCTGGGGGCTCTGCCGACCAAGAGTTTCGACGTATATGCCTATGACAAGCCGAGCGACTGGCTGGGCGGCTGGACTGTGTTCTATTGGGCCTGGTGGATCGCATGGTCGCCTTTTGTGGGCCTGTTCATTGCGCGTATTTCCCGTGGCCGCACCATCCGCGAGTTCGTGTTCGGCGTGCTGCTGATCCCGTTGGGCTTTACCCTGGCGTGGATGTCGATCTTCGGTAACAGCGCCATCGACCAGGTGCTCAATCACGGCATGGTTGCCCTTGGCCAGTCGGCCATCGACGATCCGTCGCGCACGCTGTACCTGCTGCTTGAGACTTACCCCTGGAGCAAAACCGTGATCGCCGTGACGGTGTTCATCAGTTTTGTGTTCTTCGTGACCTCGGCCGACTCCGGCACCGTGGTGCTCTCTACCCTGTCGGCGCGTGGCAACAACGCCGACGAAGACGGCCCGAAATGGCTGCGGGTGTTCTGGGGTGCGATGACGGCCCTGGTGACCAGCGCGCTGTTGTTCTCGGGCAGTATCGATGCGCTGAAGTCTGCGGTGGTGCTCACCTCGTTACCGTTCTCGCTGATTCTGCTGCTGATGATGTGGGGCCTGCACAAGGCGTTCTACCTCGAGTCGCAGAAGCAAATCGCGCAGATGCATTCCCTGGCGCCGGTGTCGCACGCGCGTCGTGGCGGCTGGCGTCAACGCCTGAGCCAGGCTGTGCACTTCCCGTCCCGTGACGAGGTGTACCGCTTTATGGACACCACCGTGCGCCCGGCGATTGAAGAAGTGAGTGCGGTGTTCCGGGAAAAAGGCCTTAACGTCGTGACCCAGCCGGACCCGGCCAATGACAACGTGAGCCTTGAAATCGGCCATGGTGAGGAACATCCATTCATCTACCAGGTGCAGATGCGTGGCTACTTCACACCGTCATTCGCCCGGGGTGGTTTTGGCAAGAAAGAGCAGCTGCGCAACCGCCGCTACTACCGTGCCGAAGTGCACCTGAGTGAAGGCAGCCAGGACTATGACCTGACCGGCTACACCAAGGAGCAAATCATCAACGACATCCTCGACCAGTACGAGCGCCATATGCAGTTCTTGCACCTGGTGCGCTGATTCGGGCAACGGTTTGATGCCATCGCGAACAAGCTCGCTCCTGCAGAGTTGCACAATCCCTGCAGGAGCGAGCTTGTTCGCAATGGGCCTTTAAACCAGGCCGCCATTGGCCCGCAGTACTTGCCCGTTTACCCACTCCGCCGCCGGACTCACCAGAAACGAGATGATTCTGGCGATGTCTTCGGGTTGCCCCAATCGTTCCAGGGGCGGCATTTTGGCGAAGCTCTGGATCTGCTCTTCAGTCTTGCCCTGCATGAACAATTGCGTCGCCACCGGCCCCGGTGCCACGGCGTTCACGGTGATTTGCCGACCCCGCAACTCTTTGGCAAACACTTGGGTCAGCGATTCAACTGCTGCCTTGCTGGCGATATAGATCGCATACCCCGGCAAATTCATGCCCACCGTGCTGCTGGAAAAATTGATGATGCGCCCGCCGCTGTTCAGCCGGGTGGCCGCTTCGCGCAGGGTGTTGAAGGTGCCCCGGGTGTTGATGTTGAAGGTCTGCTCGTACAGCTCATCGCTGTGTTGCGCCAGCGGCAATACCTTGAGCACGCCAGCGTTGTTGATCAGTACGTCGATTTTGCCCAGCTGTTCTTCAGCTTCATCGAACAGCCGCGCAACGTCCGCGGCACTGGCCACATCGGCCTGTACGGCAATCGCCTGATGCCCCGCTCTGTGCAGTTCATCAACCAGCGCTGAGGCTTCATCGGCACTGTTGGCGTAATTGATCACGACAGCAAATCCTTCGCCGGCCAGTTGTCTGGCAATCACGGCTCCGATGCCCCGGGATGCGCCCGTGATCAGGGCGACTTTTGGCAGAGAAGTACTCATGGCAACACTCCATATGGCTAGCTGCACATCTGTGTTTATGCAGATAAAGGGGGGTGAATTCGATACCGGTATTCGGAAATTCCCGACAATCCTCCAGGCCTCTTGTAGGAGCGAGCTTGCTCCTACAGGGGGCGTGCGATCCCCACATCAACAGGCGAAGCAGCCGATGCCTGTCCACAAGGGACATCGCCCTCAGAGGGCATCAGGCATGGGCTGGCGGCGCGTCCTTGCTTTCCTTGATCTTGTACCAGGCCACGTACAGCGCGGGCAGGAACAACAGCGTGAGCAAGGTGGCGGAGATGATGCCGCCGATCATGGCGTAGGCCATGGGGCCCCAGAACACATCACGTGCAATCGGAATCATGCCCAGGCTGGCCGCTGCCGCCGTCAGCAGAATCGGCCGTCGCCGGTGTTGAGTGGCTTGCATGACCGCGTGCCAGGGGTCGAAGCCATCGCGTTCGTACTGGTCGATCTGGGTCACCAGAATCACCGAGTTACGCACGATGATGCCCACCAGGGCGAGAATCCCCAGGATCGCCACAAAGCCCATTGGTGTGCCGGTCGGCACCAGCGCCAGCACCACACCGATCAGCCCCAGTGGCGCCACACTCACCACCAGGAACATCTTCTGCACGCTTTGCAGCTGGATCATCAGGAAGGTGGCCATCAAAAACAGCATCAACGGCACCACCTTGGCGATCGGGCCCTGGGCCTTGGCGCTCTGTTCCACCGTGCCGCCGGTTTGCAGGGTGTAGCCCTGCGGCAGGCTGTCAGCGAACTTGTCGACCTCGGGCTTGAGCTTGGCCACCAGATCGGTCGGCTGCATCGAACCGCGCACCGAGGCTTTGAGGGTCAGGGTGGGGATCCGGTCGCGGCTCCAGATCAGCGGTTGTTCCAGCTCGTAGCGCACAGTGGCAAAGGCCAGTAACGGAATCGAGGTGCCGCTGGGGGTGGTGATTTGCAGGTTCAGCAGGGTCTCCGGGCTGCCACGCTCGCTGCCGACGGCACGGCCGACGATGTTGATCAGGTAGATGTCGTCCTTGACCTGGCTGACGGCTGCACCGCTGACGATGCTGTTCATCACCTTGGCCACGTCTTCGGATGACAGCCCGAACTGGCGGGCCTTGTCCTGGGCGATGTCGATGCGCAGCACCTTGCCCGGTTCGTTCCAGTTGAAGATGGTTTCGCCGACGTTGGGGTTGGCATCCAGTACCGAGGCCAGATCCAGTGAGTATTTGCGCACCAGATCGATGTTTTTGCCACTGACCCTATATTGCAGCGGCTGGCCCACCGGCGGCCCCAGTTCCAGGGTGTGCACAAAGCTGCCGACCCCTACGTACTCTTCACGCAGACGTTTGTTGAGGCGTTCCATCAAGGCATCCCGGCTCTCAAGCCCGGTGCTGACGATCACCAGCTGGGCGTAGAACGGGTTTTGCAGTTGCTGGTCCAGCGGGAGGTAGAAACGAATTGCGCCTTCGCCGATGTACGAACTCCAGCGCACGATATCCGGGTCGCCCTTGAGCGACTCTTCAAAGCGTTGGGTGACCTTGAGGGTTTCCTGAATCGAAGCGTTTTGCGGCAGGTTCAGGTCCACCAGAATTTCGGGGCGGTCGGATGCCGGGAAGAACTGGTTCTGCACCAGCCCCATGCCGAAAATCGCCAGCACAAACATCAGCACGGTGACGCCGATGGTCATCCAGCGATGGCGCATGCACCACAGCAGGCCGTTATCGAAGGTCCGGGCCAGACGTCCGGGTTCCTCGGACTTGGGTTTGACCTTGGCGCTGAGGATATGCACCCCCAGCACCGGCGCAAACAGCACCGCCACCACCCACGACACCAGCATCGCCACGGCAATCACCGCGAACAGGGTGAAGGTGTATTCCCCTGCCGAGCTGTTGTTGAGGCCGATGGGCACGAAGCCTGCCACCGTCACCAGCGTACCGGTGAGCATCGGGAAGGCCGTGGAGTGGTAGGCAAAGGTCGCGGCCTGCTCCTTGGTCTCCCCCAGCTCGAGCCGCGTGATCATCATTTCCACCGTGATCATCGCGTCGTCCACCAGCAGGCCCAGGGCGATAATAAGCGCACCCAGGGATACCCGCTGCATGGCAATGCCGGTGAATTCCATGAACACAAAGACCAGCGCCAGCACCAGCGGGATCGAGATCGCCACCACCAGGCCCGCACGCAGCCCCAGGCTGAGGAAACTCACCGCCAGCACGATCACCACCGCCTCAAACAGCGCGCTGGTGAAACCCCCCACGGCCACCTCGACCACCTGTGCCTGGTCGGACACCATGTGTACGCCCACCCCCACCGGCAGTTCGGCCGTGAGGTCGTCGATGCGTTGCTGCAGCTGTTTGCCGAATTCTTGAATGTTGCCGCCGTCGATCATGGCAATCGCCAGGCCGATGGCAGGCTTGCCGTTGTAATGGAACATGGGCGCGGACGGGTCGACGTAACCGCGGCTGATTTCGGCGATATCGGCCAGCCGGTAGAAGCGGTCGTTGACCCGCAGGTTCACCGCTTCCAGGTCTTCGACACTGTGGAACTGCCCCGAAGTACGAACCGACATGCGCTCGGGCCCGGCCTCAATGACCCCGGCCGGGGTCACGGCGTTTTGCGCCTGCAGGCTTTCCAGCACGTGCTGTTGGTCGAGGCCCAGGGCCGCCAGTTTGCGGGTCGAAAAGTTCAGGTAGAAGGTTTCATCCTGCTCGCCGATGGTCATGACCTTGCCGCGGTTGGGCACATCGCGAATCCCGGTGCGGACCTGCTCCACGTAGTCGCGCAGCTGGCGCATGGTGAAGCCGTCGCCGGTAAAGGCGAAAATGGTGCCGTACACATCCCCGAACTCGTCGTCGAACCCGGGGCCTTGAATGCCCTGGGGGAAATCGCCGCGAATGTCGCCGATCTTTTTGCGCACCTCATACCAGATTTGGGGGATGGCATCGGCCTTGGTGGTGTCCTTGAGGAACACAAAGACCGTGGACTCGCCGGGTCGGGTATAGCTTTGCACGTAGTCCAGCGAGTCCAGCTCTTCGAGCTTTTTCTCGATGCGGTCAGTGATTTGCAGCCGGGTTTCATCGACGGTGGCGCCGGGCCACCGGGTCTGGATGACCATGGTTTTGATCGCGAAGGACGGATCTTCCGCGCGGCCCAGGTTCATGTACGAAAAGATCCCGGCGACCACCGCCATAAACATTAAATACCAGACAAATGACTGATGCTTCAGAGCCCACTCGGACAGGTTGAACTTCCCATTCATTGCGAGCTTTCCTTATCAAGTCTGACTTTTTGCCCGGAGGTGAGGCTGTTGACGCCGGCGCTGACCACGTAATCGCCGCCCTTCAACCCGCCGGCGAGTAACACCGTTTGCCCATCACGGCGCAGCACGTTGACGTCGTGCGGGCTTACGGTTTTGGCGTGCGGGTCGATGATCCAGACGCGGCTGTGGCCGTCGGTTTCCTGCAAGGCGGTGAGCGGTAATTCGAAGTGCTCGGCGATCGGGCTGCTGACGGTCACGCTGACAGAGCTGCCGAGGCGAAAGGCTGGCGGGGTCTGGTCCAGGGTCAGCCGGGTGCGCCGGGTACGGGTGGCACTGTCGGCCTGGGGCGCGATTTCGCGAATGTGGGCTGTGGTGTTGACGTTCGGGTCGAGCTGTCCGGCGACGAGAAACTCAATGCCTTTGGGTAGCGCCTCGGCCAGAGGCCCGGGCAGATCGATCACCGCCTCTTTGATTTCAGGACGCGCCAGGGTAACCACCTCCTCGCCGATGCTCACCACTTGCCCGGCCTCGGCCTTCCACTGGGTGATCACGGCGTCATGATCGGCACGCAGGTCGCAGTAGCTGAGCTGATCCCGGGCCTGATTCACCGCGGCCACGGCTTGTTGCATCGAGGCCGCGGTGGTTTTGAGGTTGGCCTGTGCCGTGTCCAGTTGCGCCTGGGCTCCGACGCCCCGGTTGAACAGTTCTTGCTGGCGACGGGCGGTGGCCTGGGCATTGATCAGTTGCGCCTGCACCTTGGCCAGATCGCCCTGGGCCGAGCGCAGCTGGTTTTGCTGATCGGTGGGGTCGAGGTTGGCCAGGATGTCTCCCTTCCTGACGACTGCGCCCACGTCGTAATAGCGGCGCACGATACGGCCCGGCACGCGAAAGCCAAGAGTGCTTTCGTAGCGGGCTTCGATGTTGCCGGCAAAGCGTCCCAACTGGTCTGCAAGCTGGGGCTGGACCACGATGTACAAGGCCGGGCGAACGGGCTCGGGCGGTTTTTTTTCAGAGCAGCCCAGCAACAGGGCGGCGGTCAACGGCAGGATCCCCAGCCGGTACAGGCTTGGCCGGTTCATAGTTGGGTCCCCTGAGCCGGGGTGGGTGCAACTTCAACCTTCATCCCGGGGTGCAGCAATTGTCCGCCTGCGACCACGACTTTCTCTCCATCTTTGAGGCCTTTGCTGACGATCACGCTGCCGGTCAGGTAGCGCCCGACCTGGACCCGTTGCAAGCGCACATTATTTTGCTCGTCGGCGATCCACACCGCGGGCTCGCTGACGTCCTTGGTCAGGGCTGACCAGGGCAGTTCGATGCTGGGGCTGGCAGGCGGGGTCAGGTTAACGCTGACAATCGAACCCAGATCCATGCCTTTTGGCAACGCATCCAGTTGCACCTTGATCTGCAGGGTGCCGCTTTGTGCCGACACGGTGGGGGTGATTTCGCGGATCTGGCCGTTAACCTTGATCGCCGGATTGCTCAGCAGCGTGACTTGCACGGTGGGGTCTTTGGGCGGCTCGATGAACAGAGACTCATACACGTTGAAGACCGCGTCGCGTGCACCGTCGCGGGCCAGGGTGAAAATCGGCATGGTGGCCTGCACCACTTGCCCGACTTCGGCCTGGCGCGCGGTAATGATCCCCGGTGCCTCGGCGTGCAGCTGGCTGTAGCTCAGTTGCTCGCGGGCGTTGGCCAACTGCGCCTGTGCGGCCGCCAGGGCACTTTGCGCGCTGAGCTGCGCGGCATTGGCAGAATCGTATTCACTTTGGCTGGTATAGCCTTTTGGCAGCAGCTTTTGCTGACGAACAAACGCGGCTCGGGTTTGCACCACCTGGGCCTGTTGTGCGTTGACGCTGGCCTGCGCCGTTTCAACCTGGATTTTCAGGTCTTTGGGGTCGAGGCTGGCCAGCACCTGACTGGGCAGAATGTGATCACCGACATCGACCTTGCGCTCGATGATCTTGCCGCCGACCCGGAATGAAAGCTGGGTTTCGACGCGGGCCTGGATATCACCGCTGAGCTGGATCGGCGGGGCAAACTCGCGGGTGCTGACCTGCTGTACATATACCCGTGGGGCCAGAGGCTCTTTGGGCCCCTCTTTGCCGCAAGCGGTCAGAAGTACCAAAAGGCTCAAGCCCAAAACAGCTTTGTTTCGTGGACCAGCCATGCAAGCTCCTTTGCGTGATGCTGTTTTACATCCGGATACGACAGACAGCGTAGAACAGGGTTCAGGGTCTGTGGGACTCTATGTGCCGCCTGCTTGCCCATTGTGGGAGCCGACTGCAGCCATTTCATCGAGGTCACCCATGCTCACCACCCTGGCGGTGGCCAACTACCGCTCCATCAACCATTTGGTGGTGCCCCTGGCCAGACTTAATCTGATTACCGGCCCCAATGGTAGTGGCAAATCGAATCTTTACCGGGCCTTGCGTTTATTGGCCGAAACCGCACGGGGCGGGGTGATCAATGCCGTAGCCCGTGAGGGTGGTCTGGAATCAACGTTCTGGGCCGGGCCAGAGGTGATTTCACCGAGTATGAAGCGAGGGGAGGTGGCTATCTCGCGCTGCGCGCGTCAGGAGGTCAAGCGCTTGCGCCTGGGATTTGCCGGAGAAGATTTCAGTTATTCCATAGCGCTGGGCCTGACAATACCTGAATTGTCGGCCTTTTCCCTCGACCCGCAGATCAAGCATGAAAGCATTTGGGTAGGGCCTTTTTACCGGCCCGCCAGTGAATTGGTCCAACGTAAAGGTCCGATGATTCGCGCCCGTGCTGGCCGCAGCTGGCAGATACTGGCGCAATATGCCCCGATGTACGACAGCTTGTTCGATCAGGTCGGCAGTTTGCATGCCTCGCCGGAAGTCTTGCAGCTGCGTGAGTCCATTCGTGGCTGGCGGTTTTATGATCACTTTCGCACCGACCCCGAGTCGCCGGTGCGCCAGCCCCAACTGGGCACCCGCACCCCGGTGCTGCATCACGACGGGCGTGACCTTGCTGCGGCATTGCAAACCATCATTGAGATCGGCGACCCCCAAGCGCTGCATTCGGCAATCAGCGATGCCTTTCCCGGTGCGCGGTTGAACATAAAATTTGTGCCCGGCGGGCGGTTTGCCATCGAGTTCTTCCAAGAGGGCCTGTTACGGCCGCTGTCGGCCGCCGAGCTGTCAGACGGAACCTTGCGCTACCTGCTGCTGATCGCCGCCCTGCTCACCCCGCGTCCGCCCACCATGATGGTGCTGAACGAGCCCGAGACCAGCCTGCACCCCGATCTGCTGCCGGCCCTGGCGCGATTGATCATTGGTGCTTCGCAACAGTCGCAAGTCTGGGTGGTGTCCCACGCCCGGCGACTGATCGCAGCGTTGCAGCAGGACCTGGAATGCAACTGCATCGTGCTGGAAAAAAACCTCGGCCAGACGGCGGTGGTTGGCCAGCGAATACTGGATCAGCCTGCCTGGTATTGGGCGGACAAATAAAAAACGCCGACGCTTTAAAAGCCGTCGGCGTTTTCAGTGGGGCGGGCGCTGGTTAGAACGCAGGGACTACCGCACCTTTGTATTTCTGTTCAATGAACGCTTTGACCTCAGGGCTGGTCAGGGCTTTGGCCAGCTTCTGGATGGCGTCGCTGTTCTTGTTGTCAGGACGGGCCACCAGGAAGTTCACGTACGGTGAATCGGAGCCTTCAATGACCAGTGCGTCGGTAGCCGGGTTCAGGCCCGCTTCCAGCGCGTAGTTGGTGTTGATCATGTCCAGGTCAACCTGGTCCAGCACCCGTGGCAGCAGCGCCGATTCAAGCTCTTTGAACTTGAAGTTGTGCGGGTTCTTGGCGATGTCTTTGGGGGTGGACACAGCATTGGTCGGGTCTTTGAGTTCGATCAGACCGGCCTTCTGCAGCAGGATCAACGCACGGCCACTGTTGCTGCCTTCGTTCGGGATGGCGATGGTTGCGCCGTCTTTGAGCTCGGACAGGTTTTTGATTTTTTTCGAGTAGCCGCCGAACGGTTCAACGTGAACACCGATTACGGTTACCAGATTGGTGCCTTTACCTTTGTTGAAGCTTTCAAGGTACGGCAGGGTCTGGAAGTAGTTGGCATCCAGGTGCTTCTCGGCGACCTGCACGTTCGGTTGCACATAATCGGTGAACACTTTGATTTCCAGATCCACGCCTTCTTTGGCCAGGGTCGGTTTGATCAGCTCAAGGATTTCGGCGTGGGGTACCGGGGTCGCGGCAACCACCAGTTTCTCGCCAGCCTGTGCCAGGCCTGCAGTCAAAGCAGCCGCCAATGCGGTAAACAACAGAACCTTTTTCATGCAATGCCCTTAAGTGTGGGACCGTTCGGATGACGGTTTTTATGTGAAGACGCAACGGACAATACCGAGTTTCTTTATTCCCGAACAATAATATTTATTCAGCTTCTTATGCTATTTAGTTCGCTTGAGCGTATTGTGGCAAACCTGTAATCGCTGACGAGCAGCGCGAGGCTGCGATCGGTGGTGCAGCCAGCGCAAAATCAGGTGTCGCGGTGCTTCAGGTAAACCGGGAGCGCGGGGTTTACGATCGCTTCGCAATCGATCGCAGCGCACATGTAGTCGCTGACGAGCAGCGCGAGGCTGTGATCGTTGGCGCAGCCAGCGCAAAATCAGGTGTCGCGGTGCTTCAGGTAAATCGGGAGCGCGGGGTTTACGATCGCTTCGCAATCGATCGCAGCCTCGCTGCGCTCCTCAGCGACTACTGATCGCGGCGCACCTGTAGTCGCTGACGAGCAGCGCGAGGCTGCGATCGGTGGCGCAGCCAGCGCAAAATCAGGTATCGCGGTGTGTCAGTTAAACCGGGAGCGCCGGATTTACGATCGCTTCGCAATCGATCGCAGCCTCGCTGCGCTCCTCAGCGACTGCGCAATCACAGTAACTGCTTGAGGGCTGTCAGCTCCTGGGCCGTTGCGCCTTTGATAAACCGCTCAATCTGGCTCAGCGTGTCGGGCAGGTTCAAATGCTCGGGCTGGATCTCTTCCCCGGTACTGACCAGCAGCGCAAAGTGGATCACGTTCTCCAGCTCCCGGGTGTTGCCCGGCCAGCTGTGGCGCTCCAGCACACGTTGCGCACTGTCGCTGATAAATGGCACGGGCAGGTTCAAACGCTGGCTGTATATGCCCAAAAAATATTCGGCCAGCGACAAGATATCCCCGGGCCGTTCGCGCAAGGCCGGCAAATCCAGGCGCCCTTCGCTGAGGTAGTGATACAGCCGTTCGTGGAACTTGCCGGCACTCACCGCCTGCGCCAGATCAATGCTGGTGGCCGCCACCAGCCGCACGTCGACCGGGCTCGGTTGGTGGGCGCCCACGCGAGTGACTTCGTGGGTTTCCAGGGCTGCCAGCAGCTTGACTTGAATGGCCAGCGGCAAGTCGCCGATTTCGTCCAGATACAACGTACCGCCATTGGCCGAGCCGAACCATCCGGCACGGCTGCTGGCCGAGCTGTTGTGCGCACCCGGGGCGTAACCGAACAACTCTGCGTCGGCATAGGTGGGGCTGATTGCCCCGCAGTTCACCGACACGAACAGCCCGGTGCGATCACTGGCGCGGTGGATGTGGCGGGCGAGCAACTCTTTGCCGCTGCCGGTTTCGCCACGAATCAGTACCGGCAACGCGCGCGGTGCCAGCTGTTCAAGGTCGTTGCGAAGCTGACGCGAGCGCGGATCAACGAATACCAGCGCTTTGGCGCGAATGCTCAGTGGGCTTTTTTCAGCGTCGGGAAAGGTCAGCAGCGGCTGACCAAAGGTTTCATGCAGGCTCATGGCTGGCTCCCGCCCGCCGCCGATGGGTGGGCGCGGGCGTTACAAAAAATTCATGCGCGGCGCAGGGCGCCTTGCTCGATGCGGGTTTGCAGGCGATACAAAAAGGCGAACCCCTGTTCCCAGCGCTGGTGACCGGATTTGACGTTGATATGCCCGGCTCCGCTGATGATCCCGATCTTGGCACCCCACTGGCGGGCGAACTCCATGGCCCGGGGCGCGCTGACTGCAGAATCGTTATCGGAGCTGACAATCTGGCTTGGAAACGGCAACGGCTGGTCTGGAATCGGTGCAAAGTTACGTAAGGCCGGGGCGCAAGCCGGGCGTTCGACATCGGCCGGGGCCACCATCAAGGCGCCTCGCACCTGGTTCAGCAAGCTGGACGGGGCGCGCTCGGCCCAGTGCGCAACCGTGATGCATCCCAGGCTATGGGCAATCAGAATCACCGGGGTGCTGTCGGCGGCAATTGCTTCGGCCAGGGCTGCGATCCAGTCTTCACGACGCGGTGTCAGCCAGTCGTCCTGCTCCACCCGGGTACTGTTCGGTAAGCTGTTTTGCCAGTGGGTTTGCCAATGATCGTCGGACGAACCTTGCCAGCCCGGCACTATCAAATAGCGTATCGATTCGTTGCCCATGGGTGTGCGTCTCCAGCGGTATGTGTGTTACCGAGTCAGTATAGGGACGGTTTTTAGATTCGCTAAGGAATAAGAAGCTATTTATTAATAACCAAAAAATCATTTCTGGCGGTGCGCTAAACTCAGCGCATCGTCCACTCCAAGAGCTGCCGCCATGAAAAGCCTGGTCGACCACCTAAGCCAATACGCCGCCTACCACCGTGACCCGCGCAATATCGTCAGCCATTTCATCGGTATCCCGTTGATCGTGATGGCTGTTGCGGTGTTGTTGTCGAGGCCGCAGTGGGCAGGCGTTTCGCCCGCCCTGCTGGTGATGCTGGCCAGCGCTGTGTTTTATCTGCGCCTTGAGCGGCGACTGGGGCTGTTGATGACACTGTTATTGGGCCTGGCCGTGTGGTTCGGGCACACCCTGGCGGCGCTGAGTACGGGGGCGTGGCTGGGCTGGGGAGTCGGCTTGTTTGTTGTCGGCTGGGCGATTCAGTTTGTCGGGCATTACTACGAAGGGCGCAAACCGGCGTTTATCGATGACGTGACCGGGCTGATCGTGGGGCCGCTGTTTGTGGTGGTGGAGCTGGCCTTTTTGCTGGGCTGGCGCGGGGATTTGCAGCGCGAGATCGAGGCGCGGCAGGTCTGATTTTGTGAGAGCCAGCTTGCTGGCGATGGCTGCATCGCTGGCAAGCCAGCTCCCACAGACTTTAGTCAGCCTTTGAACGCCTGATGTAGCTGTGCCAGCGTCTCAAAGTGGTATTTGGGCGCGAACGAGTTCAACTCTTCAAAACTGCCAAAGCCATAGCCCACGGCTGCCGCGTCCATCCCGTTGTCGCGGGCACCGATCAGGTCGTGCTTGCGGTCGCCGATCATCAGGGTCTGGGCCGGGTCCAGCCCTTGCTCCTGCATCAAATGGGCAATCAGCTCGACCTTGTTGGTGCGGGTGCCGTCCAGTTCGCTGCCGTAGATCACCTTGAAGTGTTTGGCGAAATCAAAATGCCGGGCGATTTCCCGCGCATAGACGTGGGGCTTGGACGTCGCGATAAACAGCTGGCGCCCCTGCCCTTGCAGCTCTTCCAGCAGCTGTGGCACGCCGTCGAAGATGTGATTTTCATACAGGCCGGTTACCGCAAAACGCTCGCGGTAGAAGCCCATTGCTTCCCACGCCTGCGCCTCGTCAAAGCCATAGGTGGCCATGAACTGTTGCAGCAAGGGCGGGCCGATAAAGTGTTCGAGGCTGGTCAGGTCGGGTTCATCAATCCCCATTTTGCTCAGGCCAAACTGGATCGAGCGGGTGATGCCCTCACGCGGGTCCGTCAGGGTGCCGTCGAGGTCGAACAAAACGTTTTGGTAGTGCATGCAGGGCTCCAAAATAGTGAGCTTAAACTGGCAGGTCGTAGCCTTCGGCCAAGTGCTGGTCTTTGAGTTTTACGTAGTTGCCGGCGCTGTAGGTGAAGAAGGCCTGCTCTTTTTCAGTCAGCGCGCGCACTTGTCTGACCGGGCTGCCGACATACAGAAAGCCGCTGGCAAGACGCTTGCCGGGGGGGACCAGACTGCCTGCGCCGACAATCACCTGGTCTTCAATGACGGCGCCGTCCATGACGATGCTGCCCATGCCGATCAAAATGCGGCTGCCCACGGTACAGCCATGCAGCATGACTTTGTGGGCGATGGTGACGTCATCGCCGATCAACAGCGGGAAACCGTCCGGATTAAAGGGCCCGGCGTGGGTGATGTGCAGCACGCAGCCGTCCTGCACGCTGGTGCGCGCGCCGATGCGGATGCGGTGCATGTCACCGCGGATGACGGTCAGCGGCCAGACAGAACTGTCGGCGCCAATCTCGACATCGCCGATCACTACCGCCGAACGATCGACAAAGGCGCGCTCGCCCAAAGTCGGTGTGTGCTGCTGGAACGGACGAATGGACACAAATAGCTTCCTTCTTTAGCAGTGATAGCGGGGCTGATTGCTGCGCCGTGCGGCGATTGTAATTAAGATGGCTCGATGTTTCCCCAGCTAAGGTGCTTAACGTGAGCGAGAACAACCCTCTTTTGCAGCCCTACGACCTGCCGCCGTTCTCGGCGATCCGTCCTGAGCACGTACAGCCGGCCATCGAGCAGATCCTCGCCGACAACCGCGCCGGCATTAAAAAAATCCTCGCCGACCAGGGGCAGAAGCCTACCTGGGCCGGCCTGGTATTGGCGATGGATGAGTTGAACGACAGGCTGGGCGCCGCCTGGAGCCCGGTCAGCCACCTGAATGCGGTGTGCAACAGTGCCGAGCTGCGCGAAGCCTACGAGGCCTGCTTGCCTGCATTGAGCGCCTATTCGACCGAGATGGGCCAGAACCGCGAGCTGTTCCAAGCCTTCGAAGCCCTGGCCCATAGCCCGCAAGTCGCCGATTTTGATCAGGCACAAAAAACCATTCTCGAGCACTCGCTGCGTGATTTCCGTCTGTCGGGCATTGATCTGCCGCCAGCCGAGCAAAAGCGCTACGCCGAAGTGCAGAGCAAGCTGTCGGAACTTGGCAGCAAGTTTTCCAACCAGCTGCTGGATGCGACCCAGGCCTGGACCAAACACATCACCGACGAAGCTGCACTGGCGGGCCTGACTGAGTCGGCCAAGGCGCAAATGGCGGCAGCCGCACAGGCCAAAGGCCTTGATGGCTGGCTGATCAGCCTGGAGTTCCCGAGCTACTTCCCGGTCATGACCTACGCCGAAGACCGCGCCCTGCGCGAAGAAGTTTACGCCGCGTACTGCACCCGCGCCTCGGACCAGGGCCCGAATGCCGGCAAGTTCGACAACGGTCCGGTGATGGAAGAAATCCTCGACCTGCGTCAGGAACTGGCCGGGCTCCTGGGTTTTGCCAGCTTTGCCGAACTGAGCCTGGCCACCAAAATGGCTGAAACCCCGGATCAGGTACTGACCTTCCTGCGCGACCTTGCCAAGCGCAGCAAACCTTTTGCTGCCCGCGATCTGGAGCAGCTGCAAGCCTACGCTGCCGAGCAGGGCTGCCCGGAGCTGAAAAGCTGGGACAGCGGGTTCTTTGGCGAGAAGTTGCGTGAGCAACGTTACAGCGTGTCCCAGGAAGCGCTGCGGGTTTACTTCCCGATCGACAAGGTACTGGGCGGCCTGTTTGCCATTGTGCAGAAGCTGTACGGCATCGAAATCGCTGAAATCAAGGGTTTTGACACCTGGCACCCGGACGTTCGCCTGTTCGAAATCAAGGAAAACGGCCAGCACATCGGGCGTTTCTTCTTTGACCTCTATGCCCGCGCCAACAAGCGTGGCGGCGCATGGATGGACGGCGCCCGTGATCGTCGCCGCACCGCTGCCGGCACCCTGCAAAACCCGGTAGCCAATCTGGTGTGCAACTTCACCCCGGCAGTTGCGGGCAAGCCTGCGCTGCTGACCCACGATGAAGTCACCACCCTGTTCCACGAGTTCGGCCACGGCCTGCACCACATGCTGACCGAGATCGAACATGCGGGCGTATCCGGCATCAACGGCGTGGCATGGGATGCGGTCGAGCTGCCGAGCCAGTTCATGGAGAACTGGTGCTGGGAGCCTGAAGGCCTGGCGCTGATTTCCGGTCACTACGAAACCGGTGAAGCCCTGCCCAAGGACCTGCTGGACAAGATGCTCGCGGCCAAGAACTTCCAGTCCGGGCTGATGATGGTTCGCCAGCTGGAATTCTCGCTGTTCGACTTCGAACTGCACGCCACCCACGGCGATGGCCGCAGCGTGGCGCAGGTGCTGGACGGCATCCGCGACGAGGTCTCGGTCATGCGTCCACCGGCCTACAACCGCTTCCCGAACAGCTTCGCGCATATCTTTGCCGGCGGTTACGCGGCGGGTTATTACAGCTACAAATGGGCTGAAGTGTTGTCGGCGGATGCGTTCTCGCGCTTTGAAGAAGAAGGCGTGTTCAACCCGCACACCGGCAAGGCTTTCCGTCAGGCCATTCTGGCCCGGGGCGGTTCGCTGGCACCGATGGAGTTGTTCAAGGACTTCCGTGGCCGTGAGCCTTCGATTGACGCGTTGCTGCGTCACAGCGGTCTGACCGAGGACGCGGCAGCATGAGTGATGCACCGGTGAACGTGACCAAAAAACGCTTTATCGCCGGGGCTGTCTGCCCGGCGTGCAGCGAGCCTGACAAGTTGATGATGTGGAACGAAGATGAAGTGCCGCACCGCGAATGCGTGGCCTGCGGTTACTCGGACACGTTGAATGAACAAGGCCTGTCGGTGCCCAAGGAATTGGGTACGCGGGTGAATGTTTCAGCCCTGAAAAAAGCCCCGGACCCCAAGGTTCAGGCGGTACAGTTTTTTCCGAATCCTAAGCTGAAAAAACCGCAATAAAAAACCCGCAGGAGCGAGCAAGCTCGCTCCTGCGGGTGTTGGTGGTTAGCCCTTCTGCCATACTTTGGGCTTGAAGAACAACGTCTGGCCACGGGCCAGATCGGTCAGGCTGTCGTGGTCCTTGACCACTTCAACTTCGATCAGCTCGCTTTGCCCCTCAACCTTCAACGTCACCCGGGTGGTCGCACCCAACGGGCGAATGTCGCGTACCTCGGCGCCATGATGGTCTTCGAGTTCGTGACGCGACAGCGACACTTCGTGCGGACGGAACAGCAGGTGCTGGTCTTCACCGATGTGCAGACGGTTGGAGTCGCCCAGGAAGTGGTAAACGAAGTCGCTGGCCGGGTTTTCGTAAACTTCGCCCGGTGAGCCGATCTGTTCGATCACGCCCTTGTTCATGACCACGATACGGTCGGCGACTTCCATCGCTTCTTCCTGGTCGTGGGTCACGAATACCGAAGTCAGGTTGATGTCTTCGTGCAGGCGCGCCAACCAGCGGCGCAGCTCTTTACGGACCTTGGCATCAAGCGCGCCGAACGGTTCGTCCAGCAACAGTACCTTGGGTTCCACCGCCAGGGCGCGGGCCAGGGCGATACGCTGGCGCTGACCGCCGGACAACTGCTCCGGGTAACGGTCGGACAACCAGTCCAGTTGCACCATGTTCAGCAGTTCGTGGACTTTTTCGGCGATGCGGGTTTCGCTCGGGCGTTCTTTTTTCGGCTTCATGCGCAGGCCGAAGGCGACGTTGTCGAACACCGTCATGTGGCGGAACAAGGCGTAATGCTGGAACACGAAACCGACGTTGCGATCGCGGACATCGTGGCCGGAGACATCTTCACCGTGGAACACGATGCTGCCTTCGTCCGGGGTTTCCAGGCCGGCGATGATGCGCAGCAAGGTGGTTTTGCCGCAGCCGGAAGGGCCGAGCAAGGCCACCAGTTCGCCGCTGTGGATGTCCAGATTGATGCTGTTCAGGGCCTTGAAGGCATTGAAGTTCTTGCTGACGTTACGGACTTCGATCGACATGGTTTATTCCTCCGCGGCGCTGGCGCGCAGGCGGTTAATACGGGATTCGCTCCACTGCTTGAGCAGCAGGATGAAGAGCGCCAGGATCAGCAACAGGGTGGCCACAGCGAAGGCGGCAACGTGGTTGTACTCGTTGTAGAGGATCTCGACGTGCAGCGGCAGGGTGTTGGTCACCCCGCGAATGTGCCCGGATACCACCGACACCGCGCCAAACTCGCCCATCGCCCGTGCAGTACACAGCACCACACCGTAGATCAGGCCCCATTTGATATTGGGCACGGTCACGTGCCAGAACATCTGCCAGCCATTGGCGCCCAGCAGGCGTGCGGCTTCTTCCTCTTGAGTGCCCTGCTCCTGCATCAGCGGGATCAGCTCACGGGCCACGAAGGGCACGGTGACGAAGATGGTCGCCAGCACGATACCGGGCAGCGCGAAGACGATCTGGATGTCGTGGTCTTGCAGCCATGGGCCGAAGAAGCCCTGGGCGCCGAACATCAGCACGTAGACCAGACCGGCGATGACCGGCGATACCGAGAACGGCAGGTCAATCAGGGTGACCAGAATGCTTTTGCCGCGGAAGCTGTATTTGCTCACGCACCAGGCCGCGCTGACGCCGAATACCACGTTCAGCGGTACCGAAATCACCACGGCAATGATGGTCAGCTTGAGGGCTGACAGGGCGTCGGGTTCGAGGATGGCGTCGAGGAACGTGCCGACTCCCATTTTCAAACCCTGGGACACCACGATCAGCAGTGGCAGCAACAGGAACAGGGTGAAAAACAGCCATCCGAAGCCGATCAGCAGGCGTCGCGACAGCGGGCTGCCACGGCGGGCGGCGTTGGCTACGGATGAGGCGCTCAGTGTTGAGTTGGACATGGTCAGGCCTCCTTCACGGTTTTTCGATGCGCCGCTGGATCAAGTTGATCACCAGCAGCAAAACGAAGGAAACCACCAGCATCATCACGCCAATGGCAGTGGCGCCGGTGTAGTCGTATTGGTCCAGCTTGACCATGATCAGCAACGGCAGGATTTCAGTTTTGAACGGCATGTTGCCGGCGATGAAAATCACCGAGCCGTACTCACCGACGCCGCGGGCGAAGGCCAGGGCGAAACCGGTCAACCAGGCGGGCAACAAGGCCGGCACCAGAATGTAGCGGAACACTTGCAGCGGCTTGGCGCCCAGGCAGGCGGCGGCTTCTTCGATTTCACGCGGGATGTCCGCCAGCACGGGCTGCACGGTGCGGACCACAAACGGCAGGGTGACGAAGGTCAGTGCCAGGGTGATACCCATCGGGGTGTAGGCGATTTTGAAGCCCAGGTCAGCGGCGAACTGGCCGATCCAGCCGTTGGGGGCATATAGCGCGGTCAGCGCAATGCCCGCCACTGCGGTCGGCAAGGCAAATGGCAGGTCGATCATGGCATCGATGATCTTGCGTCCGGGGAAGGTATAACGCACCAGCACCCAGGCCAGTACGGTACCGATCACGCCGTTGATAATGGCGGCAAAAAAGGCGGTTCCAAAGCTCAGCTGCAGTGCAGCCAGTACTCTTGGGGCAGTGATGATGGCCCAGAACTGGTCCCAGGTCAGTTGTGCGGCATGTACAAACATCGCCGCCAGAGGAATAAGCACGATGAGGCTGAGGTACACCAAGGTGTAACCCAGCGTCAGCCCGAAGCCGGGTATGACGGGGGAGATACGACGTGACATAAAAGTCCTTGGTTAACGCACGAAGCCCGCAACCAATTGCGGGCTTGATGTTCTAGCTTTCCAGCGAGGCTAAATGCCCCGCTCCCACAGGTTATTGCGCCTGGTAGATCTGGTCGAACACGCCACCGTCATTGAAAAATTTCGGCTGCGCAGTTTTCCAGCCGCCGAAGTCTTTGTCGATAGTCACAAGTTCCAGTTTCGGAAACTGCGCTGCGTATTTGGCCGCGACTTTTTCGTCACGGGGACGGTAGAAGTTCTTCGCGGCTATTTCTTGACCCGCCGGGCTGTACAGGTGCTCGAGGTACGCTTTGGCGATCTCGGCGTTGCCTTTTTTGTCTGCGTTTTTGTCGACTACGGCCACTGGCGGTTCGGCCAGAATCGACAATGACGGTACGACGATATCGAATTTGTCGGCGCCGCCGTCTTCTTTCAGGGCCAGGAAGGCTTCGTTTTCCCACGCCAACAGCACGTCACCCTGACCGTTGTTGACGAACGTGATGGTCGAGCCGCGTGCGCCGGTATCCAGAACCGGTACGTGCTTGAACAGTGTTTTGAGGTATTGCTTGGCTTTTTCCTCGTCGCCACCGTTGGCTTTAAGGCCATACGCGTAGGCAGCCAGGAAGTTCCAGCGTGCGCCGCCGCTGGTTTTAGGGTTTGGGGTAATCACTGAAACACCGTCTTTGGTCAGGTCGTTCCAGTCCTTGATCCCTTTAGGGTTGCCCTTGCGCACCAGAAACACGATGGTCGAGGTGTACGGGGTGCTGGCGTCCGGCAGGCGGGTTTGCCAGTTTTCCGGCAGCGAGCCCTTGTTGAGTTTGGCTATTTCGTCGATGTCACCGGCCAGGGCCAGGGTTACGACGTCAGCGCGCAGGCCGTCGATTACGCCACGTGCCTGTTTGCCCGAGCCACCGTGGGATTGTTGGATTTTGACGTTGTCGCCAGGATGTGCGGCTTTCCAGAAATTGGTGAATTCAGCGTTGTAATCCTGGTACAGCTCACGGGTCGGATCGTAGGAAACGTTGAGCAGTTCGTAATCTTTGGCTACAGCGGAGCCAGCAAAAATGGCACTGGCCAGCGCGGCCAAAGCGTAACGGCGTAGGGACATAGGTGAGGCTCCAAAGCTTACATTTTTAGTTTTTATAAACGCACTCAGGCGAGTGCGCGTCTAACGATTCAGTTGTTTTTCTGACCGGGGTTCTGCAAACGGAATTTCTCTTTACGTTCGATTTGAACCACTTGAGCGTTATGCACCGTGATTTCCACAGCACCAAAGCGCAGGTCTCGAAGCGCGCTCTGGATTTCCCGCAGAATGGTGGCTTCGTCCTGACCGTCAACGCTACGCAGAGATGCGCTCATGGTGTGCTCCTGAAAGATGGAATGGCTGGCGTGAGGGCAATAGTAGTGAGGCGGGGATATTCTTAAAAATACTATTTAAGAATGCTTATATAACTGAAAAGTCATTTCCCTCGGAATGCCCCAAATAATTGCAGGCGCGAGCAGGTGGGTTCTTGCAGAGACTGGATTTGCCCGGGCGCAAATGGCGACCCGGACTACACTCCCAGAGCCTCGCCTGCGCGTCGACGCGGGGCAGGTGCGACACGCTGCTTTATAAAGGTGGGAACTATCACTGGACAGCCAGCGAGAGTGCGATCACCTTAGAGCCGAAGTCGTCTTTTCCTGCATAGTCTGGAGTCCTTATGTCGTTTACCCCTGAGTTGGTTGCCGAACTGGAAGTCCTCGCACAATTTAGTCTGGACAGTTCCCAGGAGGGTTTGAAAGTCCATCAAACCGCGGATAAAACGCTGGTTGCCGCTGCCAAGCGTCTTCATGAAAAAGATCTGATTACTCAGCCTGATGGTGGCTACCTCACGAGCCTGGGACGTGATGCAGTTGAAAATGTGCAAACACTGTTGACGATTCTGACCACCAAGCCTTTTGTAGCCGTACCCATAGCAGAGCTTGCCTGACGCCACGCCGCGCCCTCGGGATCAGGAAAATTCATGATTCCGCGGGCACACTGCTAACCCGCGTAAAAAATCTGACGTCAATAAACGTATTCGCCTAAGCCTTTCTTCTGGCTGGCTGTAAACTCCCTTCTTGTGCTCCCCCTCCTCTTTCTCACCTGGCGAGCCGGTTCGAGTGTGAAATGACGCGCCATCCTGAAATGCATTACGCCGTCTATGAGGGAGTCGACCGACAGACTCTCAATCGATTGCATGGGCGATTCATGGCCGTCAATCAAGGACGGCTGGCACGTGCGATGGAGGGGCTGGCACCTCGTCAGCAGTCTTTATTAAGCCTGTTGCCACTGTTCTTTCACGTGAACCATCCCTTGATGCCCGGCTATGTGACGGATTGCACCCCCGCCGGAGTGTCAGGCTATGAGCCCGATGCATCCACGCTCGTCATTGCACGGCATCTGGTTGGCGATTTCTCTTTCAAGCCCTGTTCACAACAGCCACAGTCCATTCACGGGCTATTTTTGATGGGCAGCCTGGGCACACTGGCCCAAACCGATCAAAGCGATATGGATGTCTGGATTTGTCATGATCCGTATCTGGGCGAGCCTGCGTTGCAGGCATTGCGCATTAAATGCCGCCGCCTGGAGTTGTGGGCGGCGAGCCAGGGCAGCGAAGCGCACTTCTATTTGATCGACGCGCAACGATTTGTCCGGGGTGAACGTGATGTTCAGCTGTACCCGGGCAATAGCTGCACGACGCAGCACAATTTGTTGCTCGATGAGTTTTATCGCACCGCCATCTGGCTAGCAGGGCGCACGCCGTTGTGGTGGTGGGTGCCGGTCAATGAAGAAGCCCGGCACGACGAATTTGCCCGTACGTTGTTAAATAAAGGCTTGATAGGTGCCGGCGAGGTCATTGATCTGGGGCACCTGGCGCACATTCCGTCCGGCGAATTTCTGGGCGCGGGGCTATGGCAATTGTTCAAGGGTATTGATTCGCCCTACAAGTCGCTGCTCAAACTGTTGCTGATTGAGGTGTATGCCAGCGAGCACCCGCAAGTGCACTGCCTGAGCCTGGGGTTCAAGCAAGCGGTGTACGCCGACCAGTTGAATCTCGATGAGCTGGACCCTTATGTCGTGGTGTATCGGCGCATCGAACATTACCTGAAAGCCTGTGGTGACCTGCGCCGCCTGGAGCTGGTGCGGCGCAGTCTGTACCTGAAGGTTAATTGCAACCTTACTGGTAGCGCCGCTCAGCGGGGTGTGCCGTGGCAGCGCCAGTTGCTTGAGCGCCTGACTAAAGAGTGGGGCTGGGATGAGTGCCTGTTGGCGTCGCTCGACAATCGCTCGCAGTGGCAGGTCGAGCAGGCCTGCCATGAGCGTCTGGCGCTGGCTCGAGAACTGAGTGTCAGTTATCGGTTTCTGAGCCGCTTCGCCTGTATTGAGCAAGCAGCCGTGATGTAACGCAGCAGGGGTAGCGCCGCCAGGCCTAGCGCCACCCAACGTTGTATCAGGATGCTTAAGCGTTAAAGTCGGCAGGGGCTTTTGGCTGGTATTCCACTTCGAGCAGTTCGAGCTTGAGGGTTTTGCCACCCGGCGCCGGCCAGTTTATGTGCTGACCCACTTGTAGTCCCAGCAGAGCGCTGCCGACGGGGGCCAGAATCGAGATCTTGCCTTCATCAGCGTTGGCGTCCTTGGGGTAAACCAGGGTCAGTCGGTAGTCCTTGCCACTGCTTTCTTCGCGGCAATGGACACGCGAGTTCATGGTCACAACACCAGCAGGCACTTCTTCGTGGCCGACGATGGTTTCGGCGCGATCGAGTTCAGCTTGCAAAGCAGCTATGCCGGGAGTTGTTTCCGGCAGGCTGTCGATAAGTTGCTCAAGACGCTGAACGTCCAGGCGGGTGAGGATGAGTGGGGTTGGGGTGCTCATGACCTGGCAGACTCCTTTTTTCTGCACAAAAAAGCAAAACCCCGCCGGAAAATGGCGGGGTTTTGACGAACCTCGTTAGTGCGAGGCGAACCCCGACACTACCACAGCAAAATAAATACACAAGCCAGCGACAACTATGCGATCAGTGGCCTGGCATGCGACGTTGCCGGGCCTGTTCGCAAATTACCCTGCGCCGCTGGTCGTCTGCCGAGCGCCACTCGCGAATATCTTCAACGTGACGAAAGCAGCCCAGACAAACTTTGTGTTCATCCAGCCGGCAAGTGCTGATACATGGCGACGCCACTGCCGGACTGATATTGCTGTACAGGGGTTTGGCGGGTTTAGCAGCAGCGGTCACGATCAGATCTCATCAAATTCCAGTTCAACACCAGCGTGTTCCTTGGTCAGGTTTTCAACCATCTCGCTGAGCAATTCGTCGTTTTTATCGCATTTCCACATGCTGAGTTTTTCATCGTAATCGAAGTGAAAGCCGCCATCGGGAGCGGCGAGCCAGAGTTGAAGCAGGGGTGCCTGGCGGCTGAAAATCAGCGCTTTGCCATTCTCGAACTTGACCGTAAGAACCCCGGCCGAGTTCTCCAGATCAACATCCAGATCGCAGTTGTCGAAGATCTCTTCCAGATTTTCCTGGGTTGCATCGACCAGATCGTGAAAACGGGCTTCAGTCAAACTCATGGTGGAACCTCGTAGTGTCTAGTCATGCTCGGAACTCGCAAGATACGGGCGCTCCAGGCCGATTGCAAACCCTAAGACAGTGCCCGGCCAGCGACCACTGATTATCCGCACAGGCGCCTCTTCTCGAGCTGTCTGCTGCATAGGCAAGCTGGTAGGTGCTCGGTATACTCGGGCGCAATTAATGCTTTTCAAAGGATTTCGCCATGAAGCGCCTGATCTCTTCTATTGCTGCGCTCGTCGCGGTCGCCTGCCTTGTTTCTGCCTGTGGTCAAAAAGGTCCGCTGTATCTGCCCGATGACAGTCAAAACCCCGCCGACCAGGCGAAATCGTCGCAATCGCAAGCGCACAAGCACCAATAAGGGAACACCATGGACGCTTTTAACTATCGGGACGGCGAGCTGTTCGCCGAAGGTGTTGCGCTGACGGCCATTGCCGAGCGCTTTGGCACTCCGACCTACGTTTATTCCCGGGCGCACATCGAGGCGCAATACAACGCTTTTGCCGATGCACTGGACGGCATGCCGCACCTGGTGTGCTTCGCGGTCAAGGCCAACTCCAACCTGGGTGTGCTCAATGTCCTGGCGCGTCTGGGCGCCGGTTTCGACATCGTGTCCCGTGGTGAGCTTGAGCGTGTACTGGCCGCTGGCGGCTCGGCAGACAAGATCGTGTTTTCCGGTGTCGGCAAGACCCGCGACGACATGCGTCGCGCCCTGGAAGTGGGCGTTCACTGTTTCAACGTCGAATCCACCGACGAGCTGGAGCGCCTGCAAGTGGTGGCCGCCGAGCTGGGCGTTCGTGCGCCGATTTCGCTGCGGGTCAACCCGGACGTCGATGCGGGCACCCACCCGTATATCTCCACGGGCCTCAAGGAAAACAAGTTCGGCATCGCCATTGCCGATGCCGAAGATGTGTACATCCGTGCCGCCCAGTTGCCGAACCTCGAAGTGGTGGGTGTCGATTGCCATATCGGTTCGCAACTGACCACCCTCGAACCTTTCATCGATGCCCTCGACCGCCTGCTGGCGCTGGTTGATCGCCTGGGCGATTGCGGCATCTATCTGCGTCACATCGACCTCGGTGGTGGCCTGGGCGTGCGTTACCGCGATGAAGAGCCGCCGCTGGCCGGTGATTACATCAAGGCCGTGCGCGAGCGCATCGACGGTCGTGATCTGGCGCTGGTATTTGAGCCGGGCCGGTTCATTGTGGCCAACGCGGGCGTGCTCTTGACTCAGGTTGAGTACCTCAAGCACACCGAGCACAAAGACTTTGCCATCGTCGATGCGGCCATGAACGACCTGATTCGCCCGGCGCTGTACCAGGCCTGGATGGACGTGACAGCGGTTCGCCCGCGTGACACTCAGGCCCGTGCTTACGACATCGTGGGGCCGATCTGCGAAACCGGCGACTTCCTGGCCAAAGATCGCCAGCTGGCGTTGGCCGAGGGTGATTTGCTGGCGGTGCATTCAGCCGGCGCATATGGTTTTGTAATGAGCTCGAACTACAACACCCGTGGTCGCGCCGCCGAGATTCTGGTGGATGGTGATCAGGCGTTTGAAGTTCGCCGCCGCGAGACTGTAGCCGAGTTGTTTGCCGGCGAAAGCCTGCTGCCGGAGTAATCCCATGTTGCTGCGTTTTACTAAAATGCACGGCCTGGGCAATGACTTCATGGTTCTCGACCTGGTCAGCCAGCACGCGCATATTTTGCCCAAACATGCCAAGCAATGGGGTGACCGGCACACGGGGGTCGGTTTCGATCAACTGTTGCTGGTTGAAGCACCCAGCAATCCGGAGGTGGACTTCCGCTATCGGATCTTCAACGCCGACGGCTCCGAAGTTGAGCAGTGCGGCAACGGTGCGCGCTGCTTCGCGCGCTTTGTGCTCGACAAGCGTTTGACCACCAAGCGCCAGTTCAAGGTTGAAACCAAAGGCGGCATCATCGAACTGAATGTGCGCAGCGATGGGCAGATCAGTGTCGACATGGGCCCGCCGCGGCTGGTCCCGGAAGAGATTCCGTTCATTGCTGACGCCCAGGCGTTGAGCTACGAACTGGATGTCGACGGCCAGCGTGTTGACGTGGCAGCCGTCTCGATGGGCAACCCGCATGCGGTGCTGCGCGTCGACGATATCAATGCTGCACCGGTGCATGAACTGGGGCCAAAAATTGAACATCACCCGCGCTTTCCGGCGCGGGTCAATGTCGGCTTTTTGCACGTGATAGATCGCCAGCGCGGGCAACTGCGGGTCTGGGAGCGTGGTGCCGGGGAAACCCAGGCCTGCGGTACCGGTGCCTGTGCCGCGGCCGTAGCGGCGATCAGTCAGGGCTGGATGGACTCGCCGTTGATTCTGGATTTGCCCGGCGGACGCCTGTCCATCGAGTGGGCAGGACCAGGCCATTCGGTGATCATGACCGGCCCGGCGATGCGTGTTTACGAAGGACAAGTCCGTTTATGAGTGAGCGCAAACGATGACCGACAAGCCACAGACTTCAGATCTCGAACTGCCTGCTCAAACCCCGGAGGCGGCGACGGTTGCAGCCTATCTGCAAGCCCACCCGGACTTCTTCAGCCAGCGTGAGGAGTTGCTGCTCTCGCTGCGTATTCCTCACCAGCGCGGCGATACGATTTCGCTGGTAGAGCGTCAGTTGGAGCTGTTGCGTGGCCGTAATATCGAGATGCGTCATCGTTTGTCGCAGTTAATGGACGTCGCCCGCGACAATGACCGGCTGTTCGAAAAAACCCGTCGGCTGAACCTTGCGTTGATGGATGCCACCAGCCTTGAAGAGCTGGTGATTGCAGTCGAAGACAGCTTGCGTCAGGACTTTCAGGTGCCCTTCGTCAGCCTGGTGCTGTTTGGCGACAACCCCATGCCCGTTGGCCGTTGGGTCAGCAGCGCAGATGCTCAGCGTGCCCTGGGCGGCCTGCTGACTGAAGGCAAAGCTGTCAGTGGCAGCTTGCGCGAACACGAGCTGGACTTCTTGTTTGGCGAAGAACAGCGCAAACAGATTGGTTCGACCGCCCTGGTGGCGCTCAATCATCTGGGGTTGCATGGCGTGCTGGCTATCGCCAGCCGCGATCCGCAGCACTACAAAAGTTCGGTAGGCACGCTATTTCTGAGCTATATCGCTGAAGTATTGGGCCGGGTATTGCCGCGCTTTACCAACGCCCTGCGTTCGGTACGTTAGTCATGGAGCGACAACTGGATGCTTACTGCACTCACCTGCGCAGTGAGCGTCAGGTGTCGCCCCATACACTTGAAGCCTACCGCCGTGACCTGAACAAGGTGCTGGCGTTTTGCAGCAAAGAATCAATTGCCACCTGGACCGCGCTGGATATCCAGCGCCTGCGCCAGTTGGTGTCGCGCCTGCATCAGCAAGGCCAGTCTTCACGCAGCATTGCCCGCTTGTTGTCGGCCGTGCGCGGGCTGTATCACTATCTGAATCGCGAAGGCCTGTGCGATCACGACCCGGCCAATGGCCTGGCGCCACCTAAAGGTGAGCGTCGCCTGCCCAAAACCCTCGACACCGACCGCGCTCTGCAATTACTTGAGGGCGCGGTTGAAGAGGATTTTTTGGCACTGCGCGATCAGGCCATCCTGGAGCTTTTTTATTCGTCGGGGCTGCGCCTGTCAGAACTGACCGGGCTCAACCTGGATCAGCTCGACCTGGCAGACGGTCTGGTAGAAGTACTCGGCAAGGGCAGCAAGACCCGCGTGCTGCCGGTGGGCAAAAAGGCCCGTGAAGCGTTGCAGGCGTGGCTGGCGCTACGGGCGCTGGCCAACCCGGAGGATGATGCGGTGTTCGTCAGTCAGCGCGGCAGACGTCTTGGACCGCGTGCCATCCAGTTGCGGGTCAAGGCCGCCGGCGAGCGCGAATTGGGACAAAACCTGCATCCGCACATGTTGCGTCACTCATTTGCCAGCCATTTGCTGGAGTCCTCTCAGGACTTGCGCGCCGTGCAAGAGTTGCTCGGGCATGCCGACATCAAAACTACTCAAATCTATACCCATCTGGATTTTCAGCATCTGGCAACGGTCTATGACAGCGCCCATCCCCGGGCCAAACGCAGTAAGGGCAGTGAATGACGATTGAGTTGATTACCTTCGACCTCGACGACACCCTGTGGGATACCGCGCCGGTGATTGTGAGTGCTGAAACCGTGTTGCGCGAATGGCTGATTGCCAATGCACCAAAAGTGGGCGCGCTGGATGCTTCGGCATTTCAGGCGCTACGCCAGCAGGTGTTGACCGACGAGCCGCAATTGCGCCACCGGATCAGTGCACTGCGCCGGCGGGTGTTATTTCATGCCCTGCAGGGCGCCGGTTACATGAATGCTGCAACGCTGGCTGACGAGGCATTTGAGGTCTTCATCGACGCTCGGCATGCGCTGCAGCTCTTCCCGCAGGCAGAGCCGGCACTGATCGCACTGGCCCTGGATTACGACTTGGGCGTGGTGACCAATGGCAACGCCGATGTGCGGCGCATCGGCCTGGGGCATCACTTCAAGTTTGTGCTTTGCGCCGAAGATATCGGTATTGCCAAGCCGGATGCGCGCCTGTTCCACGAGGCATTGGTGCGTGGAGGCAATATCTCGCCTGCGGCGGCTGTGCATGTGGGCGATCACCCGGGTGATGATATTGCCGGAGCCCAGCAGGCGGGCATGCGCGCGATCTGGTTCAACCCGGGTGGCAAGCATTGGGAGGGCGGCAAGGCGCCGGATGCCGAGATCGGCTGCTTGAGCGAGTTGCCGGCCGTGTTGAAACACTTATAACCCTGCGTGTCGTAACTCTTTTTGTAGCCGCTGACGAGGCCCGGATGCCACCCACAAAAAAACCCGCAGCGACGGCGGGTTTTTTCTTCAAGTCGAGAACCAATCCTTAGATAGGACGGCTGCCGTACTTGTTGTCAGGCTTCTTGGGTGGGTCTGCCACCACGTTGGCCTCGACTTCCTGCACCTTGCCACCTTTGGACAAAAACTCTTCCATGGCGCGGGCCAGAGCATCACGCTCTTTGTTTTTGGCTTCTACACTCGGCAGGTCATCAACCGACACTGCAGCCTTGGATTTGCCTTTGGCTGCAGGAACCGGGACATCATCGCCACCATCGTCGTCTGCAACGTCTTCGGCTGCCGCTTCCAGGCCTTCCTCGGTTTCGTCCTCGTCACCTACTTCGAGGTCATCATTTTCCAGATCGTCGTCGCTCATGTTCTACCCCATGACTTACTTAAAGCAGATTAGTTATATAGACCAGATGCGACAAATGTCGACCGCCGCCGGTGAAAAAGTAGCCTTGGGTAAACCTCAGCTCACGCCTCGTCACTGATTAAAATGATGAGGACTTTACGAGCACAGCAACAATTGCGGCACTCGCCCAAATAAACACCTTGCCGTATGCCCGGTGCCAGTTGATCCGCGGTGTTGGCTGGATTAACCGGCAGCCCGGCCCTGGGGCCTTGAAAGCGTCTGGAGGTCATCCTCGCCTTCGTCTTGCCAGGACACAGTTTTGTGCCCTTCGGCGCGCATTCTAGCGCGATGGAAAAAAAAGCAAAGCAGCTAATAGTCGAGTTTTGATGTAAGTGATCATCCTACAAATAATTGCCGAACTGATCTCAGGACATGGGAGCAGAAAAAGTCACCCGGTTGCTGTGAGTCGCGCCACACTCCAGACAAAAAAATACCCGGCAAGCCGGGTATTTTTTCTAACCGCTGGTTACAGGTTGTAGCCCCGCTCGTTGTGCTGTGCCAGGTCCAGGCCAACAGCCTCTTCCTCATCAGCCACTCGCAGGCCCATCACGGCATCCAGCACTTTGAGAATGACGAAGGTCACAATCGCGGTGTAGATCACGGTAAAGGCAACGCCTTTGCACTGAATCCAGACTTGAGCGGCGATATCTGTCACGGTGCCGAAACCACCCAGTGCCGGAGCCGCGAACACACCGGTAAGAATGGCGCCGACGATGCCGCCGATACCGTGTACGCCGAACGCATCCAGCGAATCGTCATAGCCCAGTTTGCGCTTGAGGCTGGTGGCGCAGAAGAAACAGATCACGCCCGCAGACAAGCCAATCACGATCGAGCCCATCGGGCCAACGGTACCAGCAGCCGGGGTGATGGCAACCAGACCGGCTACCACGCCCGAGGCGATCCCCAGTGCGCTTGGCTTGCCATGGGTGACCCACTCGGCAAACATCCAGCCCAGCGCTGCTGCAGCGGTTGCAATCTGAGTGACCAGCATCGCCATGCCGGCGGTGCCGTTGGCGGCTGCTGCCGAGCCTGCGTTAAAGCCGAACCAGCCGATCCACAGCATCGCGGCGCCCACCAGGGTGTAACCCAGGTTGTGCGGAGCCATCGGGGTGCTAGGGTAGCCTTTGCGTTTGCCGAGCACGATGCACGCAACCAAGCCTGCAATACCGGCGTTGATATGCACCACGGTACCGCCTGCGAAATCGAGCACGCCCCAGTCCCACAGCAGGCCGCCGTTACCGCTCCACACCATGTGGGCAATGGGTGCATAGACCAGGGTGAACCACACGCCCATGAAAATCAGCATGGCCGAGAACTTCATGCGCTCAGCAAAGGCGCCGACGATCAGAGCCGGAGTGATGATGGCAAAGGTCATCTGGAAGGTGATGAACACCGCTTCCGGGAACAGTGCGGTCGATGACGTCAGGCTGGCCGGTGTCACGCCCGCCAGGAACGCTTTGGAAAACCCGCCGATGAACGAGTTGAAGTTAGTGACGCCCTGCTCCATGCCAGTGGTATCGAACGTGATGCTGTAGCCATAAATGACCCACAGAATGCTGATCAGACCGGTGATGGCGAAGCACTGCATCATGACTGAAAGAATATTTTTGGAGCGCACCATACCGCCGTAGAACAGCGCCAGGCCGGGGATGGTCATAAACAGCACCAAAGCCGTTGCAGTCAGCATCCAGGCGGTGTCGCCGGAATTGAGGACTGGAGCAGCTACTTCGTCTGCCGCCATGGCCAGGCCAGGCATTACGACGGACAGCAGGGCTCCGAGCCCTGCGATTTTACGCAGAGTCATAGTGTTTTCTCCTGGGGCGTTGGGGTATGGCGGCTTAGATTGCGTCGGTATCGGTTTCGCCGGTACGGATGCGAATAGCCTGTTCCAGATTGACCACAAAAATCTTGCCGTCACCGATCTTGCCGGTGTTGGCAGCCTTGGTTATCGCCTCGATAACCCGGTCAAGATCTTTGTCGTCGATGGCGACATCAATCTTCACCTTTGGCAGAAAATCGACCACATATTCCGCGCCGCGATACAGCTCGGTGTGACCTTTCTGCCGGCCGAAGCCTTTGACTTCAGTAACGGTAATGCCCTGCACGCCGATCTCAGACAGCGATTCGCGCACGTCGTCTAACTTGAACGGCTTGATAATGGCGGTGACTAGCTTCATGAAACTTCTCCCGAAATGGTGGACTTGCCCCAGGAAAACAAACCCGGCTCAAGTCTAAGCGCAGTGTCTGGCTTTGTAACGCATCGTCAGCCTTCTTCAGGTTGCTCAACGTGTATCAGTCGTCGGTGACGAAAGCTTCCCCTGAACCACCTGCCGCACTGCCTTAGTGATAGCTACTGCATCAGTGCCTGAGTCACAGGCAACTAAGCAGAAACCTTGCCATGTCTGGAAATGCCAGTAATTACAGGTGCTTATTGATAGCTGATGGCTTTTTGCCGGATGGAGTAGAGATTTTATGCACGTAAACGGTGCGTGCCCTGAGAGCGGGATGCCCGAAAGCGTGCGCAGGGCGTTGCAGAGGGAGCCCCGGCCCTGCGTGATACACTCGCCACCACCCGTTTTTCAGGACCTTACCCATGCTCGCGCCCAAAGACCTCCTCGATGCCCTGAGTGGCCAGGCTTCCCGTTTGTTCAGCGGCGAGACCGCGCTGCCGCGCACTGAAATCGAAAGCCAGTTCAAAGCCTTGCTGCAGAGTGGCTTCAGCAAGCTGGATCTGGTGAGCCGCGAGGAATTCGACAGTCAAATGGTCGTTCTGGCCCGTACCCGCGCCCGTCTCGAAAGCCTCGAAGCCAAAGTGGCCGAACTGGAAGCCAAATTGCTGCCGCCCACCGAGTAACGCTCAAAGGCGGTGCGTTTACCCTTATGCACAAGGACGTTTTTGCATGTTGGTGATGAATCGGCTGGTTCCCGAGATGATTGTCTCGGACCTTGCCTGCAGCTTGCGTTTTTACTGCGAGGTGCTTGGCTTTCGGATCGAGTATCAACGGCCTGAACATCACTTTGCGTTTTTGTCATTTCACGGCAGTCAGCTGATGCTGGAGCAGGACGACCTTGAAGAGTCGTCCTGGCGCGTCGGGCCACTGCAGGCGCCGTTTGGAAGAGGCATGAACCTGTCGATCAAATGCCCCGACGTCCAGGGGCTGGTCGCCCGTTTCGAAACCGCAGGGCACACATTGCGCAAACCCCTTGAAGAGCGCTGGTACCGCAGCAACGACGTGCTGTTCGGTGAGCGCAACTGTTTGCTGCTCGACCCCGACGGTTACCTGCTGCGCTTTGCCGAAGACCTGGGAACAAAAGCACTGTAACCGGGCGGATCGCTGAGCAATTCTCTAGCGCCTCGTGCCCCGTCAGCGGCTTCTGACTGCGCCAACACATCCGGTATCCATTCGCACCCTGACGCTAACGCCCTATTCCCGCAGGATGCGATTTTTGCGAGCTCAAGGAGTGAGTCATGTCGCTGGCCATCGTTTACAGCCGTGCTCAAACAGGCGTCGAGGCGCCGGCCGTCACGGTCGAAGCGCATCTGGCCAATGGATTGCCGGCCCTGACGCTGGTCGGGCTGCCCGAAACCGCGGTCAGGGAAAGCAAGGACCGGGTACGCAGCGCGATTCTTAATTCCGGGTTTGATTTCCCGGCGAGGCGTATCACGCTCAATCTGGCGCCCGCCGACCTGCCCAAGGACGGCGGGCGCTTTGACCTGGCCATTGCCCTGGGCATCCTGGCCGCCAGCGGGCAAATTCCCGCTGCGGTGCTGACGCACGTTGAGTGTCTGGGGGAGCTGGCCTTGTCGGGCGCCATCAGGTCGGTTCAGGGCGTGTTGCCTGCTGCCCTGGCAGCACGGGCGGCGGGCCGGGCGCTGGTGGTGCCACTGGCCAATGCAGAGGAAGCCTGTCTGGCCTCCGGGCTGACGGTAATCGCGGTCGAGCACTTGTTACAGGCAGTGGCACATTTCGCAGGTCGTACGGTGATTGAGCCTTATGCTGCCAGCGGCTTGTTGCGGGTAAACATGCCTTATCCGGACTTGAGCGATGTACAAGGCCAGCTCTCGGCTAAACGGGCGTTATTGATCGCCGCCGCAGGCAGCCACAATTTATTGTTCACCGGGCCGCCCGGCACCGGCAAAACCCTGCTGGCCAGTCGTCTCCCGGGTTTATTGCCGCCACTCAACGAGCAAGAGGCGCTGGAGGTGGCGGCCATCCAGTCGGTAGCCAGCCATGTGCCCTTGAGTTGTTGGCCGCAGCGCCCGTTTCGTCAGCCGCACCATTCGGCGTCTGGCCCGGCACTGGTGGGCGGTGGCTCTAAACCGCAGCCAGGGGAGATTACTCTGGCGCACCACGGGGTACTGTTTCTCGATGAGCTGCCCGAGTTCGACCGCAAAGTGCTGGAGGTGCTCAGAGAGCCGATGGAGTCGGGTTTTATCGTGATCGCCCGGGCCCGTGATCGAATGCGGTTTCCGGCGCGCTTCCAGCTGGTTGCCGCGATGAACCCCTGCCCCTGTGGATATCTGGGCGAGGCCACGGGCCATTGTCGCTGTACCCCGGAGCAAATTCAGCGGTACCGCAACAAACTCTCCGGCCCCTTGCTTGATCGCATCGACCTGCATCTGACAGTGGCCCGGGAAACCACCTCACTCAACCCCGCGCTTGCCTGTGGCGCCAGCACTGCCAGCGCCGCTGCTTCAGTGGCGGGTGCCCGTGAACGGCAGTTGCAACGCCAGGGGTGTGCCAATGCCTTTCTGGATCTTCCCGGTGTGCGTACTCAGTGCAGGTTGAGTGACGTGGATAGCACCTGGCTGGAGACCGCCTGTGAGCGCATGACCTTGTCCCTGCGGGCCGCCCACCGGTTGCTGAAAGTGGCGCGCACCCTGGCGGATCTGGAGCAAGCGCAATGCATAGAACGCAAGCACCTGGCAGAGGCGTTGCAGTATCGGCCGGTCAGTGGGTAGCGGGCTTCACACCATTCGCTTGACCACTGGCAGTTCCATGGCAGCCACTTCGTGTTGCAGAAAGTCGCTGAGGCGCTTCAACCGTTCGCCGCCGGGTCGGGTTTTTGGCCAGACCAGGTAGTAGTTTTCGCCACTGGCCACAGCGGTCCGAAAGGGCAGGCTTAAACGGTTTTGAGCGACGTCTTCGGCGACCATCAGCAGGTCGCCCATCGAGATGCCGTAGCCGCGGGCGGCGGCGATCATGCCCAGCTCCAGGGTGTCGAAGACTTGCCCGCCCTTGAGTGACACTTGCCCGCTCAGGCCCATGCAGTCGAGCCAGCGGCGCCAGTCGCGACGGTCGGGCGTCGGGTGCAGCAGTTCGGTGCCTGCCAGCCGCCTGGCATCCCATGGCTGGTCGTCCTGCAAATTGGGGGCGCCGACCGGAATCAGCATCTCCGGGAACAGCAGCGTGGCCTCCCAATCGGGTGGAAAGTGGCCATTGCCCAGAAGTACTGCGCAGTCGAACGGTTCCTGATTGAAGTCAACGTGATCGATGTCCATCCACGCACTGGTCAGTTGCACTTCGTTGCCCGGCTGCAACTGGCGAAAACGACTCAGTCGGGCCAGCAGCCAGCGCATGGTCAGGGTCGAGGGTGCCTTCATGCGCAAGATGTCATCTTCGGCCCGCAAGGTAATACAGGCCCGCTCCAGTGCACTGAAACCTTCGCGAACACCGGGCAACAGCAGGCGCGCGGATTCAGTGAGTTGCAGGTTGCGACCGCTGCGCTGGAACAAGCGGCAGGCAAAATGCTCTTCGAGGGTTTTGATATGCCGGCTCACCGCACTCTGGGTAATCGACAGCTCTTCGCCCGCCCGGGTGAACGAACTATGACGGGCTGCGGCTTCAAAGGCGCGCAAGGCATAAAGCGGAGGAAGACTACGAGACATGGGCGCATATTCCGGGGCTGGAGTGGAGCAAGTCCTGATATCAGGCAGCTGCATGAGTTTTAATCATGCCATTGATCGTTTTTATCCCTTTGCTTAAAACACTCAGCGCACCGAGAATCAAGCCTTTCAATGCACCTTAAGAAATCCAGACGATGATCAAAAAGCATCCTGCACGTATCGAACTCCGGGCCATCTTGCGGCTGGCAGGGCCGCTGATTGCCTCGCAGTTGGCTCACATGCTGATGGTGCTTACCGACACGCTGATGATGGCCCGCCTGAGCCCGGAGGCTCTGGCGGGCGGGAGCCTGGGGGCGGCGAGCTATTCCTTTGTGTCGATTTTCTGCATTGGCGTGATTGCCGCCGTGGGTACCTTGGTATCGATTCGCCAGGGGGGTGGCGACATTGAAGGCGCGACCCGCCTGACCCAGGCCGGATTGTGGCTGGCCTGGGCGCTGGCGCTGGGCGGCGCGTTGATGCTGTGGAATATCAAGCCGTTGCTGTTGCTGTTTGGGCAGACGCCGACCAACGTTGAAGCCGCCGGCCAGTTTTTGCTGCTGTTGCCGTTTGCCCTGCCGGGCTATATGACGTTTATGGCATTGCGCGGATTTACCAGCGCCATGGGGCGCGCGACGCCGGTAATGGTGATCAGCCTGATCGGCACCGTCGCCAATTTCCTGCTCAATTACGCGCTGATTACCGGCATGTTCGGCCTGCCCCGGTTGGGCCTGACGGGCATCGGTCTGGTTACTGCGATCGTGGCGACCTGCATGGCCGCGGGTCTGGCCTGGCATATCCATCGGCATCCGGCCTACGACGCGTATCCGATTCGCAATGGTCTGTCGCGGATTAATCTGACTTACCTGCGGGAACTGTGGCGCCTGGGCCTGCCGATTGGCGGGACCTACGCTGTGGAGGTCGGGTTGTTTGCCTTTGCAGCCCTGTGCATGGGCACCATGGGCAGCACTCAACTGGCAGCCCACCAGATTGCCCTGCAAATTGTGTCCGCAGCGTTCATGGTCCCGGCCGGGTTGTCTTATGCAATTACCATGCGTATCGGTCAGCACTATGGCGGTGGCGATTTGCTCCGGGCGCGCTTGGCGGGCCGGGTCGGGATTGGTTGCGGCGCGGTGATTATGCTCGGTTTTTCAGTGGTGTTCTGGTTCTGGCCGAGCCAGTTGATTGGTCTGTTTCTGGATTACAACGATCCGGCGTTCCGCCCGGTGTTCGAGCTGGCGATCAGCCTGCTGGCGGTCGCGGCATGGTTTGAGCTGTTCGATGGGGTGCAAACCATTGCGATGGGCGCTATCCGCGGGCTCAAGGATGCCAGGACCACCTTCCTTGTCGGCCTGTTTTGCTATTGGGCCATTGGTGCGCCGATGGCCTGGCTGCTGGCATTCACGTTTGGCTGGGGCCCGACTGGCGTGTGGTGGGGCCTGGCATTGGGCCTGGCTTGTTCGTCGGTAAGCCTGACGCTGGCGTTCGAGTGGAAGATGCGGCGCATGTTAAAGCGTGAGAGCAAGGTGTCGAAAATGGCCGAGATGGCATGTTGAACCTGTAGGAGCGAGCCTGCTCGCGAGCTCCTGGCTAGCGTGTTGAACAGCTCGCTCCTACAGGTGCCGGCTAGATAACCTGCGGCATCTTTTGCTGCTCGCCCAGGGTCAAAAATTCCACCAGATCTGCCAGCGGCAGCGGCCTGCTGATGAAGTAGCCCTGTACCTGATCACAGCCAAAATCGCGCAGTAATGACAGTTGCTCAGGGGTTTCGACGCCTTCGGCAACCACTTCCAGTTTCAGGTTGTGGGCCAGGTTGATCATCGCGTGGACCAGCTTGCGGTTCTCTTCACGGTCTTCCATACCGCCAACAAAGCTTTTGTCGATTTTCAGCAGCGCAATCGGCAGGCTGTTCAGGTGCACGAACGATGAGAACCCGGTGCCGAAGTCGTCCAGCGAGAAGCGTACCCCCAGCCTTCCCAGGGCATCCATGGTTTGTTTTACCAGGTCACTGCGGCGCATGACCGCCGTTTCGGTCAGTTCGAATTCCAGCCACTGGGCTTCAACCCCGCGCTCGGTGATCAGCCGACTGAGCGTCGACAGCAGCTGGCTGTCCTGGAACTGCCGGAACGACAGGTTGACCGCCATGTGCAGCGCCTGCAGGCCGCGTTCGCGCAGGGCCTGCATATCGCGCAGGGCCCGGGAAATCACCCAGTAACCCAGCGGCACGATCAGTCCGCTTTGCTCGGCCAATGGCACGAATTCGTTGGGTGCGAGCAAGCCGCGCTCGGTGTGGCGCCAGCGTACCAGTGCTTCGAGCCCGACAATGTTGCCCGTACCCAAATCCAGGCGCGGCTGGTAGTGCAGTTCCAGTTCGTCACGGCGCAAGGCCCGACGCAGCTCGCTTTCGAGGTCGGCCAGGCTGCGGGCATTACGATTGATGCGCTCGTCGAACACGTGGAAGGTGCAGCCCTGGGTGCTTTTGGCCTGCTGCATGGCGATGTGTGCGTGCCACATTAATGGATCGGCCCCGGCGTTGGCCCGCGCATGGGCAATGCCAAGGCTGCAACCGATCAGCAAGCTTTCACCGTCGATCCAGTAGGGCTCGCCCATGACTTCGGTGATACGTTCGGCGATCCATTCGGCCCGCTCGGGTGCGCGGCGGGTGTCGATCAGCAGGGCAAATTCATCGCTGCCCAACCTGGCGATCTGATCGCCGGCTTCGAGCTGGCTTTTGAGGCGTGCCACGACTTGCAGGATCAGACGGTCACCGGCCTGATGCCCGAGGGCATCGTTAGCGTGACGAAAATTGTCGAGGTCCAGGTGCCCGAGGGCAATGCCGCGCCCGTCACTTTCGGCCAGTCGCACTGCCAGCAGGGTCTGGAACCCCTGTCGGTTGGCGATGCCGGTTAGCGGGTCTTCTTCGGCCAGCCGCAACAAGGTGTGCTCAAGCACACCGCGTTCGCGCACATGGCGCAAACAGCGTCGCAGAACATCGGTGTTCAGGCTTGCACCGATCAACCAGTCGCTGACCCCTTGGGGCGCAACCTCTGGCTCGCTGTCCAGCAACAAAATGGTGGACAGGCGGCATCGACCCGGCGCGGGCTGCAGCGCCGGGGTGGTCAGCAGCAGCGCATTGCGGTCGTTTTCGAACAGGTAGCTGATCGACTCCCAGCCCGGCGCGCATATCAGTACGACCGTATTTCCCATGGGCGCCAGACACTCGCGTACTAGCGCAGCCCAAGAGGGCTCCTCGGCCAGTAACAGCAAACGCAAGGGTTCAACATGCTTGGACAAGCTAGCTCCCTAGACTCTGCATAAATTCAGGCGATGGGCATTATGACGTGCCATTGGCACATGGCAAATGATACCGGTTCTCAAATGCGCGAGGTCAGTACATACCAAACGGTAGACCAAAACACTTGGGTATCCTGCGGCAAAGTAACAAAAGCGGCAAATTTAGATAGAGTGCCACGTCACACTGTCGCACAGGGGCAGCAATATCTGCTCAGCCTGTTAAAATGCCTGCCCTTTTTGCACACGACCCCTATTTTCGTCATGTCCCGACTCAATCCCCGGCAGCAAGAAGCCGTGAGCTACGTCGGCGGCCCTCTTTTGGTGCTCGCCGGCGCAGGCTCCGGCAAAACCAGCGTGATTACCCGCAAAATCGCGCACCTGATTCAGAACTGCGGCATCCGTGCCCAGTACATCGTCGCCATGACTTTTACCAATAAAGCCGCGCGCGAGATGAAAGAGCGGGTCGGCACCTTGCTCAAGAAGGGCGAGGGCCGTGGCCTGACGGTGTGTACGTTCCATAATCTGGGGCTCAACATCATCCGCAAGGAGCATGCGCGGCTGGGCTACAAGCCGGGTTTCTCGATCTTTGACGAGGCCGATGTCAAAGCGTTGATGACCGACATCATGCAAAAGGAATACTCGGGCGACGACGGGGTCGACGAGATCAAGAACATGATCGGCTCGTGGAAAAACGATCTGATCCTGCCGCCCCAGGCGCTGGAAAACGCCCGCAACCCCAAGGAGCAGACGGCGGCCATTGTCTACACCCACTACCAGCGAACGCTTAAAGCCTACAACGCAGTGGACTTTGACGACCTGATTCTGCTGCCGGTAAAGCTCTTCGAAGAGCACGCCGACATTCGGGAAAAGTGGCAGAACAAAGTCCGCTACCTGCTGGTGGACGAATATCAGGACACCAACGCCAGCCAGTATTTGTTGGTGAAGTACCTGATCGGTACCCGTAATCAGTTCACTGTGGTGGGTGACGATGACCAGTCGATCTACGCCTGGCGCGGTGCCCGCCCGGAAAACCTGATGTTGCTCAAGGACGACTATCCGTCCCTGAAAGTGGTGATGCTGGAGCAAAACTATCGCTCCACCAGCCGCATTCTGCGCTGCGCCAACGTGCTGATCTCCAACAACCCCCATGCGTTCGAGAAGCAACTGTGGAGTGAGATGGGCCACGGCGACGAAGTCCGGGTCATCCGCTGCCGCAATGAAGACGCCGAAGCCGAGCGCGTGGCTGTTGAAATCCTGACCCTGCATTTGCGCACCGATCGGCCTTACAGTGACTTTGCGATCCTGTATCGCGGCAACTATCAGGCAAAACTGATCGAGCTGAAGCTGCAGCATCATCAGATCCCATACCGCTTGTCGGGCGGTAACAGCTTCTTCGGGCGTCAGGAAGTGA
This sequence comes from Pseudomonas versuta, assembly GCF_001294575.1. Classification (NCBI taxonomy): domain Bacteria; kingdom Pseudomonadati; phylum Pseudomonadota; class Gammaproteobacteria; order Pseudomonadales; family Pseudomonadaceae; genus Pseudomonas; species Pseudomonas versuta. Next base: position 4,601,005 of record NZ_CP012676.1, read on the forward strand.
AAGACCTGATGGCCTACTTTCGCCTGATCGTGAACCCGGATGACGACAACGCCTTCCTGCGGGTGATCAACGTTCCACGTCGCGAAATCGGCTCGACCACCCTCGAAAAGCTGGGCAACTACGCCACCGAGCGCAAAATCTCGATGTATGCGGCCACCGACGAGATAGGTCTGGGTGAGCATCTGGATGCCCGTTTTACCGACCGTCTGGCGCGGTTCAAGCGCTTTATGGACCGTGTTCGCCAGCAATGTTCGGGAGAAGACCCGATTGCGGCGCTGCGCAGCATGATCATGGACATCGACTACGAGAACTGGCTGCGCACAAACAGCTCAAGCGATAAAGCCGCTGACTATCGTATGTCTAACGTCTGGTTCCTGGTCGAGGCGTTGAAAAACACCCTCGAGAAAGACGAAGACGGTGCCATGACTATCGAGGAAGCCATCGGCAAGCTGGTGTTGCGCGACATGCTCGAACGCCAGCAAGAAGAGGAAGACGGTGCCGAGGGCGTGCAAATGATGACGCTGCACGCCTCCAAAGGTCTGGAGTTCCCTTACGTGTTCATCATGGGCATGGAAGAAGAGATTCTGCCGCACCGCTCCAGCATCGAAGCCGACACCATTGAAGAAGAGCGCCGGCTGGCCTACGTGGGCATTACCCGTGCCCGTGAGACCCTGGCGTTTACCTTTGCGGCAAAGCGCAAGCAGTACGGCGAAATCATCGATTGTGCGCCTAGTCGCTTCCTTGATGAGTTGCCGCCGGACGACCTGGCCTGGGAAGGCAACGACGACACCCCCACCGAAGTCAAAGCGGTTCGCGGAAATACGGCATTGGCCGATATACGCGCCATGCTAAAACGCTAAAATCGACTATTTTTTACTCTACCTTCAGCGCATAAGCGCTATTTGAGGACGTTACGTTGGAAGCACTGCACAAGAAAATTCGCGAAGAAGGCATCGTGCTTTCCGATCAGGTTTTGAAGGTCGACGCCTTCTTGAACCATCAGATTGATCCGTACCTGATGAAGCAGATTGGCGATGAGTTCGCGCGTTTGTTCAAGGATGCGGGCATCACCAAGATCGTTACCATCGAAGCTTCGGGCATTGCCCCGGCGGTGATGACGGGCCTGAACCTGGGTGTGCCGGTGATCTTCGCACGCAAGCACCAGTCACTGACCCTGACGGAAAACCTGCTGTCGGCCACGGTGTATTCGTTCACCAAGCAAACCGAAAGCACCGTGGCGATTTCCCCGCGTCACTTGACCAGCAGCGACCGCGTACTGGTTATCGATGATTTCCTGGCCAACGGCAAAGCCTCGCAGGCGCTGATTTCGATCATCAAACAAGCGGGCGCAACTGTTGCCGGTCTGGGTATCGTGATCGAGAAGTCGTTCCAGGGCGGCCGTGCCGAACTGGATGCGCAAGGCTATCGCGTTGAGTCATTGGCACGGGTCAAATCCCTGGCTGACGGCAAAGTCACCTTTATCGACTGACACCGCCTCCCTGCAGGAGCGAGCTCTTCCAACGCAGCAACGAAGATCTCGCGAGCAAGCTCGCTGCTACAGGTGACAGGTATCAGTTGTTGGTCTTTGCGGTTGCCTGCAACCCCGCCAGCAGCAGACGTTGATACAGCTCTTCGCGCAGTCCCTCGGGCTTTTCAAGCCCCATGCGCGCGAGGTGTTCGGGGAAGGCTTGTGCAGAAGGTGCGTCCAGCGTGGCTTTGCCCAGTTCATAGATCTGCGTGAGTTTGAATTTGCTCTTGAGCCAGTTCAGTGCCCGCAGCAGGTCTTGCTCCTGGGCACTGAAATCGCTGCCCAGCGGGTACTCCGGGAATAAGTGCGGATGGCGCGCGGCAATCGCTTGCAAGCGCTCGGGGCTGTTGTCGGCAAATCGCGGGTCGAGGCAAAAGTCCTTGGGCAATTTGCCGACTTGCTGCGCCTGCTCGATCAGTTCGGCCTGGAAGCGCGAGTCGGTGATGCAAAGCATCGCCTCGATGACGTGGCGATCGGTCTTGCCGCGCAGATCAGCGATGCCATATTCAGTTATCACGATGTCGCGTAAATGGCGCGGTATGGTGCAGTGGCCGTATTCCCAGACGATGTTGGAACTCACGTCGCCACCCGATTCGCGCCAGCTGCGCAGGATGATCACCGAGCGTGCATCATGCAGCGCATGGCCCTGGGCAACAAAGTTGTACTGGCCGCCGACCCCGCTGAGCACTCGTCCGTCTTCCAGCTGATCGGCGACGGCAGAGCCGAGCAAGGTAGCGGTGAAGGCGCTGTTCACAAAGCGCGCATCGCGCCGCTGCAGACGCTTCAGGTCTTCATGACCATACAGCTCGTTAATGTAGCTGATGGCCGTCATGTTGAATTCAGAGCGTTTGCTTAGCGTCAGCTCCCGCAGGCGCTGGTAAAAGCTCGCCGGGCCCAGGATGAAGCCACCGTGAACGCTGATGCCATCGGTGTTCAGGCTTTCGTCGAGGGTGCCTGCATTGGCCTGCGTCTGACGCTCGACATCCGGGTACACCTTGCGCCGCACAATACCTGCGTCCGCCAACACCATCAGCCCGTGCACAAACATCTCGCTACAGCCATACAGACCCCGGGCGAACGGCTCGACTCCGCCTTCGCGTTCAATCAGCGAGCGCCATGGGGTTACATCGATATCGCCGAGCAAGGCCCGGTAGCCGTCGTTGTCGCCCTGACGCGCGAGCAATGCAGCGCTCAGCGCATCGCCCATCGAGCCAATGCCAATCTGTAGCGTGCCGCCATCACGGACCAGGGTGCTGGCGTGCAGGCCGATAAAATGGTCTTGCAGGCTCACCGGCATATTGGGGGTAGAAAACAGCGTGGTGCGCTCATCTTCGTCGATCAGCAGGTCAAAATCTTCGATATCTAGTACAGAGTCGCCTGGCATGTAGGGCAAGTCGCTGTGCACGTGGCCCAATATCAGAACGGTTTCGCCTGCAGCCCGGCGCCTGGCGATCATGGGCAGTAAATCGAGGGTGACATCCGGGTTGCAGCTCAGGCTCAGGCTCAGGCGACGGGCATCCTGCGGGTCGCGGGCGACCAGTTGCGCCACCAGATTCAAGCCATTGGCGTTGATATCGCGGGCGGCGTGGCTGTAGTTGCTACTGACGTAATCCTGTTGTGCCGCCGGGCTATTGAGCAGACTGCCCGGCTGCATAAAGAACTGCTCGACGTGAATGTTGCCCGGCAAAGTGTTGCGATGCAGGTCGGCCAGGTAATCGAGCTCGATATAGTCGCCAAACACCCGTTCAACAAAGGGTTCGAGAAAGCGGCGCTGCAACCCGTCGCCCAGTGGCGGACGGCCAAGGCTCAGTGCGGTGTAGATCGTCAGGCGCCGTTCGGGCAGCAGTTTGATCCGCTGATACAGTGCGTTGACGAAACGATTGGCCTTGCCCAGACCCAGCGGTAAACCGAGGTGAATATGCATCGGTAAACGTGCGAGCACATCATCGACTGCGCGCTCGATCGAACAGGACTGCACCATCTGACCCTCCTAGACCATCCGTGTATAGAGATGTGACAGAGAGTGACCGGTGTTGGTTGCAAAGAGCAAGGAGCGGCAAAGGGCTGGTGCTTTAAATGCCAGGCATAAAAAAGCCGCCCATCAGCGGCTTTTTTTCTGAAGATCGGCTTATTTCAAACCGGACATCTTCTCGATGGCGCCTTTCAATTCTTCGTCGGAACATGTCATGCACGTGCCTTTGGGCGGCATGGCATTGATCCCGGTAATGGCCTTGGCCAGGATGCCGTCAAGGCCGCCCTGGTGATCGGCACGTTCTTTCCAGGCTGCGGTGTCACCGATTTTCGGTGCACCCAACAAACCTGTGCCGTGGCACGCGTTGCAGTGCTTGGCGATGATGTCGTCGGGGCTCTGGGCTGCGCCACCACCAGTGGAAGCAACGACATCCATCCCTTTGCATTCTTGGCCCTGAACACAGACTTTGCCTACAGGCTCAAGACGTTTTGCGATGTCATCGTTGGTCGACGCTTGAGCGTTGACTGCCCAAAGGGCCAATACAGTTGCTGGTACGGCCAGCATTTTCATAATTAGGTTCACGCGTACACCCTCAATGGTGGCTATTCACGCCCACAACCACGGTTTCGCGGGCGGCAAAAGTATAACGGTTAGCCCGCCACTCTGAAACAACCCTAAAGTCAAAGGGGGATTAGAGGTGGCGAAATGCTGCTTCGGATGCCTCTGCCCGTAAGCAGGGCGCCTCTTTTCTTAGAAATTCGCCGGGGTGGCTGCGCTGATTAGTCGCGCTGCAACGTCGAACGGATTACGGAAACGGTGCGGCTTGGAGCTTTCGAAATAGTAGCTGTCCCCTGCTTCAAGCACGAAGGTCTCAAGACCTACGGTCAATTCCAGGCGCCCTTCAACCAGGATTCCGGTTTCTTCGCCTTCATGGGTCAGCATTTCGTCCCCGGTATCGGCGCCCGGTGGATAGATTTCGTTAAGGAAGGCGATGGCCCGGCTCGGATGCGCCTTGCCCACCAGTTTCATGGTCACGGCACCATCTGAGATGTCGATCAGTTCATTGGCTTTGTAGACAATTTGCGTCGGATTTTCCTGAAGAATCTCTTCGGAAAAGAATTCGACCATGGACATTGGAATGCCACTCAGCACTTTTCTCAGGGAGCTTATTGAAGGGCTCACACTGTTTTTTTCGATCATCGAAATAGTGCTGTTAGTGACGCCCGCACGCTTGGCGAGTTCACGCTGTGACAAGCCTTTAAGTTTGCGGATGGATTGCAGTCGTTCACCGACGTCCAATGCGGGAGCCTCCTAGGGGTCAGGTTCAGGTCGAGAAGCCGCCATCATGGCGATAGCGTTCAGTATTTACAACACTTCGGCTTCAAACCTTTACGCCCAATTGTCCCCGCATATTGGATACAACCCATCAGCTCCCGGAATAGAGGCGTGGTACTCGTTTCAGGTTGCAAAAAATCTGGTAAGGAATGGTCTCGGCTTTGGCCGCCACCTCGCTGGCCAGAATGTTTTTGCCCCACAACTCGACGGGCGAACCGAGGCCGGCTTGCGGCACATCGGTGAGGTCAATGCACAGCATGTCCATCGACACTCGCCCCAGTAACTGGGTGCGTACGCCGGCCACCAGGACCGGAGTGCCGGTGGGTGCCTGACGCGGGTAGCCATCGGCATAACCCATGGCCACTACGCCGATGCGCATCGGTCTGGTTGTGATGAACCTGGCGCCGTAGCCCACAGGTTCGCCTGCCGGCAACTCGCGTACGCAAATGACCTTGGACTCCAGGGTCATCACCGGCTGCAGGCGTGAGGCGTGGGGGTGGGCTTCTTCAAACGGGGTTGCCCCGTACAGCATGAGCCCCGGGCGTACCCAGTCGCTTGGGGTTGTCGGCCAGCCAAGGATCGACGGCGAGTTGCGCAGGCTGACCTCGGCAGACAAGTCCGCGCGGGCAGACTGGAACACGGCCAACTGCTCTTCACTGCGGATGCAGTCCAGTTCATCGGCGCGGGCGAAGTGGCTCATCAGCACGATTTTCGCCACTTTGCCGCTGGCTTGAAGGCGCTGGTAGGCCGCTTTGTAATCACTTGGGTGCAGACCGACGCGGTGCATGCCGCTGTCGAGTTTTAACCACACCTGAATCGGTTTGGCGAATGCGGTCTGCTCGATCGCGTCGAGTTGCCACAGCGAATGCACCACACACCAGAAGTCGTTCTCGACGATCAGCGGCAGTTCATCGGCTTCAAAAAAACCTTCAAGCAGCAGGACCGGGGCGCGAATACCGGCGGCCCGCAGTTCCAGTGCTTCTTCGATGCAGGCAACCGCAAAGCCATCGGCTTCAGCCTCCAGGGCCCGGGCGCAGCGAACGGCACCGTGGCCGTAGGCGTCGGCCTTGATCACGGCGAGGGCTTTGGCCCCCGTTACTTCACGGGCCAGTTGGTAGTTATGACGCAGGGCTTGAAGGTCGATCAGGGCACGGGCTGGACGCATGGCGGCGGGCTTCTAACGGCTGTTGAATAAAAAACCGGCGCCAACCTGTGGCTTGACCACACGCGGCACCGGAAGAGGGACTTTTATGACATCAAGGGTGTTATGGCAGGGCCGCGATAACGGACAGTTCCACCAGAATTTCCGGTTCGCACAGCTTGGCTTCGACCGTTGCGCGTGCAGGCTGTACGCCTTTAGGCAGCCACTCGTCCCAAGCACTGTTCATGCCGGCAAAGTCGGCGTCGATGTCTTTGAGATAGATGGTGACCGACAGGATGTGGCTTTTGTCGGTGCCGGCCAGGTCCAGCAGGTGCTCGATATTCTTCAGGGTTTCGCGAGTTTGTTGCTCAACCCCGGCGTTCATGTCATTGCCGACTTGCCCGGACAGGTAAACAGTACCGTTGTGAGCCACGATCTGGCTCATGCGTTCATTGGTGAGCTGGCGCTGGATTGCCATGTTTAGCAGTCTCCTGGTGGTTTCCGTAACGGGAAATATCAAGGCCTTCGGCGCTGATCTGTGGGGTCTTTTTGGCCATCACGTCAGCGAGGAAGCGACCGGAGCCGCAGGCCATGGTCCAGCCGAGTGTGCCATGACCGGTATTCAGGAACAGGTTTTTAAATGGCGTTGCGCCCACGATCGGCGTGCCGTCCGGGGTGGTCGGGCGCAGGCCGGTCCAGAAACTTGCCTGGCTCAAATCGCCGCCACGAGGATAAAGATCATTGACGATCATCTCCAGGGTTTCGCGTCGACGAGGATTGAGCGACAGGTCAAAACCGGCAATCTCGGCCATGCCGCCGACGCGGATACGGTTGTCGAAACGGGTGATGGCAACCTTGTAGGTCTCATCAAGAATGGTCGAGGTTGGCGCCATGGCCGGATCGGTGATCGGGATGGTCAGCGAGTAGCCTTTGAGCGGGTAAACCGGGGCCTTGATGCCCAGCGGTTTGAGCATTTGTGGTGAGTAGCTGCCCAGGGCCAGTACGTAGCGGTCGGCGGTTTCGAGCTTGCCGTCGATCATCACGCCATTGATGCGATCGCCCGCGTAGTCCAGGTGCTGTATATCCTGACCGAAGCGGAATTCAACACCCAGGTTTTTGGCCATTTCAGCCAGGCGGGTGGTGAACATCTGACAGTCACCAGTCTGGTCATTGGGCAGGCGCAGGGCGCCGGCCAGAATGTCAGTGACGCCGGCCAGTGCCGGCTCAACCCGGGCGATACCCGCGCGGTCGAGCAGCTCGTAAGGCACACCGGACTCCTTGAGTACGGCGATATCTTTGGCTGCGCCGTCCAGTTGAGCCTGGGTACGGAACAATTGAGTGGTACCGAGGTTGCGGGCCTCGTAGGCAATACCGGTTTCGGCGCGCAGTTCATCGAGGCAGTCGCGGCTGTACTCGGACAGGCGCACCATGCGCTCCTTGTTCACCGCGTAGCGGCTGGCGGTGCAGTTGCGCAGCATCTGCGCCATCCACAGGTACTGGTCGATATTGGTGGTGGCCTTGATCGCCAGGGGCGCGTGGCGCTCCAGCAACCATTTGATCGCCTTGAGCGGGACGCCCGGCGCGGCCCATGGCGAGGCATAGCCCGGGGAGACCTGGCCGGCGTTGGCAAAGCTGGTTTCCATCGCAACGGCTGGCTGACGGTCTACGACAACCACATCGAAACCGGCTCGGGCCAGATAATAGGCGCTGGCAGTACCAATAACGCCGCCACCCAATACCATAACTCGCATATTTATTTCCCTCATCGCGGCCAGCCGCAGACGTTTATTGTTCAAAGCGAAGATGAGCGCAGTATAAGAAGCATTTGCCAGTGGATTTCACTGTATAAAAAGCTATATTTGGCGACAATTCTCGGCCAAAACGCTTTTTACAAAGGAGAATCTCCTATGCGTACAAATCATCAGACAAAGCGTGAACTGGACAAGATCGATCGCAACATTTTGCGCATCCTGCAGGCCGATGGCCGGATCTCGTTTACCGAGCTTGGAGAGAAGGTAGGGCTGTCGACCACACCCTGTACCGAGCGGGTACGCAGGCTGGAACGCGAAGGGATCATCATGGGCTACAACGCCCGGCTCAACCCGCAGCATTTGCAGGGCAGTTTGCTGGTGTTTGTCGAAATCAGCCTCGACTACAAGTCAGGGGATACTTTTGAAGAATTCCGCCGTGCAGTGCTGAAACTGCCTCATGTACTGGAGTGCCATCTGGTCTCGGGGGACTTCGACTATCTGGTCAAGGCGCGGATCAGCGAGATGGCCTCTTACCGCAAACTGCTGGGCGATATCTTGCTCAAACTGCCCCACGTACGTGAGTCCAAGAGCTATATCGTGATGGAAGAAGTGAAAGAGAGCCTGAATTTGCCGATCCCGGATTGACCCCGTGACCTGTAGGAGCGAGCTTTTAACCGCTCGCGAGCAAGCTCGTTCCTACAGAGGCCGGGAGGTTCTAGACCAGCACCTGGCGCGTACTGGCGATGTATTCATGTACCAGCTTCTCGGCCGAGGGATGGATCATTTCCACAGGGCGGCGGCCATTGGGGCACGGCAAGGTCGGGGTAGTGCCGAACAGACGGCAGATCAGCGGGCGCTCTTCATACACGGTGCAGCCATTGGGGCCCAGGTGTACGCAGTTCAGCTCGTCCATGGCCGCCTCTTGCTCGGCCGCGGTCTTGCGCGGCAGGCGGGCCATTTCTTCAGATGAGGTGGTCACAGGCCCGCAGCAGTCATGGCAGCCCGGAACGCATTCGAACGAGGGGATTTGCTGCCTGAGAAAGCGAATTTTGTGACTGTTGCAGCTCATCTAAGGCTTACCGGATTTGAAAAGGCCACTGAGTCTGCCCGAAAAGCCTCAGTCTAGACAGGGCCGTCGGGCTGTTCTTGCCCCGCGGGAATGGCCGGGCTTATGCTCCGTCAAATTTTTCTAACATGAATAATCAGGATTAAGCACATGAGCGCCCCGGATCAGCGCAGCCAGCACACCGCTTCTTATTACGCCGCCAGCAGTCTGCCGCAGCCCGATCATCCGGTGCTGCAAGGTGAGCATGTGGCTGATGTGTGCGTGGTGGGCGGTGGTTTTTCCGGCCTGAACACAGCGCTGGAGCTGTTCGAGCGCGGCATGAGCGTGATTGTGCTCGAAGCGCACAAGATCGGCTGGGGCGCCAGCGGGCGCAATGGCGGGCAACTGATTCGCGGCGTCGGCCACGGGCTTGAGCAGTTTGAAGGGATCATCGGCAAAGACGGTGTGCGGCAAATGAAGTTGATGGGCCTTGAGGCGGTGGAAATCGTCCGCCAGCGGGTCGAGCGCTACAACATTGCCTGCGACCTGACCTGGGGTTATTGCGACCTGGCCAACAAGCCTCGCGACCTGGAAGGTTTTGCCGAAGAAGCCGAAGAATTGCGGGGCTTGGGATATCGCCACGAAACCCGTTTGCTGCAAGCCAATGAAGTGCGCAGTGTGGTCGGCTCGGACCGATATGTGGGCGGCCTGGTCGACATGGGCTCGGGTCATTTGCACCCGCTTAACCTGGCGCTGGGTGAAGCCGCTGCCGCGGCGCAATTGGGCGTGAAACTGTTCGAAAACAGCGCGGTAAGCCGGATCGATTACGGCCCTGAAGTGCGGGTGCATACGGCTCAGGGATCGGTGCGGGCCAAGAGTCTGGTGCTGGGCTGTAATGCCTATCTCAAGGATCTCAACCCGCAACTCAGTGGCAAAGTCCTGCCTGCGGGCAGTTACATCATTGCGACCGAGCCCTTGAGTGAAGCCCAGGCCCACGCTTTACTGCCGCAAAACATGGCGGTATGCGATCAGCGTGTGGCGCTGGATTACTACCGGCTTTCGGCGGACCGGCGTTTGCTGTTTGGTGGGGCCTGCCATTACTCAGGTCGCGACCCGCAGGACATTGGCGCTTACATGCGGCCGAAGATGCTCGACGTGTTCCCGCATCTGGCCGATGTAAAAATCGATTACCAGTGGGGCGGGATGATTGGCATAGGCGCCAACCGCTTGCCGCAGATCGGTCGTCTGCCGGACCAGCCCAACGTGTATTTCGCCCAGGCGTATTCGGGTCATGGGGTGAATGCCACACACCTGGCCGGCAAGCTGCTGGCCGAGGCTATTAGCGGCCAGCAAAGCCACGGTTTTGACCTGTTCGCCAAAGTCCCGCACATCACCTTTCCGGGCGGCAAGTACCTGCGTTCGCCGTTGCTGGCGCTGGGCATGTTGTGGCATCGGCTCAAAGAGCTGGGTTAACCCATCCCCCTGCAGGAACGAGCTTGCTCGCGAGCTGTTCGCAAAAGATCGCGAGCAAGCTCGCTCCTGCAGGTTCGGTCAAGAGCGCCAGAACGGTTTACAGCCTTCGCGCCGGGCCAGCTCCGGGCTCAAACCCACGTCCAGTAACTGCTGTGCATCCAGCCTGAGCAGGGCCCGGCGGGTACGTGAACGGTGAAAGAACAGGCCCCAGCGGCTTAATGCGGCAGGTGAGCTGGCGACCTGGAAAGATTCGTGCTCTGCCTGTAATTGCGGGCCGTGTAACGTCAGACGCACATCGCTCAAACCATTCATCAGGCAGCTCCTTTTGACTCAATTGCTATGAGTCAGCATGATGGGCTTGCGCTTAAAACCATGACAGATTCAGCAAACTGTTTTTATATGCATACAGATTCGCCTTTTTAGACGCTGAATCCCCGGTTTATGCCTCATCTGTACTGGTCACTCTTTCGAGAATCCTGCCATGACCCTTTATCTCAATCTTGCCGAGCTGCTCGGTACGCGCATCGAACAGGGCTTTTATCGCCCCGGTGACCGCTTGCCTTCGGTGCGGGCATTAAGCGCCGAACACGGTGTGAGCCTGAGCACGGTGCAGCAGGCGTACAGGTTGCTGGAGGATAACGGCCTGGCGTCGCCCCGCCCCAAGTCCGGGTACTTTGTGCCCATGGAGCGCGAATTGCCGGCCTTGCCGGGCATGGGCAAACCCGCCCAGCGGCCTGTGGAAATTTCCCAGTGGGAGCAGGTGCTGGAACTGGTGCGTTCGGTGCCGCAAAAGGATGTGATACAGCTGGGGCGCGGGATGCCGGACGTTACGACGCCGACCATCAAGCCGCTGTTGCGCAGCCTGGCACAAATCAGCCGCCGCCTGGACTTGCCCGGCCTGTATTACGACAACGTTTACGGCGTGCTGGCCCTGCGCGAGCAACTGGCGCGCCTGCTGCTCGATTCGGGCTGTCAGTTGAGCCCCGACGAGCTGGTGATCACCACCGGCTGCCATGAAGCCCTGTCGTGCAGCATTCGGGCGGTGTGCGAGCCGGGCGACATTGTGGCGGTCGACTCACCGAGTTTTCACGGCGCGATGCAAACCCTCAAGGGGCTGGGCATGAAGGCGCTGGAGATCCCCACCGACCCGCTGACCGGCATCAGTCTGGATGCGCTGGAGCTGGCGCTGGAGCAGTGGCCGATCAAGGCGATACAGATCACCCCCAGTTGCAACAATCCGCTGGGCTACATCATGCCCGAGGCGCGAAAACGGGCATTGGTGTCACTGGCACAGCGCTTTGATGTGGCCATTATCGAAGATGATGTCTATGGCGAGCTGGCCTACACCTACCCTCGCCCGCGCACGATCAAGTCGTTTGACGATGATGGTCGGGTTTTGTTGTGCAGCTCGTTTTCCAAGACGCTGGCACCCGGCCTGCGGGTCGGCTGGGTCGCGCCGGGGCGATATCTGGAGCGGGTGCTGCACATGAAGTACATCTCCACCGGCTCCACCGCGCCGCAGCCGCAACTGGCCGTTGCCGACTTTTTGAAAAACGGCCATTTCGAGCCGCATCTGCGCAGAATGCGCATGCAATATCAGCGTAACCGCGATTTGATGCTGGGTTGGATCAGCCGCTACTTTCCGCCCGGCACCCGCGCCAGCCGGCCCCAGGGCAGCTTTATGCTGTGGCTTGAACTGCCGGAGGGGTTTGATAGCTTGCGTCTCAATCGCGCGTTGCTTGAGCAGGGGGTGCAGATCGCGGTGGGCAGTATTTTTTCGGCTTCGGGCAAATACCGTAATTGCTTGCGCATGAACTACGCTGCCAAACCAACGCTGCAGGTTGAAGAGGCCGTGCGCAAGGTCGGTGAAGCAGCCAGCAAATTGTTGGCCAGTGCAGCCGCTCACGCGGTCAGTTGAACGGGGCGCCCACGTTGAAATCACTCTGCATGTTGTTTTTCGCGCTGTTGCTGGGAGGCTGTAGCACTTTGGACGCACCTCGAGAGCCGAGTCAGGCTACACCAGCCATTGAGTCATCCTTTGGCCGTTCGATCATGGCTCAGGCCGCGCCCTACCAGGGGCGCTCGGGGTTTCGTTTATTGCCCAACAGCGGCGAAGCGTTCCGGGCCCGGGCAGAGCTGATCCGCAATGCGCAAAGCAGCCTGGACCTGCAGTACTACATCGTTCACGACGGGCTGAGCACGCGGATGCTGGTCGATGAGTTGCTCAAGGCTGCCGATCGCGGGGTGCGGGTAAGAATCCTGCTCGACGACACGGCCAGCGATGGCCTGGACGATATTCTGGCCACCCTGGCAGCCCATCCCAATATTCAGATCCGCTTGTTCAACCCGCTGCAATTGGGGCGGGGTACGGGTGTGACCCGGGCGGTGGGACGGCTATTCAATCTTTCGCGCCAGCACCGGCGTATGCACAACAAGCTGTGGGTGGCCGATAACAGCGTGGCAATTGTCGGCGGGCGTAATTTGGGCGATGAGTATTTCGATGCCCAGCCGGACCTGAATTTCACTGACATCGACCTGCTCTGCGTGGGGCCGGTGGCGCAGCAGCTGGGGTACAGCTTCGATCAATACTGGAACAGCGCCCTGAGCCAGCCCATTGGTGATTTTGTCTCTGCGCGCCTGTCCAGGGGGGAGCTGGCCAGGGCGCGTCAAAAGCTCGAGGCGTCTCTCAAACTGGCGCAACAACGTAATAACACGCTGTACCAGCAACTGGCGTCGTATGAAACCAGCCCGCAGCTGGATACCTGGCGCAAAGAGCTGATCTGGGCCTGGGGTCAGGCATTGTGGGATGCCCCCAGTAAGGTGCTGGCCAAGGACGAACCGGATTCGCATTTGCTGTTGACCACCCAACTGGCGCCGGAGCTGGCTGGCGTGAACAAAGAGCTGATCCTGGTCTCAGCCTACTTTGTGCCGGGTGAAACCGGGTTGGTGTACCTCACGGGCCGCGCGGATGCCGGGGTCGATGTACGTTTATTGACCAACTCCCTGGAGGCCACGGACGTGCCGGCGGTGCACGGCGGCTATGCCCCGTATCGCAAGGCGTTGCTGGAGCACGGGGTCAAGCTCTTTGAGCTGCGCCGCCAGCCCGGCAGTAACCCGGGCAGCGGTCCGCACCTGTTCAAACACGGGATGAGCAGCGATTCGAGCCTGCACAGCAAGGCGATGATTTTTGACGGGCAAAAGTCGTTCATCGGCTCGTTCAATTTTGACCCGCGTTCCGGCTTGTGGAACACCGAGGTCGGGGTGCTGGTGGACAGCCCGCAACTGGCGGCCGAGGCTCGCAGGCTGGCGTTGCAAGGCATGTCCCCGGCACTGAGTTACGAGCCGAAACTGGACCAGGGCAAGATCGTCTGGGTGACCGAGGACAATGGCCGTTTGCATACTCTGAGCCACGAGCCGGGCAATTGGTGGCGCCGGTTAAATGCATGGTTCAGCAAAAGCGTGGGGCTGGAGAAGATGTTGTAGCCACCCTGCCCCTTTGCTCTTTAGGAGCGAGCTTGCCTCGCGATGATCAGGTTTGAGCGACTATCGCGAGGCAAGCTCGCTCCTGCAGTTTTATAGTTTTATGCGGCTGTTTGCTCTGCGCCAAAGGCGCCCTGACGCAACACGAGAATGACCAGCACCAACGCTCCGGCCGCCATAAACAGCGGCAGGGCATGCCCGCTGACCCACTGGCTGCCAGCGCCTGCGGCCAGCGGTCCGATGAGGCATCCAATGCCCCATAGCTGGGCTATATGGGCGTTGGCCCGTACCAGCGCGTCGTCGCGGTAGCGCTCGCCGATCAAAATCAACGACAAGGTGAACAGGCCGCCTGCGCTGGCGCCGAAAATCACCCACAGCGGCCAGATCAACAGGGTATTGAGCAAGAGCGGGACTGCCAGACTCGACAGCATCAGCAGCACCGCGCAACCGGTAAACAATGAGCGGCGCGACAGACGGTCGGCCAGCGCGCCAATTGGCAGTTGCAGCAGGGCATCGCCGACCACCACGGTGCTGACCATTGCCAGGGCGATGTCGGCGGTAAACCCCTGGCGCAGGCAATAGACGGGCAGCAGGGTCAGAATCATGGCCTCGAAGGCTGCAAAGAGCCCTACCGCCCAGGCAATGGCTGGCAAGCCCCGACAGAATCCCAGCAGATCCTTGAAAGTCACGCTGTACGCTTCGGTGACGGGGGCACCCTCGCGGCCCATCAGCAGCAAGGGCGCCAAGGTCAACAACGCCACGCCGATCCAGAATCCGTAGTCGCCTTCAGAGCCGACCAGGCCCAATAGCAGGGGCCCGGACAGTTGGCTCAAGGCATAGGCCGAGCCATACAGCGCCACCAGGCGGCCGCGCCATTGTTCGACCACCAGTTGGTTGATCCAGCTTTCACCGAGAATAAAAATGATCGTGAGCACCACACCGATCAGCAGTCGCAACGCCAGCCACACCGGGTAGCTGGGCAGTAACGCCAGCAGCCCGATGGACATCGCGCCACACCACAAACACAGACGCATCAGGGCTGGCGTGCCAAAGCGCGAGGCCAGTTTGCTGGCCAGGCTGGCACCTACCAGAACGCCGATTGCCGGCATGGCTGCCATCACGCCAATCGCGAACCCGCCATACCCCCAGCTTTCGAGCCGGAACGACACCAGCGGCATGCTCACACCCAGCGCCAGGCCGACGCTGAGTACCGATGCCAGTACAGCGAAGTAGGTCGCCCAACGCATCTGTGTGCTCCTGTGGATAACTAAAAATAAAGGTTTAAAGCAAATGTGGGAGCGGGCTGCCCGCGATCAAAGCACCAGAGTCCATCAAGCAGACCGGGGTGCAATTATCGCGGGCAAGCCCGCTCCCACAGAGTGTTGCGTGTGCGCTGTTACAGCTTGATCCAGGTGGACTTCAGCTCGGTGTATTTATCGAACGCGTGCAGCGACTTGTCACGGCCGTTACCCGACTGTTTGAAACCACCAAACGGCGCCGTCATGTCGCCGCCATCGTATTGGTTGACCCACACGCTGCCGGCGCGCAGGGCCTTGGCTGTCAGGTGAGCCTTGGAGATATCGGCGGTCCAGACCGCAGCCGCCAGGCCGTATGGCGTGTCGTTGGCAATCTGGATCGCCTCTGCGGCGGTGTCGAAGGAAATAACCGACAAGACCGGGCCAAAGATTTCTTCCTGGGCGATTTTCATCGCGTTGCTCACGCCGTCGAAAATAGTCGGTTCGACGTAGGTGCCGCCGGTTTCCTGCAGGATTCGATTACCACCGGCAACCAGTTTTGCGCCTTCGCTATGGCCGGACTCGATGTACGACAGCACGGTGTTCATTTGCTGAGTGTCGACCAGCGCGCCAACGGTAGTGGCCGGATCCAGCGGGTTGCCCGGCTTCCAGGCCTTGAGGGCTTCGATGACCAGTGGCAGGAACTTGTCCTTGATCGAGCGCTCGACCAGCAGGCGCGAACCTGCGGTACAGACTTCGCCCTGGTTGAAGGCGATGGCGCTGGCAGCGGATTCGGCAGCGGCTTGCAGGTCGGGAGCATCGGCGAAGACGATGTTCGGGCTCTTGCCGCCGGCTTCGAGCCAGATGCGTTTCATGTTGGATTCGCCGGAATAGATCATCAGCTGCTTGGCGATTTTGGTCGAGCCGGTAAATACCAGGGTGTCGACATCCATGTGCAAGGCCAGGGCTTTGCCGACAGTGTGACCGTAACCTGGCAGGACGTTCAGGACGCCAGCCGGAATGCCGGCTTCAACGGCCAGTGCAGCAATGCGGATGGCAGTCAGCGGCGATTTTTCGGACGGCTTGAGGATCACCGAGTTGCCGGTCGACAGCGCAGGGCCGAGCTTCCAGCAGGCCATCATCAACGGGAAGTTCCACGGCACGATGGCGGCGACTACGCCGACCGCTTCGCGGGTAACCAGGCCCAACTGGTCGTGCGGGGTGGCTGCAACCTCGTCGTAAATCTTGTCGATGGCTTCACCGCTCCAGCTCAGCGCACCGGCTGCACCGGGTACGTCGATGTGCAGTGAATCGCTGATCGGCTTGCCCATGTCCAGGGTTTCAAGCAGGGCCAGTTCTTCGGCGTTTTGCTTGAGCAGACCGGCAAAGCGGATCATGGCGGCTTTGCGCTTGGCCGGTGCCAGACGCGACCAGACGCCTGATTCAAAGGTCTTGCGTGCCACTTCTACGGCGCGTTGGGCGTCTGCTGCATCGCAGCTGGCAACTTTGCCCAGCAAGCGGCCGTCGACCGGGCTGAGACACTCGAACGTTTCATTGGAGACCGCGTCGGTGTATTCACCGTTGATGTAGGCGCGACCTTCGATTTTCAGCTGTTTGGCCCGTTGTTCCCAATCAGCACGCGTCAGGGTGGTCATTCGAGTGTCCTCCTCTTATTAAAAATAGAAGCGCTCAGGCTTTAGCATGGCGCGTCATGGATGCTGTCCGATCCACTAAAGTGATCGGTACGAGACTTGCGCCACCCTAAACCAGTGGCCCTGGAACTTTCAATATATTTGACACATGTGTCGCAAACGGCAAGGCTTGTTCGTTTTAATAAACATCGCCTTTTGCCTTTCTGACCACACACGCAGCAATTTCGGGGGTACAAAAAAAATGAGCATTGCCACTATTGTCGACTTCAGCACTGCCAAAACCCAGGCTGATCGCTTCAGCCCTGCACCGGAAAAAGTGCTCAAGGGGAACCCCGAGCAAGTTATCCACAACCATTACGACAGCCCTTGTGGGCAGATGAGCGCGGGGGTGTGGGAAGGCGCTGTGGGTCAGTGGACGGTCAATTACACCGAGCATGAATATTGCGAAATCCTGCAGGGCGTTTCAGTTCTGCGTGACAAGGAAGGTAATGCCAAGACTCTGCGGGCCGGTGACCGTTTTGTCATCCCTGCCGGCTTCAGTGGCACGTGGGAAGTGCTGGAGCCATGTCGCAAGGTGTACGTGGTGTTTGAGCAAAAGCCCTGAGCCGATAGTTGGCGGCCGGGCGATCGTGGCGCAGGCGGGGGGTGTGACCATGACGCTGGGTCAGATCGGGAAGTGGATGTGAGAGCGGTTTCACGTGCGACAGTCAGCACGCGGCAACAAAAAAGGCCCGTATCGTGAGATGCGGGCCTTTTTTGTAAGAAGTAAAACCAATTACTTGATTTTGGCTTCTTTGTAGATCACGTGCTTGCGAACCCGCGGATCGAATTTTTTGATTTCGATTTTGTCCGGAGTGGTGCGCTTGTTCTTATCTGTGGTGTAGAAATGGCCTGTACCAGCGCTCGACACCAAACGGATCAATTCACGCATGATTAGCTCCCTTAGATCTTGCCATCGCGGCGGATTTCGGCCAGCACGACAGTGATGCCACGCTTGTCGATGATGCGCATGCCTTTAGCAGATACGCGCAGACGAACAAAACGTTTCTCTTCTTCAACCCAGAAGCGGTGATGCTGCAGGTTCGGCAGGAAACGACGACGGGTTTTGTTATTTGCGTGGGAAATGTTATTCCCAGTCACCGGACCCTTACCGGTAACTTGACAGACTCTCGACATGCCTCAGCCCTCTAAAACCACATGCCCAACCCGGCATGGGTTGGCCGCTTAATCTCTCAGTCATGGCGCCAGGCGCCGCGTTTCTTTAAGGGTCTTACCGGCTACACCTACAAACGAAGGAACCGGGCCCCTAGAAAAGAGCGCTGCTTTATACCAGAAAGACTAAAGAGCAACAACACGAACTGTGGTTTGCTGTAATTAATTAAGCTGGCAGTCTAACGACAATTCACGCTAAAGCCCATGCCTGCTTGAGTTTTACCGCTCGTCGCGAGGTGAAAGGTTTCAGTGCGAATTTTGTGCTTTGACGCTGCTGTCGAAGGCCGCGATGAGGTCGGGCGGGTCTTGATATGGCCGAAAAAACGCCCGTTTCGTGCTCTGCAGGAGCCTTCGGCAGCCGCTACAGGGAACGGAGCGTATTAAAAAGTAGTCATTTGTCTATCAGGTCACTAGGGTGAGTCTTTTCCAGACTGCGCCTGCAGATGGGCCACATCGACTTGCAAAGGAAACAGATCATGCGTCTCGCTGCCGCCCCCTTATTGCTCACCTTTTGCCTGAGCCCGCTGGCTCAGGCGGCCACCTTGAGTGTTTGCACCGAGGCCAGTCCCGAAGGGTTCGATGTGGTGCAGTACAACTCGCTCACGACCACCAATGCCTCGGCAGACGTGCTGATGAATCGCCTGGTGGATTTTGATGTCCGGGCGGCCAGGTTGGTGCCCAGCCTGGCGCAAAGCTGGTCAGTGTCTCCTGACGGCCTTGTGTACGACTTCAAATTACGGCCAGGCGTCAAATTTCACAGCACGCCCTATTTCACCCCGAGCCGTGAATTGAATGCCGATGACGTGCGTTTCAGCTTCGAGCGCATGCTTGACCCGAACAATCCTTGGCACAAAGTGGCGCAAAGCGGTTTCCCCCATGCGCAGTCCTTGCAGTTGCCGGATCTGATCAAAAAAATCGAAACCCCTGACCCGTTGACCGTGCGCTTTACCCTCAGCCGTCCTGATTCAACGTTCCTGCCGGCGTTGAGCATGGGCTTTGCGTCGATCTATTCGGCCGAATATGCCGACAAACTGCTCAAGGCCGGTACGCCGCAGCTGATGAACAGTCAGCCGATCGGTACCGGGCCTTTTGTGTTCACGCGTTTTCAGAAAGATGCAGTGGTGCGTTACAAGGCCAACCCGGACTATTTCGCGGGCAAGCCGGCCATCGACGGGCTGATTTTTGCCATCACTCCGGACGCTAACGTGCGTCTGCAGAAATTACGCCGCAATGAATGCCAGATTGCGCTCTCCCCCAAGCCGCTGGATGTAGATGCCGCGACCAAGGACCCGGCACTGAGCGTTGCGCAAACCCCGGCCTTCATGACGGCCTTTGTGGCCATCAACAGTCAGCACCCGCCGCTGGACAAGCCCGAAGTGCGTCAGGCGATCAATCTGGCATTCGATAAAGACACTTACCTGAAGGCGGTGTTCGAGAACAGTGCGCAGACTGCCAATGGCATTTATCCACCCACGACCTGGGGTTACGCCAAGGATTTGCCGGGTTATGCCCATGATCCGCAAAAAGCCAAAGAGCTATTGGCCAAGGCTGGTCTCAAGGACGGCTTCAAAACCACCATCTGGACCCGCCCTACCGGTAGCGTGCTGAACCCGAATCCGAGCCTGGGGGCGCAGTTGCTGCAGGCGGACCTGGACAAGGTAGGCATCAAGGCGGACATCCGGGTGATCGAGTGGGGCGAATTGATACGCCGCGCCAAAGCAGGAGAGCATGACCTGCTGTTTATGGGCTGGGCCGGCGATAACGGTGACCCGGACAACTTCCTGACCCCGCAGTTTTCATGTGCGGCAGTTAAGTCAGGGACTAACTTTGCGCGCTATTGCGACAAGACTCTGGATAGCCTGATCAGCGAGGGCAAAACCCTCACCGATCAGGACAAGCGCAGTGCGCTGTATCAAAAGGCCCAGGCATTGATTCAGCAGCAAGCGCTCTGGCTGCCACTGGCACATCCAACTGCCTACGCGCTTACCCGTAAAGACGTACAGGGCTATCAGGTGAGTCCATTCGGGCGTCAGGACTTTTCGACGGTCAGCATCAAACCCTGAGGGCTACATCCAGCCATGTTCGACCATTGAGAGGGGCTCACCGTCTCCGACGATAAAGTGATCCAGCACTCGCACTTCGATCAAGTCCAGGGCCTCGGTCAGGCGTTTGGTCAGAGTGCGGTCGGCTTGGCTGGGCTCAGTGATGCCAGAGGGGTGGTTGTGGCAAAGAATGACCGCCGCAGCGTTATGGGCAAGGGCGCGTTTGACCACTTGGCGCGGATATACGCTGGCGCTGTCGATGGAGCCCCTGAACAGCACCTCAAAGGCCAGCATCCGGTGTTTGGAGTCCATAAACAGGCAACCGAACACTTCGTGGAGTTCGTGGCGCAGCAACGACTTGAGATAGTCCCGAACGGCCTGCGGGCTCTCCAGTGCCGAGTCGCGGCGCAGGCGTTCTGCCAGGTGGCGGCGACCCATTTCCAGCACCGCCTGCAACTGGCTGAACTTGGCTGGCCCCAGCCCCAGCTGACAACAGAACGCAGCGACATCTGCTTCCAGCAAGGCCCTCAGGCTGCCGAATTCAGCGAGTAAATGCCGCGCCAGGTCGACCGCGCTTTTGCCTGAAACGCCGGTTCGCAGGAAGATTGCCAGCAGTTCGGCGTCCGAAAGACTGGATGATCCGTGTTCTAAAAGTTTCTCGCGCGGTCGCTCTGCCGCCGGCCAATCTCTAATGCTCATAACACCTCCATGTAAGTGGGCGCCGCTGTTCCCTGGCAGGCGCTGTGTTATCTTAGCCCATCATTTTTGCGTGGCATTTGGCCATTTACCGCGCAGTCATCATCGAACTAAAAGGCAGGCCTATGCAGCGGCTGTATCGAAAACGCATTGTTTTGGGCGTCGGCGGCGGCATCGCGGCTTACAAGAGTGCAGAGCTGGTTCGTCGTCTGCTGGATCAAGGCGCCGAAGTGCGGGTTGTCATGACGCGCGGCGGTAGCGAGTTCATCACCCCGCTGACCATGCAGGCCCTGTCCGGGCACCCCGTTCATCTGGACTTGCTCGACCCGGCGGCTGAAGCCGCAATGGGCCATATCGAGCTGGCCAAGTGGGCCGATCTGGTATTGATCGCGCCAGCGACGGCGGACTTGATCGCCCGTCTTGCTCAAGGTCTGGCCAATGATCTGCTGACCACGCTGGTACTGGCCACTGACGCAACGGTCGCCATTGCGCCAGCGATGAATCAGGCCATGTGGCGTGACCCGGCCACCCAGGCCAACACCCGATTGCTTGAAACCCGCGGCCTGCGTGTGTTTGGCCCGGCCTCCGGGAGCCAGGCCTGTGGTGACGTGGGCTTTGGCCGCATGCTTGAAGCTGATGACCTGGTGCACTGCGCCGCCGAGTGTTTTCAGCGTCAGGTCTTGACCGGCAAGCATGTACTGATCACGGCGGGTCCGACTCAGGAAAACATCGATCCGGTGCGCTACATCACTAACCACAGCTCCGGGAAAATGGGCTTTGCCCTGGCAGAAGCCGCGGTTGAAGCCGGTGCCCGGGTGACCCTGATTACCGGTCCGGTGCACTTGCCGACCCCGGATCGGGTAAGCCGAATCGACGTGGTCAGTGCCCGCGACATGCTGGCGGCCTGTGAAGCAGCGATCCCCTGTGATGTATTTATTGCGTCTGCTGCGGTTGCGGATTACCGCCCTGAAGTCGTTGCCCCGCAGAAACTCAAGAAAGACCCTACCAAGGGTGACGGCCTGTTGCTGCAGATGGTGCGCAATCCAGACATTCTGGCCACCATCGCTTCGCGCCCTGACCGCCCTTTTAGTGTCGGCTTTGCCGCAGAGACCGAGCACTTGCTCGATTACGCCGCGCGCAAGCTCAAAGACAAAAACCTCGACCTGATTGTGGCCAACGATGTGGCTAACCCCAGCATCGGTTTCAACAGCGAAGAAAACGCGTGCAGCGTGATTGACCGTCAACTGCATGCCACTGTGTTTGCCCAGACCAGCAAGGGCAAGATTGCCCGCCAGCTGATCACTTTTATCGCCGAACGTCTGAACCAGGTTTAACTCGTATGCACGCTTTGCAAGCCAAAATCCTCGATCCACGCATTGGTAACGAATTCCCGCTGCCGCAGTACGCCACGCCTGGCTCCGCCGGCCTCGACCTGCGCGCCATGCTTAAACAGGACACCGTTCTTGAACCGGGCCAGACCCTGTTGATCCCGACCGGTCTGTCGGTCTACATCGGTGATCCGGGCTTGGCTGCCTTGATTCTGCCGCGCTCCGGGCTTGGTCATAAACACGGCATCGTGCTGGGTAATCTGGTAGGCCTGATCGACTCTGATTATCAGGGCGAACTGATGGTTTCGTGTTGGAACCGTGGCCAGACCGCCTTCAACATCACTATTGGTGAGCGGATTGCTCAACTGGTGCTGGTACCGGTGGTACAGGCTCACTTTGAGCTGGTCGAAGAATTCGACGAAAGCCAGCGTGGCGCTGGCGGCTTCGGTCATTCCGGCAGCCTCTGATCGTACTCAGGTCAGGCGCCCTGCCTGACCTGGCCCGTTAGCGTGGTAATTCAGGATGAAGCTCGCGCCAATGTCGTCACTCTTTTTATCGCCGAAATCGATGGCAGCCTTGTGCCATACGCCCCGTAATGCCAATTGGCCTCACGAACTCTCGCGTCAAAATGCCGTCCAAACCTGCAGCTTGCGCTCGACCGCACTCCGTATACCGGGGATTGCCTGCCGTAGGGCAAGGTCGAACTTCGTGTGTCTGACAGCTTCAGTACACACTCCGAATTCTCTGAAAATGGAGTACCCCTAGTAATGAGCAGTCCGGCATCGGTCGCACCGCAATTCCCTGACAGCATTTTTCGCGCCTATGACATTCGTGGTGTGGTGCCTGAAACGTTGACAGCTGAAACCGCCTACTGGATTGGCCGCGCCATTGGCGCTGAAAGCCTGGCCCAGGGCGAGCCCCATGTGTCTGTAGGTCGTGACGGGCGTTTGTCGGGTCCGGAACTGGTGGAGCGTTTGATTCAGGGTGTGGCTGACAGCGGTTGTCATGTCAGCGATGTAGGCCTGGTGCCGACGCCTGCCCTGTATTACGCGGCCAGCGTGCTGGCAGGCAAATCGGGGGTGATGCTCACGGGCAGCCATAACCCGTCCAACTACAACGGCTTCAAGATTGTGATCGCGGGCGACACTCTGGCCAATGAGCAAATTCAGGCGCTGCATACCCGTCTCAAGAGCAATGATCTGACCTGGGGTGAAGGCAGCATCACGCGGGTTGATATTCTGCCGCGCTACTTCGATGAAATTACCCGTGATATCAAGCTGGCCAGACGTCTCAAAGTGGTCGTTGATTGTGGTAACGGTGCGGCAGGCGTGATTGCTCCGCAATTGATCGAAGCGTTGAATTGCGAAGTGATCCCGTTGTTCTGCGACGTGGACGGTAACTTCCCCAACCACCACCCGGATCCGGGCAAGCCCGAGAATCTGGTGGATCTGATCGCCAAAGTTAAAGAAACCAATGCCGACCTCGGCCTGGCCTTTGATGGCGACGGCGACCGTGTCGGTGTCGTAACCAATACGGGCACCATGGTGTTCCCCGATCGTTTGCTGATGCTGTTCGCTCAGGATGTGCTGGAGCGTAACCCGGCTGCCGAGATCATTTTCGATGTGAAATGCAGCCGTCGTCTGGCGCCATGGATCGAGGAATGTGGCGGTCGGCCACTGATGTGGAAGACCGGTCATTCGTTAATCAAGAAGAAGATGAAGGAAACCAGTGCCTTGCTGGCTGGGGAAATGAGCGGGCATATCTTTTTCAAAGAGCGCTGGTTCGGTTTTGATGACGGTATTTACAGTGCTGCACGCCTGCTGGAGATCCTCAGCAAGCGCCAGGCGACAGCCGAAGAGCTGTTTGAGACCTTCCCGAACGATATTTCTACGCCAGAGATCAATATCGATGTGACGGATGAGAGCAAATTCAGCATCATTGACGCCCTGCACGATGCCCAATGGGGTGAAGCCGCCGAGCTGACGACCATTGATGGCGTGCGGGTCGACTATCCACACGGCTGGGGCCTGGTTCGCGCCTCCAACACCACTCCGGTGCTGGTGCTGCGATTCGAGGCAGAGACCGAGGCCGAACTGCAACGTATCAAGGATGTCTTTCACGCCCAATTGAAGCGTGTGGCGCCTGATCTCCAACTACCGTTTTGATCGATTTGTTCTACCGGAGCCCTGAATGACCCTCGAACGTGATGCCGCCTCCAACGTCGCCAAGGTTTTGTCCGAAGCGCTGCCCTACATTCGCCGTTACGTCGGCAAGACGCTGGTGATCAAGTACGGCGGCAACGCTATGGAAAATGATGAGCTGAAAACCGGTTTTGCCCGTGACATCGTGTTGATGAAGGCCGTGGGTATCAATCCGGTCGTGGTACATGGTGGCGGTCCGCAAATCGGTGATTTGCTCAAGCGCCTGTCCATCGAGAGTCATTTCATCGACGGTATGCGCGTCACCGACTCGCAAACCATGGATGTGGTTGAGATGGTGCTCGGCGGTCATGTGAACAAGGAGATCGTCAACCTGATCAACCGCCATGGCGGTAGTGCCATCGGCCTGACCGGCAAGGATGCGACGCTGATCCGGGCCAAGAAAATGGTGGTTACCCGTCAGACGCCAGAAATGACCAGCCCGGAAATCATCGATTTCGGGCATGTGGGTGAAGTGGTCGGGATCAACACGGACTTGCTGAACATGCTGACCAAGGGTGATTTCATCCCTGTGATCGCGCCGATTGGCGTGGGTGAAAACGGCGAGTCCTACAACATCAACGCGGATCTGGTGGCGGGTAAAGTTGCCGAAGCGCTGAAAGCTGAAAAGCTGATGTTGCTGACCAATATCGCGGGCCTGATGGACAAGCAGGGCAAGGTGTTGACCGGGCTGACCACGGCCCAGGTAGATGACCTGATTGCCGATGGCACCATCTACGGCGGCATGCTGCCCAAGATCCGTTGCGCGCTGGAAGCGGTGCAGGGCGGCGTGACCACGGCGCACATCGTCGACGGTCGTGTACCGAACGCGGTGCTGCTGGAAATCTTCACCGATACGGGTGTGGGTACGCTGATTACCAACAGCAAGCCGGCCTAAGCAGAACTGAAAAAGCCCCGCCCGGCGATTGCCGGGCGGGGCTTTTTTTTGCGCGGTGAGGGGGTTAGATCCCGTACTGCGCCCGGTAGGCCTCAACGGCCGGCAGGTATTGCTTGAGCGTTTCGTCTTCGGCCAGGTACTGCAGCACCTGGTTCAGCGAAACGATGCTGACTACCGGAATACCGAAGTCGCGCTCGACTTCCTGGATGGCCGACAGCTCGCCATTGCCACGTTCCTGGCGGTTCAGGGCGATCAGCACGCCTGCGGCTTTGGCGCCCTGGGCCTGGATGATTTGCATGACTTCACGGATGGCGGTGCCGGCGGTGATCACGTCGTCGATGATCAGGATATTGCCTTCAAGTGGCGAGCCCACCAGGCTGCCGCCTTCGCCGTGGGCCTTGGCTTCCTTGCGGTTGAAGCACCATGGCAGGTCGCGGTCGTGGTGTTCAGCCAGCGCCACTGCGGTAGTTGCCGCCAGCGGAATACCTTTGTAGGCCGGGCCAAACAGCACGTCGAAGGAGATACCGCTGTCAACGATGGCGGCGGCATAGAAGCGCCCCAGTTGAGCCAGTGCGGAACCGGTGTTGAACAGGCCGGCGTTGAAGAAGTAAGGACTGGTGCGCCCGGACTTCAGGGTGAACTCACCGAAGCGCAAAACGCCGCGATCGATGGCAAAACGGATGAAGTCGCGCTGATACGCTTGCATGTAAAGGCCCCAGATGCCACGGATTTAGCTAATTAGTTAGACGGCGTGTATCATACACGCACGTGATTTTTGGGGCCATTTATGCGGATCATCAGTGTGAACGTCAATGGTATTCAGACGGCAGTCGAGCGCGGTTTGCTCAGTTGGCTGCAAGCTCAGAATGCCGACGTTATCTGCCTGCAGGACACCCGCGCCTCCGCCTTTGAACTGGACGATCCAGCCTACCAGCTGGATGGCTATTTTCTTTATGCCTGCGAAGCTGAAGTCCCTGCCCAAGGTGGTGTGGCTTTGTATTCGCGGTTGCAACCGAAAGCAGTCATCACTGGGCTTGGCTTCGAGACGGCCGATCGCTACGGGCGCTACCTGCAAGCCGATTTCGATAAGGTCAGCATCGCGACCTTGCTGCTCCCTTCGGGGCAGAACGGCGATGAAGACTTGAATCAAAAATTCAAGCTAATGGACGACTTTGCACGCTATCTGGATAAACAGCGTCGCAAGCGTCGTGAGTACATCTACTGCGGCTCGCTGTATGTGGCGCAGCAGAAACTCGACATTAAAAACTGGCGTGACAGCCAGCAATCTCCTGGTTTCCTGGCGCCTGAGCGGGCCTGGATGGACGAGATTGTAGGCAACATGGGTTATGTCGATGCCCTGCGTGAAGTCAGTCGTGAAGGCGATCAGTACAGCTGGTGGCCAGATAACGAACAGGCCGAAATGCTTAATCTGGGCTGGCGTTTCGACTACCAGTTGTTGACGCCGGGCCTGCGCCGCTTCGTACGAAGCGCTCGCTTGCCGCGTCAACCACGCTTCTCGCAACATGCGCCATTGATCGTGGACTACGACTGGACACTGACTATCTAAGTGTTTTTTCGAAGCAACAAAAAAGCCGACATCGCTGTCGGCTTTTTTGTGGACGCCGGTTTACTTGATCGCACGCCAGGTGAACGGATAGCGGTATACCACTCCGTCATTGGCCTTGACGCCAGCAATGACGACCAGCACTACCGCGCCGATCAGCACCAGGCCGAGCAAGGCGAAACCTATCAGAACGAACATCAGCACGTAGCAAATGGCAGAAGCAATCGCCACAGTGATCTGAAAGTTAAGGGCTTCCTTGCCCTGGTCATCAATGAACGGATCGCTTTCGCGTTTTACCTGCCACAGGATTAGCGGGCCGATCAGGCTGCCAAACGGAAACCACATCCCGAGGAAGGCCGAGAAGTGACAAAACATGGCCCATTTACGAGCGTCACGGCTCGGCTCGGGTTTTGAAAGGTCTAGCTCGCTCATGGCGTTCTCCAGATGATCGGGGACGGCCTGGCTATAAAACCAGACGGTTTTAGTCGGCCAGTGCTGCTTGCTGCAGGGCGAAAATTTCGGTCATGCCCTTCTGTGCCAATGCGAGCATGGCATTCAGCTCTTCAGGCTGGAATGGCGCGCCTTCGGCAGTGCCCTGAACTTCGATGAAGCCGCCGGTGCTGGTCATAACGACGTTCAGGTCGGTTTCGGCTGCCGAATCTTCAGGATAGTCGAGGTCGAGCACTGGCTCGCCTTGATACATGCCAACCGAGACCGCCGCGATCATTTGCTTGAGTGGATCGCCGCCCTTCAGGCCGCCGCGTTTCTTGATCAGTTTCAGCGCGTCGACCAGTGCAACCATGGCGCCGGTGATCGAGGCTGTGCGAGTGCCGCCGTCGGCCTGGATCACGTCGCAGTCGACGTACAGGGTGATGTCGCCCAGCTTGGACATGTCCAGTGCGGCGCGCAGCGAACGGCCGATCAGGCGCTGGATTTCAAGTGTGCGACCGCCTTGCTTGCCACGGCTGGCTTCGCGCTGGTTGCGGTCGCCGGTGGCGCGGGGCAGCATGCCGTATTCTGCGGTCAGCCAGCCCTGGCCTTGGCCTTTAAGGAAGCGCGGCACGCCGTTCTCGACGCTGACGGTGCAGATGACTTTGGTGTCACCGAACTCGACCAGTACAGAACCCTCTGCGTGTTTGGTGTAGTTGCGGGTGATGCGGATCGGGCGGAGCTGATCGGCAACGCGACCACTTGGACGTTTCATGTGGGATACCTGTACGAGACGGAAAACTGCCGAGCATTATAAAGGCCATGGACCAACAGGACACGCCTAATAATTACTCGCCTGGCTCGTCGCTCCCGAGGGCGCGCCATGACACCGGGTACTTTTACGACAGACGTCATTTGGGGCCGCCAGCTGCACTGCGTTACAATCCGCCGCCTTAATAGCCTTCAGGCTTAATTCATTGAATCGCGAGGTACCGTCCATGGTGCATAGCATGACCGCCTTTGCCCGTGTCGAAAGTGCCGGCACTCAGGGCACCCTGAGCTGGGAGCTGCGCTCGGTCAATAGCCGTTACCTGGAGCCGCACCTGCGTCTGCCCGAGTCTTTCCGTGACCTCGAAGGTGCTGTGCGCGAAGCGCTGCGCCAGGGTATTTCACGCGGCAAGCTGGAATGCACTTTGCGTTTCACTGAAGAGTCCACGGGTAAACCGCTGCAGGTTGACCGTGAGCGCGCCGCGCAACTGGTGGCCGCTGCCGAGACCATCGCCAGCCTGATCAAGCAGCCGGCTGCGCTCGATCCGCTTAAAGTGTTGGCCTGGCCCGGTGTTCTGGTGGCTGATGCGAGCGATCCGCAAGCCCTGAACAGTCAGGCTCTGGAGCTGTTCAAACAAGCCCTGCAAGAGCTGAAAAGCGGCCGTGAGCGTGAGGGGGCCGAGCTGGCTCGCCTGATCAGTGAGCGATTGACCGCGATTGTGGGTGATGTCGAGACTTTGCGTGAACTCGTACCGCAGATGCTGGCCACTCAGCGGCAAAAGGTGCTCGATCGCTTTGCAGACATGAAAGCCGAGCTCGATCCGCAGCGCCTTGAGCAGGAAATGGTCATGCTGGCGCAAAAAAGCGATGTTGCCGAAGAGCTCGACCGTCTCAGCACCCACATTCTTGAGGTGCGTCGCGTGCTCAAGTCTGGTGGTGCCGCCGGTCGGCGCCTCGACTTCCTGATGCAAGAACTTAACCGTGAGGCCAATACCCTCGGTTCCAAGGCATTCGATCCGCGCAGCACACAAGCAGCGGTCAACCTCAAAGTGTTGATCGAGCAAATGCGCGAACAAGTACAGAATATTGAGTAAGGCTCTCCCTGACATGACCCATAGCACCGGCACCCTTTATATCGTTTCCGCCCCTTCGGGCGCAGGCAAGACCAGCTTGGTCAAGGCATTGATCGACCTCGAGCCGCAGATTCGCGTTTCGGTTTCGCACACCACCCGCGCCATGCGTCCGGGCGAGGTCAACGGGGTGAACTATCACTTCGTCGAGCGCGAAGAGTTCGTGAAAATGATCGAGCACGGTGATTTCCTGGAGCGCGCCGAGGTCTTCGGCAACCTTTATGGCACTTCACAGAGCCATTTGCAGCAAACGCTGGATGAAGGTCACGACCTGATTCTGGAAATCGACTGGCAAGGCGCCGAGCAAGTTCGCCAACTGATGCCGCAGGCGCGTTCGATCTTCATCCTGCCGCCGAGCCAGCAAGCGCTGCGTGAGCGTCTGGACAATCGCGGGCAGGACAGCGACGAAATCATTGACGGGCGCATGCGTGAAGCCGTGAGTGAAATGAGCCACTACGTCGACTATGACTACCTGATCATCAATGACGATTTTGCGCTGGCGCTTGAGGACTTGAAGGCGATTTTTCGCGCCAATCGCCTCCAGCAAAAACGTCAGCAGCAGCGTTTTGGCAAGTTATTGGCCGAATTGCTTGGTTAAAGAACTCTTCCCAAAACCCCTGTAAGGGCTTTACATTGGCGCTTACAGAGGATTTCGGGCAGTGCTTGAAAAATCAGCGCTTCCCTAATGGCTGGTGATTTTTTAAACTGTTGAGTCCGCTCGCCCATCCGGGCAGCGCGCATATTGCATTTGCTACGAGGAAGACCATGGCCCGCGTAACCGTTGAAGACTGTCTAGAACACGTGGATAACCGCTTTGAGCTGGTCATGCTCTCTACCAAGCGTGCCCGTCAACTGGCCACCGGCGGTAAAGAGCCTTTGGTTGAGTGGGAAAATGACAAGCCTACTGTTGTTGCCTTGCGTGAAATCGCTGCAGGCCTGATGAGCTACGAGTTTATCGCCAACGCTGAAATCGTCGAAGACGAACCGCTGTTCGCAGCGTTCGAGGACGAGTCCAACGAGGCGAACTAAGCCTATGCCCGGTCGACGTAGCACGGCGAAGGGTAAAAAGTTTTGGCAGGGGGTTCCCTCATGCCGAGCATAGACGCCCTCGCCGATCGCTTGTCGACTTACCTCAGTGCGGACCAGGTCAATCTGGTCCGACGAGCGTACTTCTACGCCGAACAAGCCCACGATGGCCAACGCCGACGTAGTGGCGAGCCTTATGTCACGCATCCGCTGGCAGTGGCCAATATTCTTGCCGACATGCATATGGACCATCAAAGTCTGATGGCAGCCATGCTGCATGACGTGATCGAAGACACCGGTATTGCCAAGGAAGCGCTTGTTGCGCAGTTCGGTGAAACCGTGGCCGAACTGGTCGATGGAGTCAGCAAGCTGACCCAGATGAACTTCGAGACCAAGGCCGAAGCCCAGGCTGAAAACTTCCAGAAGATGGCCATGGCCATGGCGCGGGATATCCGCGTGATTCTGGTCAAGCTGGCTGATCGTCTGCACAACATGCGAACCCTCGAAGTACTGTCCGGCGAAAAGCGCCGGCGGATTGCCAAGGAAACCCTGGAAATCTACGCACCCATTGCCAACCGGCTGGGTATGCACAGTATTCGTATCGAATTCGAAGATCTCGGTTTCAAGGCGATGTACCCGATGCGCTCTGCGCGCATCTATCAGGCGGTCAAGCGCGCCCGGGGCAATCGCAAGGAAATCGTCAACAAAATTGAAGAGTCGCTCAGCCACTGTTTAGCCGTAGACGGCATTCAGGGTGAAGTCAGCGGCCGTCAAAAGCACATTTACGGCATTTATAAAAAAATGCGCGGCAAGCGCCGGGCTTTCAACGAGATCATGGACGTTTATGCGTTCCGGATCATCGTTGACAAGGTCGACACCTGCTACCGGGTATTGGGTGCTGTACATAATTTGTACAAACCCCTGCCGGGTCGTTTTAAAGACTACATCGCCATTCCCAAAGCCAACGGCTATCAGTCGTTGCACACCACGCTGTTTGGCATGCATGGCGTACCGATCGAAATTCAGATCCGTACCCGTGAAATGGAAGAGATGGCCAACAACGGCATCGCCGCTCACTGGTTGTATAAGTCCAGTGGCGACGAACAGCATACGGGTACTCATGCCCGGGCGCGGCAATGGGTCAAGGGCGTGCTGGAGATGCAGCAGCGCGCAGGCAACTCCCTCGAATTTATCGAAAGCGTGAAGATCGACCTGTTTCCGGACGAGGTCTATGTGTTCACGCCTAAAGGCCGGATCATGGAGCTGCCCAAAGGCTCCACGGCAGTCGATTTCGCCTACGCGGTGCACACCGACGTCGGCAACAGCTGTATTGCCTGTCGCATCAACCGGCGTCTCGCTCCGCTGTCCGAGCCGCTGCAAAGTGGTTCCACGGTCGAGATTGTCAGCGCGCCAGGTGCCCGGCCAAACCCGGCGTGGCTGAATTTTGTCGTCACCGGCAAGGCCCGTACGCACATTCGTCATGCTCTCAAGTTGCAACGCCGTTCCGAGTCCGTGAATTTGGGCGAGCGCTTGCTGAACAAGGTGCTTAACGGTTTCAACAGTGCACTGGACAAGATTCCGGCCGATCGCGTGCAGGCAATGCTTCAGGAATACCGCCTGGAACAGGTTGAAGACTTGCTCGAAGACATTGGCCTGGGCAATCGCATGGCTTACGTGGTTGCCCGGCGCCTGATGGGTGAAGGTGAACAGCTGCCGAGCCCTGAAGGGCCGCTGGCGATTCGCGGCACCGAAGGTTTGGTACTCAGTTACGCCAAATGCTGTACGCCGATCCCGGGCGACCCGATTGTGGGCCATTTGTCTGCCGGTAAAGGTATGGTCGTGCACCTGGATAACTGCCGCAATATCAGCGAAATCCGGCATAACCCCGAAAAATGCGTCCAGCTTTCGTGGGCCAAGGACGTTACCGGCGAATTCAACGTCGAGTTGCGCGTCGAGCTGGAGCACCAGCGTGGCCTGATTGCATTGCTGGCCAGCAGCGTTAACGCCGCCGACGGCAACATCGAAAAAATCAGCATGGACGAACGCGATGGTCGTATCAGCGTGGTCCAACTGGTGGTCAGTGTGCACGACCGTGTGCATCTGGCCCGCGTAATCAAAAAACTGCGCGCCCT
Organism: Pseudomonas versuta; assembly: GCF_001294575.1. Taxonomy (NCBI): domain Bacteria; kingdom Pseudomonadati; phylum Pseudomonadota; class Gammaproteobacteria; order Pseudomonadales; family Pseudomonadaceae; genus Pseudomonas; species Pseudomonas versuta. The sequence continues at coordinate 4,633,040 of NZ_CP012676.1, forward strand.
TAACGGGGTCATCCGCATTACTCGTATGCGTGCGTAGCCATCCAATTACAAGGAGTCACCCATGACCAAGACTGTTATCACCAGCGATAAGGCACCTGCTGCTATCGGTACTTATTCTCAGGCGATCAAAGCTGGCAATACTGTCTACATGTCCGGTCAGATCCCCCTGGACCCAAAAACCATGGAACTGGTTGAAGGCTTTGAAGCCCAGACCATTCAGGTATTCGAAAACCTGAAGTCGGTAGCTGAAGCGGCAGGCGGTTCGTTCAAGGACATCGTCAAGCTGAACATCTTCCTGACTGACCTGAGCCATTTCGCCAAGGTCAACGAAATCATGGGCAAATACTTCGAGCAGCCATACCCGGCTCGTGCTGCCATTGGTGTTGCCGCCCTGCCAAAGGGTTCGCAGGTTGAGATGGACGCTATTCTGGTAATTGAGTAACACCCCTCGGCGCAGCGCCTTCATGCTGCGCCAACCCCTCGCTTGCCCCGCTTTAAAAGGATTCCGCTATGCGCAAAGCGCTCGCATTCTCACTGCTCACCATTTTTCTGGGTGGCTGTGCCAGCGGCCCCGCCCATCGCGATATCAGTGGTGTCTGGATCAACCAGGCCGCAATAAATGAAGCCGCCAAAGGTGGCAATTTGCGTGAAGCCCTGCTTGCCAACGGTCCAAATCTTGAGTGGCAAATTGATGCCAGGCACGCCAAAGCCAATTACACCAATGGTTTTGAGTGGGTTGAAGGCAAGCTGATGCCGGAAAACGACGGCGTTTGGCAGGTCAATATCTATGGCAGCGTTGCCACAGACTTGAGCCTCAATGGCGACGAGCTGATTCAGGCCGCAGGAGAGTCCGATCCGCAACAGTCCTTCGTACGCTCATCCATAAACCTGGCAAGTGATGCGCCTTTGGGTACCAACTTCGAGCACGCGCTCAAGTCTGCCTACCTAGGCGGTCAGTGGCATGTGGTCAGCGGAAAAGGGCAAGGCAATCAAGTGATCTTCTTTGCAGACGGCCGGATTACCGGCTTGCCCGATGCCAACGCCTATGCCCTGTGCCTGGCGGGCGACTGTGCATCGATGAGCGGCGAGTACGACAGCCTCTGGCTGGAGCAGGATGAGTCCGGTGCGGCGCACATTTTTGTACGTAATGGCCGCCAGCTGGAAATCTTCCAGGCGCTGGATTCCGCCAAGCCTGACGAAATGCCCCAACTTTACCCGGGCAAGCGTGAATGGTTGCTGGAGAAGCAGCTTTAAGTGCAAGCCAGGCATCGCTTACCGCAGGAACGAGCAAGCTCGCTCCTGCGGTAGGTGTCAGTTCGCTAGCATCTCGCCGTAACCTTCGCGATAACTCGGGTAACGCGGTTCCCAGCCCAAAGCTTTGGCCCGTGCGTTGCTGCAACGCTTGCTGCCAGCCCGGCGAACGCTGGCTTCGGCGGCCCATTCGGTTATACCCAGGCGTTCACGCAACCAGTCCACGACTTCAGCCAGGGGTACCGGTGCGTTATCTACGCCGATATAGCAATCGTCCAGAGATTTGCCCTGCAGGTCGGCCTGGAGCAGGAAGGCTATAAGGCCGCCCGCGTCATCGGCGTGAATACGGTTGCCATACAACGGTGGATCTACAGCAACGCGGTAGCCCTTGCGTACTTGCCCCAGCATCCACTCGCGTCCTGGTCCGTAGATCCCTGTCAGGCGCACCACGCTTGCAGGAATGCCGCTGCGCAGTGCTACCTGCTCAGCCTCAAGCATGATTCGCCCCGAGTAACTCGAGGCTTGGGCGGGTGACGTCTCATCCACCCATTCACCGCCTTTTTGCCCATAGACCCCACTACTGGATATAAATATCAGGCGCTTTGGCTGCTGGTTGTGTTGCTTGAGCCAGTGGAGCGTGTGTTTGAGCCCGTCAACATAAGCCGCCTGATAGCCTGCTTCGTCGTGTTCTGTGGCAGCAGCGCTATACACCAGATAATCAATATTGCCCTTGGGCCATTGGTCTGGGCATTGCTCGCTGAACAGGTCGCCTGCTACACCAATGACACCAGCAGGCAGCCGGTCGGTGGAGCGCCGCAGCCCATAGACCTGCCAGTCATTGGCCAGTAATTGAGTCGCGAGACGACTTCCGACATCACCGCAACCGGCGATCAGAACCGAGGCTTTGGGCATCTCAAAACTCCTAATATAAAGTTACAAAATTGCATGTTCAGACCCGACCAAGGTCGTGACTTTTTAAAAAACAGATGCAATTGCTTTTGTTAACAAGAATTACTTGCAATAATAACCCATCATTTGCCCTGGGTCTCAAGACGCGTTGTAGGGCATAACCTTATTACTTTTCTCAGGTCCGGCTAGCATGACACGCAATCATCCCACCGCTTCGCCAACCCCGCTTTTGAGCCCCGCACGTGTATGGCGTGGGCTTGCGGCGCTGATGTTCAGCCTGTTGCTGGCGCCTGCTGCAGCGTTTGCCGACGAGCCTGCTGCGCCGGCCGTGCATTCTGCCACTGAGGTTGCAGCACCGGCACCTGTAGCTACGCCAGGGGCAACCGACCCGTCATTGGTCGAGGGTGCTGTTGCTCCGGCCGACGACGCTCCGCAAGTGCTTGAAGAAGACAACACTCTGGGCATGGCACACGACCTGTCGCCTTGGGGCATGTACAAAAACGCGGACATCATCGTCAAGATCGTAATGATCGGCCTGGCTATTGCCTCGATCATCACCTGGACCATCTGGATTGCCAAAGGCTTTGAAGTCCTGGGCGCCAAGCGTCGTCTGCGGGTTGAAATCGCCAATCTGAAAAAAGCCGGCACCCTCAAGGAAGCCAGCGAGTCTGCTACCAAAAAAGGCACCCTGGCACACCTGCTGGTGCAGGACGCACTTGAAGAAATGCGTCTGTCGGCCAATAGCCGTGAAAAAGAAGGCATCAAAGAGCGCGTCAGCTTCCGCCTCGAGCGTCTGGTTGCCGCGTGCGGCCGCAACATGAGCAGCGGCACCGGCATTCTCGCCACCATTGGTTCAACCGCGCCGTTCGTAGGTCTGTTCGGTACCGTATGGGGGATCATGAACAGCTTTATCGGTATCGCCAAAACCCAGACCACCAACCTGGCCGTTGTAGCGCCCGGTATTGCCGAGGCCCTGCTGGCCACTGCACTGGGTCTGGTTGCTGCGATCCCTGCGGTAGTGATTTACAACGTCTTCGCCCGCTCTATCACTGGCTACAAGGCGCAAGTGGCAGACGCATCTGCAGAAGTGTTGCTGTTGGTTAGCCGTGACCTCGATCACCTGCCGCCCGAGCGCAGCTCGCAACCGCATATGGTGAAAGTGGGGTAATCGGCCATGGGCCTGCATTTAAAAGAAGGCGATGACGATCTCGCCGAGAACCACGAAATCAACGTCACCCCTTTTATTGACGTGATGCTGGTACTGCTGATCATCTTCATGGTGGCAGCACCGCTGGCCACTGTAGATATCAAGGTTGACCTGCCCGCTTCGACCGCCAAACCGGCGCCGCGCCCTGAGAAGCCTGTGTTCCTCAGCGTCAAGGCTGACCAGCGCCTGTATCTGGGTGAAGAGCCGGTCACCGTTGAAGCCCTGGGCCCGACCCTGGATGCCAGGACTCACAACAAAAAAGACACGACGATCTTCTTCCAGGCCGATAAAGGTGTGGACTACGGTGACTTGATGAGCGTGATGGATGCACTGCGCGCAGCCGGTTACTTGAAGGTGGGTCTGGTCGGACTAGAGACGGCAGCCAAGAAATGACCATAGCGCGCCAAAAGATGACGCGTTACGCAATCAGCCTGGTCGCGGTGTTGGCCATCCATGCAGTGGCAGTCATTCTTGCCATGCAATGGTCCAGCCCGCGGAACGTCGAACTTCCTCCGCAGGCGATGATGGTTGATCTGGCTCCGATGCCAGCACCGCCACCGCCAGCACCGCCGAAAGTGGTGACACCACCACAACCGCCGGCCCCTGTGGAAGAGTTGCCGATACCCAAGCTGGCCGAAGCGCCCAAGCCGAAGATTGCTGTCCCCAAGCCGGTCAAGCCCAAGCAGAAGCCACAACCGCCCAAGCCTGTGGAAAAACCTGACCCGGTTAAAGAGAAGCCTTCAGAAGAGAAACCGAGCGACGCCACACCGACCAAGGCGCCGAGCGAGAAGTCTGCTGCCCCGGCCCCTGGCCCGTCGGCACAACAGCTGGCCGCCAAAGCCAGTTGGGAAGGTACTTTGCTGGCCCACCTGGGCAAGTACAAAAAGTACCCGGCTTCTGCACAGTCGCGCGGCAAAGAGGGTCTGAACCGTCTGCGCTTCGTGGTGGATGCTGAGGGCAAGGTACTGTCCTATGAGTTGGTAGGACGTTCAGGCAACGCGGATCTGGACCGGGCTACCCTGGAAATGATTCGTCGGGCCCAGCCATTGCCCAAGCCACCGCCTGAAATGCTGACCAATGGCACCATCGAGATCGTGGCACCCTTCGTTTATTCCATCGATAAACGTCGGCGATAAAACGTTGGCTCGGATAAAAGCCCTGCAGGTGCTGGTTTGCCATCGATAGCAGCAGTGCAGTCTCCCGCAATACAGGGGCGGCTGCATCGCTGCTAAACCCGCTCTCGCAGTATTAAACCTCCTTTGCCTTGATTAGCGACTGTAGCTCTGAGGGTAATGTCTGATAACGTGCGTCTATCGATTGCAGCCGCTATGCTTGGCCCGCAACCACAGGGACGCCCGCTATGACGCTTACAGAATTACGCTACATCGTTACGCTCGCCCAAGAACAACACTTCGGCCACGCGGCTGAACGTTGCCACGTCAGCCAGCCGACCTTGTCGGTGGGTGTGAAAAAACTGGAAGACGAACTCGGTGTGCTGATTTTTGAGCGCAGCAAAAGTGCCGTGCGCCTTACCCCGGTAGGTGAAGGCATCGTCGCCCAGGCGCAAAAGGTACTGGAGCAGGCCCAGGGCATTCGCGAACTGGCCCAGGCCGGCAAGAACCAGCTGACCGCCCCGCTCAAGGTCGGTGCCATTTACACCGTCGGCCCGTATCTGTTTCCGCACCTGATTCCGCAACTGCACCGGGTCGCCCCGCAAATGCCGTTGTACATCGAAGAAAACTTCACCCATGTGCTGCGCGACAAGCTGCGCAATGGCGAACTGGACGCGATCATCATCGCTCTGCCGTTCAACGAAGCCGATGTACTGACCCTGCCGCTCTACGACGAGCCGTTCTATGTGTTGATGCCGAGCGAGCATCCATGGACGCAAAAAGAAACCATCGACGCCAGCCTGCTCAACGACAAGAGCCTGCTGTTGCTGGGCGAAGGTCACTGCTTCCGCGACCAGGTGCTGGAAGCCTGCCCGACCCTGGCCAAAGGCAAGGACGGATCGCAACACACCACGGTTGAATCCAGCTCGCTGGAAACTATCCGTCACATGGTGGCTTCAGGTCTGGGCATTTCGATCCTGCCATTGTCGGCCGTCGACAGTCATCACTATGCCCCGGGCATATTGGCTGTGCGTCCGCTGACTCCGCCGGTACCTTTTCGTACAGTCGCCATCGCCTGGCGTGCCAGCTTTCCTCGGCCCAAGGCGATTGAAATCCTCGCCGACTCTATCCGTCTGTGCTCGGTGGCCAAGCCGCCTGCCGCGAAGTAAGCCTGCCGATGACCGAGTTGTCGAAAGTGTCGGTCACCGCGCTCAAGGGCGTTGGCGAGGCCATGGCCGAGAAACTGGCCAAGGTGGGTCTGGAAAACCTGCAGGATGTGCTCTTCCATTTGCCGCTGCGCTATCAGGACCGCACTCGCGTGGTGCCCATCGGCGCCCTGCGCCCTGGTCAGGATGCAGTGGTCGAAGGCCGGGTCATCGGCGCGGACGTGGTCATGGGCAAGCGCCGCAGTTTGCTGGTGCGGATCAATGACGGTACCGGGGGCCTGAGCCTGCGGTTCTATCATTTCAGCAATGCGCAAAAAGAGAGCCTCAAGCGTGGCACAGAAGTGCGCTGCTATGGTGAGGCACGTCCCGGCGCGTCGGGGCTGGAGATCTACCATCCCGAATACCGTGCAATCACCGGTGATGAGCCACCTCCCGTCGATACCACGCTGACACCGATTTACCCTACAACCGAAGGTCTGACCCAGCAGCGTCTGCGCCAGCTCAGCCAGCAAAGCCTTGCCCTGCTTGGCCCGCGCAGCTTGCCTGACTGGTTACCCCCGGAGTTGGCCAAAGAGCACCAGCTAGCGCCGCTGGACGCAGCCATTCGCTATTTGCATCAGCCACCGGCCGATGCTGATGTCGAGGAGCTCGCCTTGGGCCATCACTGGGCACAACACCGCCTGGCGTTTGAGGAACTGCTCACCCATCAGCTCTCGCAGCAGCGATTGCGCGAGAGCCTGCGCTCCCAGCAGGCGCCGGCCTTGCCCAAAGCGCAAAAGCTGCCGGCGCAGTTTCTGGCCAACCTGGGCTTCCCGCCAACCGGCGCCCAGGTCAGAGTCGGCAACGAAGTGGCCTACGACCTCAGTCAGCCTGAACCCATGTTGCGTCTGATTCAGGGCGACGTAGGGGCAGGCAAGACCGTGGTGGCGGCGATGGCCGCTTTGCAGGCGCTTGAGGCTGGCTATCAGGTGGCACTGATGGCACCGACGGAAATCCTTGCCGAGCAGCACTACATCAACTTCAAGCGTTGGCTGGAGCCGCTGGGGCTTGAAGTTGCGTGGCTGGCCGGCAAGCTCAAAGGCAAGGCCCGGGCCAGTGCGATGGAACAAATTGCCAATGGCGCACCGATGGTCGTCGGTACCCATGCCTTGTTTCAGGATCAGGTGCAGTTCAAGAACCTGGCCCTGGTCATCATCGATGAGCAACACCGTTTTGGCGTGCAGCAACGTCTGGCCCTGCGCAACAAGGGGGTTGGCGGGGTGATGTGCCCACACCAGTTGATCATGACAGCCACCCCGATTCCGCGGACCCTGGCCATGAGTGCTTACGCCGATCTTGACACCTCGATTCTCGATGAGCTGCCGCCCGGCCGAACGCCGGTCAATACCGTACTGGTGGTCGACACACGGCGTATCGAAGTGATCGAGCGGGTGCGTGCCGCCTGTGCCGAAGGCCGGCAGGCCTACTGGGTATGCACCCTGATTGAAGAATCCGAAGAGATGACCTGTCAGGCCGCCGAGACCACCTTTGAGGACCTCTCAAGCGCTTTGGGTGAGTTGCGGGTAGGTCTGATTCACGGCCGTATGAAGGCGGCAGAAAAAGCCGCGGTCATGGCGCAGTTCAAGGCCGGTGAGTTGCAACTGCTGGTCGCAACCACGGTGATCGAGGTCGGCGTCGACGTACCCAATGCCAGTCTGATGATTATCGAAAACCCGGAGCGCCTGGGCCTGTCCCAGCTCCACCAGTTGCGTGGCCGTGTGGGTCGGGGCAGCGCCGCGAGTCATTGCGTGCTGCTGTATCACCCGCCGCTGTCGCAAATCGGGCGTCAGCGCTTGGGCATCATGCGTGAGACCAATGATGGTTTTGTGATCGCCGAAAAAGACCTCGAGCTGCGCGGCCCCGGCGAAATGCTGGGCACCCGGCAAACCGGCCTGCTGCAATTCAAGGTCGCCGACCTGATGCGCGATGCCGACCTCCTGCCTGCTGTGCGCGATGCTGCCCTGACACTGATTGAGCGCTGGCCGGGCCACGTCAGTCCGCTTCTGGATCGCTGGCTACGCCACGGTCAGCAATATGGGCAGGTGTAAAAATTCGTTCAGTAATCAGATTTGCGGCCGATTAATAGACGCTTACCAAATTTGAGTTGCAGGAATCGAATGCAGATCTTCAATGAAGTCGCCAGCGCTCCAACCGTTTTGAGCACACCGCTTGCAGTCCGGCGGCTGCTTGAAGATTTGGCCGTTACCTGGCGCGAAGTCCACGACCATCCGGGGCTCAACCCGGGCTGCAAGGTGCAGGCGGTGTTGCTCGATGACTCGGTTGGCGCCCTGATGGTGCTGTTTGCGCAGAGCCACCTGCTCGATCTCAATCGTCTCGCTGACTTGGTCGGGCGTCGCATGACGGCAATCGCGCCTGATCGCCTGCAGCAGATACTCGGCAGGCACAACTTGAGCGTGTTGCCGGGCTTGCCTGCATTCACCAATTCACCTTGCCTGTACGAAGAGCAATTACTCCAGCAACCCCTGCTGTTGATCGGTGCGGGTGAGCCCGGTTTGTGGCTGGAGATTAGCCTGGAAGATTTCAGGCGCCTGCTGATCAACGCCAGCGGGGGCCGCTTTGGCGAGTCCCTGAGCGCTATCAGGCTTAACCTTGATCAAGCACAAGATGATGGCGAGGCGATCAACCGGGCAGTCCAGGCATTCACGGCGCGCCGTATCCAGCAACGGCTGGAAGGCACTATCGAGCTGCCGCCGCTGGCAGAAAGCGTGCGTAAAATCATGCGGTTGCGGGTCGATCCAAACGTCACCATCGATGAAATCACCAGTGTTGTCGAAACCGACCCGGCACTGGCGGCACAAGTCATGAGCTGGGCATCGTCGTCGTACTACGCTTCACAAAGCAAAATCCGCTCGGTTGAAGACGCTATTGTCCGGGTGCTGGGGGTTGATCTGGTGATTAACCTCGCCCTGAGTCTGGCGCTGGGCAAAAGCCTGAGCGTGCCCAAGGACTACCCGCACTCGAGTGCCCCTTACTGGCAGCAGTCGATCTACACCGCAGCGGTCATTGAGGGGTTGACCCGGGCCATGCCTCGGGCCGAGCGCCCGGAAGTCGGCCTCACCTACCTGGCCGGGCTGTTACACAACTTCGGGTATTTGCTGCTGGCTCATGTGTTCCCGCCGCACTTCTCGTTGATCTGCCGTCATCTTGAAGTCAATCCGCATGTCAGTCATAGCGTCATCGAACAGCATTTGCTGGGTATCAGCCGCGAGCAAATGGGAGCCTGGGTGCTGCGGTACTGGAGCATGCCGCCAGAGCTGGTGACGGCATTGCGTTTTCAGCACGATCCGCACTATAGCGGCGCCGATGCACAGTTCCCGAACCTGGTCTGTGTGGCACTGGGGTTGTTGCGTAGCCGGGCAATCGGCACCGGATCATGTGCGCCACTTCCAGACGCGGTGTTCGAACGTCTGGGGATCTCCCGCGAAAAGGCGGAAGACGTTGTCAGCAAAGTGCTGGAGGCGGAAGTGCTGCTTCGCGAAATGGCAGCGCAGTTTAGCCGGGCGTAGCCCGCCGTTACCTGTAGGAGCGAGCTTGCTCGCGAGCTCTTCTAAGCGTAAACAGCTCGCGAGCAAGCTCGCTCCTACAGTTGAAGTATCAGGCCGTGGGCTTTTTACGTGGCTTGAGGTACTTGGTCAGGCCCTGGAACCAGATCACCAGGGCCGGATTGCCTTTGATCTGAATCGATTTGTCCTGAATCCCGGTCATGAATGCCAGTTGCTTGTTTTTCGCTTGCAGCGTGGCAAAGCCGTAGGCTGCATCTTTGAAGGCGATCGAAAAGGCAGGCTCGGGGTACAGGCCCGAGTGGCTGGTGATGCGCTGATTTTTGACTTTGAAGTGACGGGCCACTTTGCCATCGAGGGTTTGCAGCTGGAAAACCAGGTCCTTGTCGACCAGTTGCTGCTGAAAAGCAGGGTTTTTACGGCTGGCTTTGCTCATCAAAAAGCCCAGCATCCAGAGCAGGAAACGAAATTTCATGTAGGCGGCCTCGGGAGAAATTAAATGGCCGGCGCAGTTTAACGATTTGAACGAAGAACGCCATATATGAGCATGGATTGGCGTAGATGGTGGGGGTTTTGCCGCTTATGGCCGCACGATTGTGTGGTCGGGTGTCAAGAACGGGCCGCTAGCCGAGCCAGCCTGCCCATTCTTAAGGCCGTTGCGAGCAGCGGCCCATTCCAGACTTATGGATTGACGCTGTCTTTCAAGAATTTGCCCGGCTTGAAGGCTACGGTGTTGCTGGCCTTGATTTTTACCGGCTCGCCGGTTTGCGGGTTCTGTCCGGTGCGAGCACCACGATGGCGCTGAATAAAGGTGCCGAAGCCGACCAGCGTTACGCTGTCTTTGCGATGCAGGGCATTGGTGATTTCTTCAAGCACTGCGTTTAGGACGCGGCTGGCTTGCTCTTTGGTGAGGTCAGCCTTTTCAGCGATAGCGTTGGCGAGATCTGGTTTACGCATGATGAAGCCTCTTTGACGGTTTTTTGTTGTTATGTCCGTGCTGCTCTCTCTGGAGCAGCGCCAAGGCGCCGCAGGCTCTACTCTGCGGCAGACCGATGTGAGGATGGCACGCGGCCAAGGCCGACGCCAGCCTCTGCGCCGGCTTTGTTGTCTCAAGGTGGTGGTATAAGCGACAGAGTGGGCTGCATTTACGCCAAAAGTGCAGGCAGCTCTTTGTTCAGCGCCAGTTTTTCGCGAACCGCCTCACCTGTCAGGGCATAACCGAGCAATTTGCCTTCACTGTCCCTGCACAATGCCTTGATATCGGCGCCTTGACCCTCCACGGTCCACACGCCTTCATGCCCACGCGGCACGGGGGACACTACAAGCGGGCAAACCGGGGTTTTGACGGTAATCGGCATCGCACCGTAGCTGACGGCCGTGGGGTTGCCTGCCAGGGTTTGCGCCAGGGCCCGGGCACAGCTCATCAGCGGCATGACATACAACAGGCTCAAGCCATCGACCTCGGCACAGTCGCCCAGGGCATAGATGTTGTCATGGGAGGTTTTGAGCTGGCGATTGACCTCGATTCCCCGATTGACCCGAATCCCCGCGGCAGCGGCCATATCGATGCGCGGGCGCAAACCAATGGCTGACACTACGACATCGCAGTCGATCACGCTGGCATCCGACAAATGCGCCTGGAGCCCATCTTCAGTGCGTTGCAGGCGGGTCAGTACCGGGCCCAGGTGCAAGCGCGCGCCCAGGCTCTCAAGGCCGGCCTTGACCGCTGCAGCGGCGGCGGGATGCAACAGGGTTGGCATGACCTGCTCGCAGGGTGCGACCAGATCAACTTCATAACCGCCTGCGATCAAGTCATTGGCAAACTCACAGCCGATCAGGCCTGCGCCCAGAATCAATACCCGGCGCTTGCCTGCGGCGGCGGCGCGAAAGCGGGCGTAGTCTTCAAGGTCGTTGATCGGGTAGATCGCGTCCTGGGCATCACCTTCTACCGGCACCTGCACCGTTTGCGCGCCCCACGCCAGAATCAGGTCGCGATAGGGAACGGCTTCTTCGCCGATCCACAGCTGCTTGTGACCCGGATCGATCCCGCTGATGCGGGTGTGGGTCCGTATCTGGGCGTTGAGCTGTTGCGCCATGGCGCCGGGCATCGCCATGCTCAGGCCGTCAGCTTCTTTATTCTTGCCAAAGCCGGTGGACAGCATCGGCTTGGAGTAGGAGCGGCCGTCATCAGCCGTGATCAGCAGCAGCGGGGTTTCGCTGTCCAGCTTGCGAAATTCCCGGGCCAGATTGTAGCCGGCCAGGCCGGTACCAACGATCACGACAGGTGCGTTCATTCCAATCTCCATGGGTGTGAGTCAGTTTTAAGGGGGTAGATCAGTTGATTTCGATCATCTCGAAATCCATCTTGCCAACGCCGCAGTCCGGGCACAGCCAGTCTTCAGGTACGTCTTGCCACAGCGTACCGGGGGCAATGCCGTCATCCGGCCAGCCGTCGGCTTCGTTATAAATCAGTCCACATACGATGCATTGCCACTTTTTCATGGGGTATTTCCTCAAGTTCAGGCTAATAGGAGGCCACAGGCTTTTTCAGATCAGCCAGGTCACTCGTCAATTCAGGGCGTTTTGTACTGATGCCTATCGATAGATGCAAGCACGATTACTGCCAAAAAATCCCCGGCCGCTCAATCAAAGATCCGCGTGATAAGCTCGCCGGCCTCAATGGCTGCCAATTATGACCCACTGTGCCGCACTTAACTTACCCGCTGATCTCCCCTGTCTGGCTTGAAAAAGACCAGCTTCCTGCATTGCCTGATGAACAAGTCCTCGACTGGCTGTTCGATCAAGGCTCCTTGACCCGTCGCCTGACTGCGCTTTCCCGTGGAGCCTTTAGCGTGCTGCCGCTTTTTGAGGGCTGGCAGGCCTTGCGCCCGGATGAGTGTGCGGCCCTGAGCCTGCCCGAAGGCAGCGAGGGCTGGGTGCGTGAAGTGTATTTGCACGGTCAGCAGCAGCCGTGGGTGTTTGCCCGCAGCGTGGCGGCTAAAAGCGCTCTGGAAGATGGTGCATTGAATATGGACGAGCTGGGCACCCGGTCACTGGGTGAACTGCTGTTTTGTGATCAGGCTTTTGAGCGCGGTGCTTTGCAAGTGTGCCACTACCCGCGTGCCTGGTTGCCTGCTGCCGATCAGGCAGATCTGCTGTGGGGCCGCCGTTCGCGCTTTGTACGCGGAGCATTGAGCGTGCTGGTGGCCGAGGTGTTTTTACCAAAACTGTGGGCCGCCCTGAGTGCCCGGCCGGAGAACAACTGAATGTACGTGCGCCTGCTCAAGTCACTCAATCGCCTGAACCCTCGCGCCTGGGACTTCATCCAGCTGACCCGCATGGACAAGCCCATCGGCATTTACCTGCTGCTTTGGCCCACGCTGTGGGCGCTGTGGGTTGCCGCCAAGGGCGTGCCTTCGCTGAGCAACCTGCTGATCTTTGTCTTCGGGGTAATCCTGACCCGTGCCGGCGGTTGTGTCATTAACGACTTTGCCGATCGCAAAGTTGATGGCCACGTCAAACGTACAGAACAGCGGCCATTGGTCAGTGGAAAAATCAGCAGCAAAGAGGCATTGGTGTTTTTTGCGCTGCTGATGGGGATCAGTTTCCTGCTGGTGCTGTGCACTAATGCGCCGACCATCTGGCTGTCATTCGGCGGCCTGGCGCTGGCTGCAAGCTACCCGTTCATGAAGCGCTACACCTACTACCCGCAAGTGGTACTGGGGGCGGCGTTCTCATGGGGCATGCCCATGGCATTCACCGCCGAGACCGGCAGCCTGCCTGCCGCTGCCTGGTTGCTGTACATCGCCAACCTGCTGTGGACCGTGGGCTACGACACCTACTACGCCATGACCGACCGCGAAGATGATTTGAAAATCGGAGTCAAATCCACCGCCATTCTGTTTGGCGATGCTGACCGCATGATCATCCTTACCCTGCAAGGCCTGGCGCTTGGCTGCCTGCTGCTGGCAGGTACGCACTTCGAACTGGGCGGCTGGTTCCACCTCGGCCTGCTAGTCGCGGCCGGGTGCTTCGTGTGGGAGTTCTGGTATACCCGCGACCGCGACCCGCAGCGCTGTTTCAAAGCCTTCCTGCACAACCACTGGGCCGGGTTGGCAATCTTTGTAGGCATCGTCCTGAATTACGCATTGGGATGAATAAACGGCCCCTGTAGGAGCGAGCTTGCTCGCGAGCTTTTCAATTCAACAGACAGCTCGCGAGCAAGCCCGCTCCTACGGTTGGTTGGGCACCAGGCGCAAGAGGCTGCGGGTATTGAGCTGGATTTCCGTCTCGTCGAGATGCGGGATGCTGTAGTCGCCTTCGATGTAGGACTGGGCCTGGTCGCTGTAGTGTCTGTCGAAGGGCACGCCGCTTTGGCCCACCGGGTTGATGGTCAGGCTGTGGGACGGATCGGCAAAGTCGATCAGGCGTCTGGTCGACGGACCGTAGGTCACTGCCCAGGGGGCGGGGCCGAGTTTGGCGCTGAGATTGTTTGGCACTTCATGGCTGCCGGGGGCCTCGAAGGGGCCGACGTTAAACAGCCAGTCCAGCGGTTTCTGTCGTCCCAGCGGGTGGTCGTGAGTCAGGGTATGCGCCTTGCCCCAGCGCCATTGCGCCGGGTCATCACCCAGGGTGGCTTTCAACTGCGCGATGCTGGTTTGCCAGGCGACTTTGACCGTGTCGGCCCGGGTCTCTTTTTGCGCCGTATTGCGGTTGTCCCACCACGGCGAGTCCGGGCTTGCAGCGAGGCGTGGCAAGGCGTCGTCGATCACCCGGGTGGTCAGCAAGGTGTCAAAAAAAGCATCGCCCAATTCATCATGCATCGCGGCGTCAGCCAGGCTGAACAGGAACTGGCTGAACAACGTGGCGGCCGTTGAATCCAGCGGGTAATCGCCCTGCCATTGCGCCAGTTGTTCTATCAGCTGGCGTTCGGCCGGATCGCTGACCACTTCACGCAACACCGGTAATAGCGGCTTGAGCACACGCTGGGCGTAGTCGGTGCGTGTACCCAGTTGCAGCGCCTGGCTGTTTTTCAGGTTCCACTTCACGCCGGGGTCACTGAGCTGGCGATTGAGCTGCTGGCCGCGATCCGCCAGGTTGTAGTAACCGGGTATCTCAATGCCGGCAGGCGACACCGGCTGGAAGTTGGCCGACACGATATAGCCCCGCGCCGGGTTCTCTTCCTGGGGGTTTGCGCTGAACGGGTAGAAACCGTCTTTGTCAGCCTGACGGGTACTGCCATCCAGAATAAAAGCCGGATTGACCCCGGCCGGGCGTTTGGGCAATTGCGCCGCGGCCCACCAGCCGATGTCGCCCTTGGCGTTTGCCCACACCAGATTCAGGCCCGGCGCGTGAATGTAGGTGGCGGCCGTGCGTGCCTTGCTCAACGTGTCGGCGCGGTTGAGTTGGTAAAAGCCTTCGAGGATCGGATCCCGGGTTTCCAGAAAGCCCCACCACATCGCGACCGGCGTGCTGCCGGCCGCAGACCCGAGTACATCGTTGATGATCGGGCCATGGGGTGACTGGCGCAGGGTGAGCGTCACCGGTGGCTGGCCTTTGACCGCTATTTGCTGTTCGCTGCTGCTCATGTCGACCCACTGACCGTGGTACCACACCTGATTCGGGTTGTCGGGATTGGTCTTCTCGGCAATCAGGTCCAGATCATCGTTCTGGAACATGGTCAGGCTCCAGCCAAAGTCGCGGTTGTTGCCCAGGAAGGCGAACGGTACCAGCGCCTGATGGTAGCCGTAGAGCTCAAAATCGGGTGCCGAGAGTTGCGCCTCGTACCACACCGATGGGGTCGAGAAGCGAATGTGCGGGTCGCCTGCCAGCAGCGGCTTGCCACTTTCGGTGCGCTTGCCCGACACGACCCAGGCATTGCTGCCCTCAAACTGTGGCAGGCCGGCCTGACTCAAGGCCTGATCGCTCAGTTGGGCGAGGGAGCCGAGGTTTTTCCAGTCGTTGTTCGAGAGTGCCGGGGCCAATACGCCCCGGGGCTGCCAGTCGAGATCGAAGACTTGCAGGTAGCCGCTGCCCAACTGGTCACGGACGTAGGTCAGCAATGGCTCTGTGCGAAAGGCGGCTGCAAAGCTGTAGGCCATGTAACCGGCGACGCTGATCGTGTCTTCAGCGGTGAATGGCCTCGGGGTGATGCCCAGCACGTCAAACTCCACCGGTCTGGCATGGGTGGCCTGGTACTGGTTGATCCCGTCCAGATAGGCTTGCAGCGCCAGCCAGGAAGGCGACTGATGATCCAGTTCGGCGACATAGCTGGCGGCACGTTCGCGAATGCGCAGGCTGCGGAACAACTTGTCGGTATCGACCAGTTTGGGCCCGAGTACCTCGGCCAGTTCCCCACGGGCCAGGCGGCGCATTATTTCCATCTGAAACAGACGGTCTTGCGCCTGCACATAGCCGAGGGCGCGGTACATGTCGGTCTGGTTGCCTGCGCGGATATGCGGCACCCCGCGCTCGTCATAACGCACCGTGACCGGGCCTTGCAGTGTGTTCAGCCCGACCTGCCCCTGGCGCATGGGCAACTTGCTTTGCACATACCAGATACCCCCGCCCGCGATGGCGGCAATAACGAGGGCGGTTACGGTCAGGCTGCGTTTCATGGTGCAACTCCTTGTAATTTTTCTGCACCGAAGCGCTTAGTGTGAAGCGCCAGCATCCTGCCATGGGCAATAGCAGCCAACGGCCATGGTGTGGGTGGCTTTTACCGGGCGGCCTTCGCTCAATGCCTGCAGGATGGGCTCGATAAAACTGTTGCTGGCATTACAAGTGGCGCCTTCACTGTAGGGGCCAAAGTAGGCCAGCTGGCCGCTGCGGTCCCAGATGGCCACAGCCGGGCTGGCGCTCAGGTGCTCGGCGCCTGGCAGGTTGGGCAATGGCTTTATCGCGCCAAGGGTGGCGGGCAACTGGCCGTGGGTGCCGGGCTTTTGCACGGAGTAGAACGCAACGCCCAGCGGTACATAATGCGCCAGCAGTTCGCGCAGGTGCTGCTGGTTGCCGACATTGCACGGGCAGGCCGGGTCCCAAAAATGCACCACGCGAATCGGTCCCGGGCCTGAAAGCTCGGCCGGCAGGCTCAGCACGTCCCCGGCGAACAGTGCGGTGCGGTCGCTGAAGGCGCGAATGTAGCGACCCTGAAACCAGTCGTAGGCCAGCCATAAACCCACGGCACATATCAGCGTCAGCAGGCAGGCAAGCAGGGTTTTTAAAGTGGGCACAGGCATGCAAATAGGTCCTCGAAGGCCGCGTAGCTTGCCATGCTTGAACTGACAGATGAATATTCCGGTCTATAAAGCCTGTTTTGCGCACATGCGCCCTGTCTGGAAACTCTTATGCCTGCCCCGTTTGCTCCCGATTCCTTGCGCGCCAGCTTGCAGCCTCTGCACGACGGCCAGCCATTGTCGCGGGAGGGGCTGGCGTACCAACATTTCTACGGGCTGGATTTCCCGCAGCGGGAAGTGCCGGTGCGCCGACAATTGGGGCGCTTCAGTGCCGGCGGCTACGACCTGGTCAGCCAGGTCTGGTGGCCAGAGTCCACCCCGGTGGCGACGCTCTTCGTCATCCATGGTTTTTACGATCACATGGGCTTGTATCGGCACGTCATTGAGTGGGGGTTGAATCGAGGTTTCGTGGTCATTGCCTGCGACTTGCCCGGGCACGGGCTTTCGAGTGGCGCGCGGGCCAGCATTGACGATTTCGCGCAGTACCAGGCGGTGCTGCAAGGGCTGTTTATCGAGGCCCAATCCCTGGCACTGCCGCAACCCTGGCACCTGTGCGGGCAAAGTACCGGAGGCGCGATTGTGCTTGATCATGCGCTGCGTCAGGGCGATCAAAGCCCGGCACAAGGACGGGTAATTCTGCTTGCGCCATTGATCAGGCCCAAGGACTGGCGTTGGTCGAAGTTCAGCTATTACCTGCTCAGGGGGTTCGTCAAAGGCATCGCCCGGCGTTTCAGCGAGAACTCCAACGATCCGCAATTCTTACCGTTCCTGCAGGCCGATCCGCTGCAGCCGGTGCGTCTGCCAACAGCATGGGTGGGTGCGCTGGCGCGCTGGATCCCGCGTATTGAGCGTGCAACACCCTGCTCGCGCCGGCCTCTGGTGATTCAGGGCGAAGCCGACAAGACGGTGGATTGGCAATACAACCTTGAGGTACTGAAGACTAAATTCGATCAGCCAAAGGTGTTGTTGCTGCCAGAAGCCCGGCACCATCTGGCGAATGAAACGGCCGAGATTCGCGAGCGCTATTTCGCGTTTCTGAATAAACATCTGTAGGAGCGAGCAGTTTTCTATCCGGTACACCGTATTTAAGAGCTCGCCAGCAAGCTCGCTCCTGCGGGGCGTTGGTTATTGCGCCAGGCTGGAGGTGCTTTGGCCTACTGCCAGCCCGGCGCGGATCGCCGCCAGTGCCGCCAGGTAATAGGCTTTGCCGTCAGGCGATTCGGCGAAGGTGACGAACTCTTCCAGTTCCGGGTCAGACAGGTCGCGATACACGTAGAGCAACGTGTTATCCAGCTCACCCGCAATTTGCTCCATCAAGCGCTGGCGCTGGCCATCCAGCATGCCTTGGGCCTGTCCACCGCCGAGCAACCCCGGAATCATCGAACTCAAACTGTCAGCGGCAACCCCGGCGATCGCCAGAGTGACTTCTGCGCCCGCTTCACGGGCCGGCAGTGCCCGTGACAAGTGGTTGATCAATAGCTGGCGAGTGGCGCTGGCTTCGATCCGGGGCAAGCCTTGTGCGTGCTTTGCCAACTGATCGCGGCGGGTGGCCAGCAGTTCTGCAGCCACAATCCGTCGGCCCAGCGGCGACTGGAAAAATGTCAGTGCAGGCACAGGGTCAGGCAGGGTGTTGCGCATTTTCTCTTTGGCACGCCGGTCCATCGCGTCGGGGGCAAAGCGCTGGTTGCTGTTATTGACCAGGGCTTGATAGACAGCAGGCGGCAGGTTGTTGCGATAGCGTTCCTGGGCGGCAGTAAGGGCATCAACAAAATGCGCGCGCTGTTCTGGCCACCCGGCAGTCGTGAACAGATCATCGAGGTTATCTGCCCATGCGGGTAACGTGCAAAACATCATCAACAGTAAAAACAAGCGGCGCATGAGGGACTCCTGTCTGCAGGGCGCTATTGTCCGGGTGTGGCGTAGGACTTGTCGAGAATTCGTCTCGCTCCAGGGGGCTTTAAATGCTCCGGTTAATTATTTCTACTCCGCCAGCTAGACGGAGCTGTCGGATTTTCAGACGTGTCGATATTATGCGCGGCATGCAAATACCATCTGATCACCCGCTGTTGCTTCGCATCGTCGACGACCTGTACGCGCAGGGGTGGTCACAGCAAAATATCTTTCTGCCCGAGGCTTTGACCCTCGAACTGGCGGCGGAGTGCCATAAACGTTCGGCCGAGGGTGAACTGACCCCGGCGGCGGTCGGGCGCGGTATTGCCCAGGAGGTCCGCGAGGGGATACGCGGCGACCATATTCAATGGCTGGAGCCGGGAGAGGTTCTAGCCTGCGACAACTATCTGGGGTTAATGGAAAGCCTGCGAATCGCCATGAATCGCAGGCTTTTTTTGGGCCTTGATGACTTTGAAAGTCACTTTGCCCTCTACCCGCCCGGAGCCTTCTACCTCAAGCATCTGGACCGCTTTCGCGATGATGACCGGCGCATGGTCTCGGCCGTGGTTTACCTCAACGAGGCCTGGCTGCCGGAACATGGCGGGCATTTGCGCATGTACCTGGACGATAACGTCGACTATGACGTACTGCCGGTCGGTGGTTGTCTGGTGGTATTTCTCTCGGGCGAGATCCCCCATGAAGTGATGCCCGCGACCCGTGACCGGCTGTCGTTGACCGGCTGGTTTCGCCGTCGCGCTACAGAGGTGTTTGTATGAGGCAAAAGGTGTTGGTCAGTCGTTGTCTGTTGGGCCATCGCGTGCGCTACGACGGCGGCGCCAGTGGTCCGTATGGTCAGTTGGCCCGGTGGCAGGATGAAGGGCGGATCATTGCCTTGTGCCCGGAAGTTGCGGGTGGCTTGCCTACGCCGCGTCCACCGGCAGAAATTCCCGGTGGGCAAGGGCTCGATGTGCTTAACGGCAAAGCACCGGTGATGACCAACGAAGGTGAAGACGTGACCGCGGCGTTTATGGACGGGGCACAACAGGCGCTGGCGCTGGTAAACCGGCACGGCATCCGGATTGCCATTCTCAAGGCCAATAGCCCGTCTTGCGGCAATGTGCAGACCTATGACGGCAGCTTCAGCGGGGTCAAGGTTGAGGGCCAGGGCGTGACAGCCGCATTGCTGGCAGGTGCAGGCGTTCAGGTGTTCAGCGAGTTGCAGCTGGATGACGCGGCACGGGCGCTGGCACGGCTTGAGGCCTGACGATTTCTGTGACAGCCGGCGCGCTCGCGCCTGCAGGGGTATGTAGAGGCTGTAAATGAGTTCAGGTAATATCCGTTGCCACTTTGCCCTGGGGATTCATCATGACTGACAAGCCTAAACCACAGCCCTCGGCCGCGACTGAAAGTGCCGACTCTGCGCTGCACCATATCGTGGATGGTTTTTTGCACTTCCATCACGAAATCTTCCCCGAGCAGGAAGCCTTCTTCAAAAAACTCGCCACGGCGCAGAACCCGCGCGCGATGTTTATTGCCTGTGCCGATTCGCGCATCGTGCCTGAACTGATCACCCAAAGTGCCCCGGGTGATTTGTTTGTTACGCGTAACGTCGGCAACGTGGTACCACCGTACGGCCAGATGAATGGCGGCGTTTCGACTGCAATCGAGTACGCGGTGCTGGCACTTGGCGTGCAGCACATCATCATTTGCGGACATTCGGATTGTGGCGCGATGCGCGCGGTGCTGAACCCCGCCAGCCTGAAAAAAATGCCTACGGTCAAAGCTTGGTTGCACCATGTTGAAGTGGCCAAAACCATGGTTCAGGACAACTGCAACTGTGCCAACGAAGCTGAAAGCATGCACGTGCTGACCGAAGAAAACGTAATTGCCCAGTTGCAGCACTTGCGCACACACCCGTCAGTGGCGTCGCGCATGGCCAACGGGCATCTGTTCATTCACGGCTGGGTGTACGACATCGAAACCAGTGAGATCAAGGCCTACGACGCCGATAAAGGCGCCTTCCTGCCCCTGGATGGCACCAGCCCGATTCCGAGTGCTACGCCCAAGGCCAGGTTTTAAGCGCTTGCAAGAGCGAGCTGTCCGCTTTCTTGGACACTGCACTGAAACGCTCGCGAGCAAGCTCGCTCCTACAGAACAATCCTATACGTTCAGCCCAACGCCCAGTTGCTTGGACAGGCAAGGCCAGCGGCTCCAGGCTGCGCCCGTCACAGGGCTGGTCAGACGTCCGCGGTAGGCATTGACCGATTCCACGGCAAAGCTTTCATCGTTGAGCATCTCGTCGACCGCATGGTGTACGGCTTCGTCCAGTTGATTGGCAAAGGCCTCGCCGATCAGCTGGTGGGCGATGAGGTTGGCTACGGTCATGTCCAGCGGGATCAACGGCTGGCCCAAGTGTTTGATGTAGAGATCGTTGACCTCTTCGACCAGCCGGTGTGCCAGATACGCTTCATCAAGCAGGCCTTCAAGCCCGGAATGACCCTCGAGCAGCTGCAGTGGCTGGGCAAAGTATTGCTCGGCAATTTTAAGTACCGGCTTGATTTGCGACTCGATGCCGGCCTCTTGGGCGACTGCGTTGGCGGCATCGAGCAAGTCGGGCACCTGTTCAATGTAGGCGCTGACAAAGCGGCTCATCACTGCATTTTTATCTGTGTCAGGGAGCTCAATGGCGGCATGAAGATGCGGCAGTTGCGTGGCCAGATGCTGGGCCAGCAGGCCCGTTTTGGCCTCATGTTCTTGGGCACGCGAGATCTGCACGCGGATGGCGGCGGTGTTCATGGGAACTCCAGGGGGGCAGCAAGACAGGAAAGTGCTTTAAAAGTAGACCTTTAAACTAAAAGGGCTTTTTTTCAGGGGAAGTATTGTTATTCATTTTGTGACCGGGCAGTGAGTGCCATTTGTCGATGTGGCCTTATTTCACTGTTTTGACCCCTTACATTGCGGGGTTGGTGCCGGTGTCTATACTCGATTTTGTAACCGAATTTGATGATGCCCGACTGCCTGAGCAGACGAGGCTAGGCGGTCCAGGTTCACAGGGTTTGAAAACCGCCCCCTTGTAACGCAGGTTGATACCGGCGCAATAACAAGAAAAATAAAGGGGAACCCGCAATGATGCGACATCCAAATCTATGGATGGGCCTGCTGTTGTGGTCGGTTTTCGGCAAGGCGCAAGCTGCCTGGACCGTGAACATGACGCCGGGCGCGACCGAAGTCAGCCACGCTGTCTTCGACCTGCACATGACCATTTTCTGGATCTGTGTGGTGATCGGCATCATCGTATTTGGTGCCATGTTTTGGTCGATGATCGTTCACCGCCGCTCTACCGGGCAGCAAGCCGCCAAATTCCACGAGAGCACCACGGTCGAAATCCTCTGGACGGTCGTGCCTCTGGTGATCCTCATCGTGATGGCCATCCCCGCAACCAAAACCCTGATTAACATCTATGACACCAGTGAATCGGATGTCGACATCCAGGTCACTGGCTACCAGTGGAAGTGGCATTACAAATACCTGGGACAGGACGTCGAATTCTTCAGCAACCTGGCCACCCCCGCCGAGCAAATCCATAACCAGGCCCCCAAGGGCGAACATTACTTGCTTGAAGTCGACGAGCCGCTGGTACTGCCGATCGGCGCCAAAGTGCGTTTTCTGGTGACCTCGGCTGACGTTATCCACTCCTGGTGGGTGCCTGCTTTCGCGGTCAAGCGCGACGCCATTCCGGGGTTTATCAACGAAGCCTGGACCCGTATCGAGAAGCCCGGCATCTATCGCGGCCAGTGCGCTGAACTGTGCGGCAAGGACCACGGTTTTATGCCCATCGTGGTGGATGTCAAAACCCGTGTGGACTACGACGCCTGGCTCGCCGATCGCAAGGCGCAGGCCGCGCAGCTCAAGGAATTGACCAGTAAAGACTGGACCCTGGACGAACTGGTGGCCCGTGGCGACAAGGTTTATCACACCACCTGTGTGGCCTGTCACCAGGCTGAGGGCCAGGGCTTGCCGCCGATGTTCCCTGCCCTCAAAGGCTCGCCGATTGCCACCGGTCCGGTCGCCGATCACCTGCATCGGGTGTTCTTCGGCAAACCGGGTACAGCCATGGCGGCCTTCGGCAAGCAGCTCTCGGAAGTGGATATAGCCGCGGTGGTGACTTACGAGCGTAACGCCTGGGGCAACAACAAGGGCGACATGGTCACCCCCAAAGATGTGCTGGCGCTCAAACAGGCACAAGGCAAATGAGCCGCCGGGGGATGTGCGTACGCAATGGCAGGGGGCCGCGGGCCGCCGGTTTTTTGGTCCATCCGTTTGCAGGAGTCAGGACATGAGTGCGGTTATTGATGACCACGGGCCTGCCCAAGACCACGCCCACGGCCCGGCCAAAGGCCTGATGCGCTGGGTGTTGACCACCAACCATAAAGACATCGGCACCTTGTACCTGTGGTTCAGCTTCTGCATGTTTTTGCTCGGTGGATCATTCGCCATGGTGATTCGCGCCGAACTGTTCCAGCCGGGTTTACAGATCGTGGCGCCCGCCTTTTTCAACCAGATGACCACCATGCACGGGCTGATCATGGTGTTCGGTGCAGTCATGCCCGCATTTGTCGGGCTGGCCAACTGGATGATCCCGCTGATGATCGGCGCCCCGGACATGGCCTTGCCGAGGATGAACAACTTCAGCTTCTGGCTGCTGCCTGCCGCTTTCGCACTGCTGATCTCGACACTGTTCATGGCCGGTGGCGGGCCTAATTTTGGCTGGACCTTCTACGCGCCGCTGTCCACGACCTATGCACCCGAAAGCGTGACTTATTTTATTTTTGCCATCCACTTGATGGGCATCAGTTCGATCATGGGCGCGATCAACGTGATCGCCACCATCCTCAACTTACGTGCTCCCGGCATGACGTTGATGAAGATGCCGCTGTTCGTCTGGACCTGGCTGATTACGGCCTTCCTGTTGATAGCGGTGATGCCCGTGCTGGCAGGCGTGGTCACCATGATGTTGATGGACATCCACTTCGGCACCAGCTTCTTCAGTGCCGCGGGGGGCGGTGATCCGGTGTTGTTCCAGCATGTGTTCTGGTTCTTCGGTCACCCCGAGGTCTACATCATGATCCTGCCGGCCTTCGGCGCCATCAGCGCGATCATTCCGACCTTCTCGCGCAAGCCGTTGTTCGGCTACACCTCGATGGTCTACGCCACGGCCAGCATCGCCTTCCTGTCATTCATCGTCTGGGCCCACCACATGTTTGTGGTCGGGATCCCCCTGGTCGGTGAACTGTTCTTTATGTACGCCACGCTGCTGATCGCAGTGCCGACCGGCGTCAAGGTGTTCAACTGGGTCAGTACCATGTGGCAAGGGTCATTGACCTTCGAGACGCCAATGCTGTTCGCCGTGGCCTTTGTGATTCTGTTCACCATCGGCGGGTTCTCCGGGCTGATGCTGGCCATCGCGCCGGCGGACTTCCAGTACCACGACACCTACTTCGTGGTGGCGCATTTCCACTACGTTCTGGTGCCGGGAGCGATTTTCGGAATCTTCGCCTCGACCTATTACTGGTTGCCGAAATGGACCGGCCACATGTACGACGAGACCCTCGGAAAACTGCACTTCTGGCTATCGTTTGTGGGCATGAACCTGACGTTTTTTCCGATGCATTTTGTCGGCCTGGCCGGCATGCCGCGTCGGGTGCCGGACTACAACCTGCAGTTTGCCGATTTCAACATGGTGTCCTCGATTGGCGGGTTCCTGTTCGGCACTACGCAGCTGTTGTTCCTGTTTATTGTCATCAAATGCATTCGCGGCGGCCCCAAAGCGCCCGCCAAGCCGTGGGACGGCGCCGAAGGTCTGGAGTGGAGCGTGCCCTCGCCCGCGCCGTATCACACCTTCACCACGCCGCCGGAAATCAAGTGACTATCGCATCCAGCGGCCTCGCACGCTTGAGCGCGCCAGCGATGCAGGCGGCCCATTCGCGGATGTCATCGCGAGCCAGCTCGCTCCTGAAGGACGCCGACTATGGCTAACTCAACGGCGGTCAAACGCCTGGTCCTGCGCCTGTTGCTGATGGTGGTGGTGATGTTTGCCTTTGGTTTTGCGTTGGTGCCGATTTACGACGTGATGTGCAAAGCCTTCGGGATCAACGGCAAGACTGCCGGGCAGTACGAAGGCGAGCAAGTGGTCGACCCGAGTCGCCAGGTGCGGGTGCAGTTTTTGTCGACTAATGCCATCGACATGGTGTGGGAGTTCTATCCCAAGGGCGATCAACTGGTGGTCAACCCCGGAGCGGTCAACGAAATGGTGTTTGTGGTCTCGAACCCCTCCGATCACCCGATGACGGCGCAGGCTGTGCCGAGTATTTCACCGGCCGAGGCTGCCCAGTATTTCCACAAGACCGAATGTTTTTGCTTTACCCAACAGGTGCTGCAACCGGGCCAGCGTCTGGAGATGCCGATGCGTTTTATCGTCGACCGTGACATGCCCAAGGATGTGAAACACCTGACGCTGGCCTACACGCTGTTCGATATCACTGCTCGCCATCCGCCTGTCGCCGCCAACGCCGGCAAGGACGACAACCGGCTTGCCCGATAAGGAGAACGCTCCATGGCAACTCACGATCGCTACTACGTCCCGCCTCAAAGCAAGTGGCCGATCATTGCCACGGTGGGCCTGCTGGTCACGGTGTACGGCCTTGGTACCTGGTTCAACGACCTCAAGGCTGCGCGGCCCGAGTCCCATGGCCCGCTGATTTTCTTTATCGGCGGCCTGATCGTGGCGTACATGCTGTTTGGCTGGTTCGGCGCAGTGATCAAGGAGAGCCGCGCCGGGCTCTATAGCGCGCAACTGGACCGCTCGTTTCGCTGGGGCATGACCTGGTTTATTTTTTCCGAGGTGATGTTCTTTATCGCGTTTTTTGGTGCGCTGTTTTATGTGCGCCATTTTTCCGGCCCATGGCTGGGTGGTGAGGGCAGCAAGGCGGTGGCGCACATGCTATGGCCCGATTTTCAATTCGCCTGGCCGCTGCTGCACACCCCTGACCCTGCACTTTATCCGCCTCCCAAAGGCACCATCAGCCCGTGGGGCTTGCCGCTGCTCAACACGGTGTTGCTGGTCAGCTCCAGCATCACTCTCACCATCGCTCACCACGCGCTGAGTAAAGGCCATCGCGGGGCACTCAAGTTCTGGCTGGGCCTTACGGTCTTGCTCGGGGTCGGGTTTTTGGGCTTTCAGGCCGAGGAGTACATCCACGCGTATAAAGAGCTGGGCCTGACCCTGGGCTCCGGGGTGTATGGCGCGACGTTCTTTATGCTCACCGGCTTTCACGGTGCCCACGTGACCATCGGCGCCCTGATATTGCTGGTGATGCTGATCCGGGTGATACGCGGGCATTTCAATGCCGAGCACCAGTTTGGCTTTCAGGCAGCGACCTGGTACTGGCACTTTGTGGATGTGGTGTGGCTCGGTTTGTTCCTGTTCGTGTACGTGCTGTGAGCCGGCAACCATGACCCGCTTTCTACCCGGTATCGCGCCGACGCTGGTGGTGTTGGCATTACTGCCGCTGCTGGTGTTTTTGGGCTTTTGGCAGCTCAGTCGTGGCGAGCAGAAACGTGTACTGCTCGACAGCTACGCCGAACGTCAGGTCGCCGCGCCGCTGACCGCGGGGCAACTGTTGAATGTGGATCAACCGGCCTTCCGCCGCGTGCAATTGCGCGGACATTTAGACGGGCAACACAGCCTGCTGCTGGACAACCGCGTGCGGGACGGCCAGGTCGGTGTCGAGCTGCTACAACCTTTTCAGGATCAAGCCAGCGGTCAGTGGTTACTGCTCAATCGCGGCTGGCTGCCGTGGCCCAGCCGGCGCATGCCACCGGTATTCGACACCCCCGAACAGACGCTGGATATCCAGGCCTGGGTTTATGAGTCTCCCGGCGCCACCTTTCAATTGCAGGCCGACCCGCAGAACGCACCCTGGCCGCGTCTCGTGACGACGGTTGCCCCCGCCAGGCTTTGGGCGGAACTGGGCCGCCAGGGCTTTGCCGACGAGGTTCGTATTGCCCCCGGCCCGGCTGCCTATAAGGCTGACTGGCCGCTCATTTCCACGGGCATGGGCCCGGAAAAACACACTGCCTATGCCGTGCAGTGGTTCGCCATGGCGCTGGCCCTGCTCGGTCTTTATCTGTACCTCGGTTGGCACAACGCTCGGGAGAAACGCCATGGGAACGGCCATCAATCCGCCTGATACAGCTCGCACTTCATCCCCTGCTACCCGGCGGCGCGGGCGCTTTCAGCTGATTCTGATTCTGTTGCTCACCGTCGGCCCGATGGTGCTGGCAACGGGCATGTACAAACTCAAATTCTGGGTACCTGACAGTCGCAGCTACCACGGTGAACTGCTGGGTAACGGGCAGAGCCGCGCGGCCCTTGGCGTGGTGTCCGATGAGTCGCGCTGGCAACTGCTGGTCACGGCACCACAGGGCTGTGCAGCAGATTGCCAGCAGTTGGTGTATCTGGCGCGTCAGCTTCAGGTCGGGCTGGGCCGCGATGCGTCAAGGGCGACCCATGGGTTGGCCGTGGCACAGCCGGTAGACGCGCAGTACGCCGCCAAATTGCAAAGCGAATACCCGCAATTACAACGCTACACACTGGACCTGCCGACTTATACACAGGGCGCTGAGGGCAATGGCGCGGCGCAACTGTGGATCATCGACCCGCACGGCAATCTGGTGCTGAGCTACGACCCGCAGGTCAACGGCAAGGACGTGCTCGACGACCTGCGCCATTTGCTGAAGCTGTCCAATATCGGATAGGGGCTATGTCATGGCCAAAGCTGGATTTCGTCTCGCCTTGTTGGCCACCTTGCTGGCGCTGGTGGTGGTGTTGCTCGGCGCCTATACCCGCCTGACCCATGCTGGGCTGGGCTGCCCGGACTGGCCCGGTTGCTACGGCTTTATCAGCGTGCCGCAAAGCGAGGCGCAACTGGCCCATGCCGAGTTGCACTTTCCCGATGCCCCGGTGCAGGCCGACAAAGGCTGGAGCGAGATGGTGCACCGCTATTTCGCCGGTACGCTCGGGCTGTTGATTGTGCTGCTGGCGGCGCGCGCCTGGAGCCAGCGACGGTTGCAGGATCAGCCATTAAAACTGCCGCTGTTTATTTTGTTGGTGGTGATCGCGCAAGCCGCCTTTGGCATGTGGACGGTAACGCTCAAGTTGTGGCCACAGGTGGTGACGGGGCATTTACTGGGCGGGTTTGCGACCCTGAGTCTGTTGTTTTTGCTGACCTTGCGTCTGTCTGGCGTGCTGCCAGCCCTGGCTGTCCCCCGCCGCCTGCAGCGTTGGGCTACGGCCGGGCTGGTGCTGGCGATCATGCAAATTGCGCTGGGGGGCTGGGTCAGTTCCAACTACGCAGCGGTGGCCTGTGTCGACCTTCCCACGTGTCACGGTCAATGGTGGCCGCAAGCCGACTTCGCCAATGGCTTTCATTTGACTCAGCACATCGGCCCCAACTACCTGGGCGGGCAACTGGACAGTGACGCACGCACTGCAATTCACCTGACCCATCGATTCGGTGCCGTGTTGCTGACCCTGGTATTAGTGGGGCTTGCCTGGCAACTGCGCAGGGTCGGCATGACGCGGCTGGCAGGCTTGCTCCTGTTGGCGCTGGGGGTGCAAATCAGCCTGGGGGTGAGCAATGTACTGTTGGGCTTGCCACTGGCCGTCGCCGTGGCTCACAACGCCGGCGGCGCAGCATTGTTGCTGACCCTGGTGCTGGTCAACTACCACGCCCGAACGGTTTTGGTCAGGGTTAAAGCCCCCCGCTTCGCCCGCTGGATATTCAGCCCTCGGCGCCCCTCGGCCGGTCTTGTCACCCTTAAAGGGGAACTGCCATGGCGGCCCTGACTGGCGATCGGCCCCGTCAGGCGCTGTGGCGTGATTATCTGGAACTGACCAAGCCCCGGGTGGTGGTGATGATGCTGCTCACCTCGCTGGTGGGCATGTTTCTGGCCACCCGTGCGGGCGTGCCCTGGACGGTACTGGTATTTGGAAATCTGGGAATTGGCCTGTGCGCCGGCGGTGCGGCGGCGGTCAATCATGTGGTCGACCGGCGTATCGATGCGGTGATGGCCCGTACTCACAAACGTCCGCTTGCCGAGGGCCGGGTCTCACCGCTGGCGGCGTTGTCATTCGCACTGCTGTTGTCGGTATCGGGGCTGGCGCTGCTGCTGGTGTTTACCAATGCGCTGGCAGCCTGGCTGACGCTGGCTTCGCTGTTGGGCTACGCGATTATTTATACCGGCTTTCTGAAGCGGGCCACGCCGCAAAATATTGTAATTGGCGGGCTGGCCGGCGCCGCACCACCGTTGCTGGGATGGGTGGCGGTCACGGGGCATGTCACCGCCGAGCCGTTGCTGCTGGTGTTGATCATCTTTGCCTGGACCCCGCCACACTTTTGGGCGCTGGCAATCCACCGCAAGGAGGAATACGCCAAGGCGAAAATTCCGATGTTGCCCGTGACCCACGGCGAGCACTACACCAAGGTGCATATCCTGCTATACACATTCGCGCTGCTTGCAGTGAGCTTGCTGCCCTTTGTGATTCACATGAGCGGCCTGCTCTACCTGGCATGTGCACTGGGGTTGGGCGCGCGCTTTCTGCGTTGGGCCTGGGTGCTGTACCGTGGCGCTGCGCCGCACGCCGCGATCAACACCTTCAAGTACTCTATTTACTACTTGTTCCTGCTATTTATCGCGCTGCTTGTCGATCATTACTTAGTGTTGAACCTATGACTAAAACTCAAAAAACCGTTTATATCCTCGTCGCGCTGGTGGCATTGGTCATGGGCCTGACGTTTAACAAAATGATGTCGGGGAAAAGCCAGGGCGATAACACGTCCCTGATCGATGCCGGGATCATCCTGCTGCCGCAAAGCCGTCATTTGCCTGATGTGAAGATGACCAACCAGGACGGTCAACCGGTACTCATGAATGAGCTGAAAGACAAGTGGAGCATGCTGTTTTTCGGCTACACCTTCTGCCCGGACATCTGCCCGACCACCCTCGCCCAGTTGCGTCAGATCAAAAGTGAACTGCCCAAGGCCGTGCAGGACAAGCTGCAGATCGTGCTGGTCAGTGTCGACCCGAACCGCGACACGCCGCAGCAGCTCAAACAATACCTGGGCTACTTCGACCCGCAGTTTGTAGGGCTGACGCCTGCTTCCATTGAAGACCTGCAAACACTGGCGAACGCGGTGAGCATCCCGTTCATTCCGGCTGACACCAGCAAGCCCAACTACACCGTTGACCACAGCGGCAATCTGGCGCTGATCGGTCCGGACGGCACCCAGCGCGGTTTCATTCGCGCACCGTTCAACACCGCCAAAATGGTTGCCCAATTGCCGGGGTTGGTAGAGCGTAAATAAAGGACGCGAGGGGGGAATCTGCAGGAGCCAGCTGGCTCCTGCAGAAAGATCAGCCAATCAGAACGCCGGAATGATGGCGCCTTTGTACTTCTCGTTGATGAACGCTTTCACTTCAGGGCTGTGCAGGGCAGCAACCAGCTTCTGCATGTCAGCCGAATCCTTGTCGTCCGGGCGAGCTACCAGGATGTTCACGTAAGGCGAGTCGCTGCCTTCGATCACCAGTGCATCTTTTTCCGGGTTCAGTTTGGCTTCCAGCGCGTAGTTGGTGTTGATCAGCGCCAGATCAACCTGGGTCAGCACGCGGGGAATGGTCGCGGCTTCCAGTTCGCGGAATTTCAGCTCTTTAGTGTTCTCGACGATGTCTTTAGGCGTCGACAGGATGTTATTCGAGTCCTTCAGCTTGATCAGGCCCGCCTTGTCCAGCAACAACAGCGCACGGCCGCCGTTGGTGGCGTCGTTAGGGATCACAACAGTTGCGCCCTCTGGCAGCTCAGCCAGCTTTTTGTACTTGCTGGAGTAAGCACCCAGCGGCTCAAGGTGTACGGCGGCAACGCTGACCAGATGGGTGCCCTTGGCCTTGTTGAACTCGTCCAGGTACGGCTGGTGCTGGAAGAAGTTGGCATCCAGGCGTTTTTCGGCCACTTGCACGTTTGGCTGGATGTAGTCAGTGAACACCTTGACCTTGAGGTTCACGCCCTCTTTGGCCAATGCCGGTTTCACGAATTCCAGAATCTCGGCGTGAGGCACCGGAGTGGCCGCGACCGACAGATCACCGGCGTGGGCCGAAAATGCGGCCACAGCGGCCACGGCAGCAAATAACTTCTTCATTCAGCAACTCCTTGTGAACACCTGACTTCAGGTGCCTGCCAGCCCGGGGGCTGGCGGTTACGTTTATTAACGAGGGATCGCGCTTACTTGCGCGAAAAGTGCACCACTAGCCGATCACCAACGGTTTGCAGAATTTGCACCAGGATCAGCAACAGCACCACGGTGACAATCATCACGTCAGTCTGGAAGCGCTGGTAGCCGAAACGAATCGCCAGATCGCCCAGGCCGCCTGCGCCGACCACGCCCGCCATCGCGGTGTAGGACACCAGCGTAATGGAGGTGACGGTAATCGCAGCAAAAATGCCGGGGCGCGCTTCAGGCAACAAGGCACTGGTAATGATCTGACGCGTGCTGGCACCCATTGCCTGAGTGGCTTCGATGATGCCGCGATCCACTTCACGCAGTGCGGTCTCGACCAGACGGGCGAAGAACGGCGTGGCGCCGACCACCAAAGGCGGAATGGCGCCTGCTACGCCCAGCGATGTTCCGGTAATCAGAACGGTGAACGGGATCATCACAATCAGCAAAATGATAAATGGCAGCGAACGTAAAATATTCACCACCAGCGACAACAGGGCGTACACCGCCTTTTGCTCGAACAGTTGGCGCGGACTGCACAGGAACAGCAATACGCCCAGCGGCAGGCCCAGAAGGATGGTGAACAGCAGCGAACCGCCGAGCATCATCATGGTGTCGCCGGTTGCCAGCCAGATTTCGAACCAGTCGATGTTGGCAAAGAAACTCAGTAGGGATTCCATTAGCGCAGCACCTCCATATGAACGTCAGCCGCAGTGAAACGTGCGAAAGCTGCGTCCATGTCGCCTCCGGTGATGGCCAGGGTCAACTGCCCGTAGGGGGTGTCTTTGATGCGGTCGATGCGACCGGCCAGGATGCTGTAGTCCACCCCCGTCTCGCGCGCGATAGTGCCCAGCAACGGTGCGTAGGTGGCTTCGCCCTGGAAGGTCAGACGTACGATACGGCCAGGGACATGGGCAAAATCGTCGCGCTGTTCGCTTTCGTCGATCTGCTCGTCTTCCTGGACAAAACGCTTGGTGGTCGGGTGCTTGGGGTGCAGGAACACTTGCGCAACCGGGCCTTGCTCGACGATCACGCCTGCGTCCATCACTGCTACGTGGTCGCACACGCGACGGATGACATCCATCTCGTGGGTGATCAGCACGATGGTCAGTTTCAGTTCGCGGTTGATTTCAGCCAGCAACTGCAAGACCGAGGCCGTAGTTTGCGGGTCCAGGGCACTGGTGGCTTCGTCGCACAGCAGCACTTTAGGTTTGGTGGCCAATGCGCGGGCTATGCCTACGCGCTGTTTCTGGCCGCCTGACAGCTGCGCCGGGTATTTTCTGGCGTGGTCGGACAGGCCTACCCGCTCCAGCAACTCGGCGACACGCAGGTCGATGTCTTTGCGCGACAGTTCACCGGCCAGCGTCAGCGGCATCGCGACGTTATCGGCGACAGTTTTGGACGCCAGCAGGTTGAAGTGCTGGAAGATCATGCCGACTTGCTGGCGAAAGCGTCGCAGGCCGTTGGCATCCATGGCCGTCACGTCCTCGTTGTCGACAATGATCTGGCCGCCACTCGGGGTTTCGAGGCGGTTGATCAGGCGCAGCAATGTACTTTTGCCCGCGCCGGAGTGGCCAATCAGGCCGAAAACCTGGCCGCTCTCGACACGCAAACTGGTGGAGTGCAACGCGGGGATGTCCTTACCGGAGACCCGGTAGGTTTTATGAACGTTATGGAACTCAATCACGTAGCGAACCTTGTGGGGCGCGAAAATAGAAGATCAGCGGTTAGCCGGGCGGGCATTTTAGCCTGTCCGTATAGAGGTTCTTAGCATTTATTTGCGCTGGAACCTTTGATTTGGCAATAAGACGACTGATGGTCTGAAATAAGGAACGACGGTAAACCCTAAAAGTCAGTACTAGGACCCGCCTCGGGAGATTAGTCCAGGAAGCCCGGCCCATCGGGCTTTCGCCAACAAGGAGTTTAGTCTGATGAGTAGCAAAAAACCGTCTTCCAACAAGAGCCAGATGGCCGGCACCGACACCTTGGATCGTGGCAACAGCAACGTCAAACTCGATAGCCTCGAAACTTTTCGTGATGACGCGACGGATCAGGCGTTGCGCACCAATCAGGGGGTGAAGATTGCGGACAATCAAAACACCCTGAAAGCCGGCGCCAGAGGCCCCTCGTTGCTCGAAGACTTCATCATGCGCGAGAAGATCACGCATTTTGACCACGAGCGAATTCCAGAGCGCATCGTTCACGCTCGCGGTACCGGCGCACATGGTTACTTCCAGGCTTATAAATCTCACAGCGACCTGAGCAAGGCGGGTTTTCTGCAGGACCCGGGTAAAAAAACTCCGGTTTTTGTGCGTTTCTCGACCGTCCAGGGCCCGCGCGGCTCCGGGGATACCGTGCGCGATGTCCGCGGCTTTGCCGTGAAGTTTTTTACCGATGAGGGCAATTTCGATCTGGTCGGTAACAACATGCCGGTATTTTTTATCCAGGACGCGATCAAGTTTCCTGACTTCGTGCATGCGGTAAAGCCTGAGCCACACAACGAAATGCCCACAGGTGGCTCAGCCCACGACACGTTTTGGGACTTCGTCTCGCTGGTGCCTGAATCTGCTCACATGGTGATTTGGGCAATGTCTGACCGCGCCATTCCTAAGAGCCTGCGCAGCATGCAGGGTTTCGGCGTGCATACGTTCCGTCTGATCAACGCTGAAGGCAAATCCAGCTTCGTCAAATTCCACTGGCGTCCGACTGTGGGTACTTGCTCGCTGGTGTGGGACGAAGCGCAAAAGCTGGCGGGCAAAGACACTGACTACCATCGCCGTGATCTGTGGGAGTCGATTGAAACCGGCGATTACCCTGAGTGGGAATTCGGCGTGCAGATCATTTCGGAGGAAGACGAGCATAAATTCGACTTCGATATCCTTGATCCAACCAAGCTGATCCCCGAAGAACTGGTGCCGATTACGCCTCTGGGCAAGATGGTGCTTAACCGCAACCCGGATAACTTCTTCGCGGAAACCGAGCAAGTAGCTTTTTGCCCGGGCCATATCGTGCCGGGTATCGACTTCTCCAATGACCCGTTGCTGCAAGGTCGGCTGTTTTCCTACACCGATACGCAAATCAGCCGTCTGGGCGGGCCGAACTTTCATGAAATCCCGATCAACCGCCCCGTTGCGCCGTTTCACAATAACCAGCGCGACGCGCAGCACCGCAGCACCATCAACAAAGGCCGGGCGTCCTACGAGCCGAATTCCATCGACGGTGGCTGGCCCAAAGAAACCCCGCCTGCGGCCCATGACGGGGGGTTTGAGTCGTACCCCGAGCGTATTGATGCCAACAAGATTCGTCAGCGCAGCGAGTCGTTCAGTGACCACTTCTCCCAGGCCCGGCTGTTTTTCCGCAGCATGAGCAAGCACGAGCAAGAACACATTATCGGCGCCTACAGTTTTGAACTGGGCAAGGTGGAGCGCGAACACATACGGGTGCGCCAGGTGAATGAAATCCTGGCCAATATCGACCTTCAGCTGGCCAAGCGTGTGGCTGAAAACCTGGGCCTGCCAGCACCGAAGGCCGGCACGGTCGCGGAGCGCAAAACCAGTGTCAGCCAGTCCCCGGCCTTGAGCCAGGCCAACCTGCTGGCGGGCAATATCAAAACCCGTAAAGTGGCAATTCTGGCGGCCAATGGTGTCGATGGTGCAGCGATTGAAAGCCTCAAACAGGCCCTCACGGCCCAAGGCGCACATGCCAAA
Source organism: Pseudomonas versuta (assembly GCF_001294575.1). Taxonomy (NCBI): domain Bacteria; kingdom Pseudomonadati; phylum Pseudomonadota; class Gammaproteobacteria; order Pseudomonadales; family Pseudomonadaceae; genus Pseudomonas; species Pseudomonas versuta. The sequence goes on from NZ_CP012676.1 coordinate 4,667,409, forward strand.
TTGCTGGGGCCTACGTCCGCGCCGGTGAAAACGGCAGACGGCAAACTGTTGCCGGTGGATGCCTCCATGGAGGGCATGCCGTCGATTGCCTTTGACGCGGTGTTCGTACCGGGTGGTGCAGCGTCGATCAATACATTGAGTGGTGACGGCGTAGCGTTGCATTACCTGCTCGAAGCTTATAAGCACCTGAAGGCGATTGCCTTGCAGGGTGACGCCAGCCAGCTGCTGGATGTGCTGCATTTACAGGTAGATGAAGGATTGCTGGCGATCAAGGATGCCAAGGATGTGAAGGCGTTCTTTGCCGCGATTGCCCAGCATCGGGTCTGGGCACGGGAGCCGAAGGCCAAGGCCATTCCGGCGTAATTGCAGGGCTCTGCAGCAGCGAGCTTGTACGCGATGGGGTCGCCGATGACCCTGTCGCGAACAAGCGGCTTGCCGCAGGTTTACTTGAATTTACGGTTTGCTGGGGATCAGGACCATTTGCGCAGGCACATGGCGAATGATCTGGCGTTCCAGTTGTAGATCGAACGCAGGGTCGAGTTTTTTCACCCGTTTGCTGATCAGTGTGGACAGCCATGGAAAGTCCGCCGTGCGCGGAACCTGCAGGCTGACAGCGCACTGGTAATTGACGATGTCTTGCGCAATCAAGTCCAGTTGACGGCGAAGTTTGGCAATATCGTCGATGTTAAGCGTAACGGTCGTGCTCTCTGCTGCGGGGTCGATAACCTTGGCCGCAGGTCTGGCTTCGGCAGCCTTTAGCGCGGCCTCGGCCTTGTCCAGCTCAGCTTTGCGCGCATGGGCAATGGCGCTGTTGACGCCACCGGTCAGCGCCGGAGCTGTAGGCATCAAGGATCGGGCGCGGCTCAGTGCTGTGGCAGCAGCGTTGACATCACCTTTTTGCAGAACGATCTGGCTGCGTTGCAAGTAGGCTTCAGCCAGCTGGCGCTGGTATTGCACCAACTGCGGGTCATCCGGCGTTTGCGCCTGCAAGGCGGCCAGTTGATCTTCAGCGGTAGCGAGTTCACTGCTGGCCAGGTTTTGCTCCAGCTGTGCGATGGCCGCAGCGCGCGCATCCGGGACAGGCGTGTCGCCGGAAGGTGTGCTTTGGCAGGCGCCCAGCAGCAAGGAAAATGCGGCCAGGAGCAAGTAACGGGAGTTAAACAGCTTCATTCCTGCGGCTCTCTAAGTGCGCAAAAAACGAGCAAGTCTACACCCCTCGACGGGGCAGAACAAAACTCAGCAGAAACAGTGCCGCGGCACACACCACAATTGATGGTCCCGCCGGCGTGTCTTTGAACCATGAAAGTGCCAGGCCACCACACACTGCCAGCATTCCCAGCAAGCTGGCACCCAGGGCCATTTGCTCGGGAGAGCGGGCATGGCGTTGGGCTGCTGCTGCCGGGATGATCAGCAAGGACGTGATCAACAACACGCCGACAATCTTCATTGCTACGGCAATAACAATCGCGATCAACAGCATCAGCGTCATGCGCAGTGCTGCTACCGGCAAGCCTTCAACGGTTGCCAACTCTTCATGTACGGTAATCGCCAGCAGCGGCCGCCACAGTGCCACCAACAATGCCAGAACTACAGCGCTACCGCCCATGATCCACATCAAATCGTTCGGGCTGATTGCCAGCAGATCACCAAACAAATAAGCCATCAGGTCGATTCGCACTTCATGCATGAAGCTTAGTACGACCAGCCCGAGGGACAAGGTACTGGGTGCAAGTATTCCGAGCAATGTGTCGGAAGCCAATGGCTGGCGCTGTTGCAAGGTAACCAACAAGACTGCCAGTAACAGGCAGCCAACCGTCACGGCGATGGTCGGGCTGACATCGAGCAGAAAACCCATCGCCACCCCGAGCAAGGCGGCATGGGACAGCGTGTCACCGAAATAGGCCATTCGTCGCCACACGACAAATGAACCCAGGGGCCCCGCGACTATTGCCAAAGCCAGACCTGCCAGCAGGGCGTAAAACAGAAAATCAGCCATGCTTGCAGCCTTCTCCATGAATGTGTGCGGGCGCCGCGGTGGCGCCTTCGCTGACCACCGAACCATGCAAGTCATGGGCGTGGTCATGATGGTGGTGATAAATCGCCAGGCTCTGTGCGTTTTTGCCGAACAGTTCAACGAACGCCGGGTCATTGCTGACTTGTTCCGGGTGACCCGAGCAACAGACGTGGCGATTGAGGCAGACCACCTGATCGGTGGTGCTCATGACCAGGTGCAAATCGTGGGACACCATCAGCACGCCGCAGCCGTGGCGGTCGCGCAGGCGGGTAATCAAGCTGTACAGCTCGGCCTGGCCGGCTACGTCTACGCCCTGTACCGGCTCGTCAAGAACCAGCAACTCAGGCTTGCGCAGCAGAGCGCGGGCCAGCAGCACGCGCTGCATTTCACCGCCGGAAACACTTTGCACGGGGCTGTCGATGACTTTCTCGGCGCCCACTTCTTTCAGCGCGGCGAGAGCCTGGGGTCTGTCCACGCCCGGCACCAGGCGCAAAAAGCGCAATACCGAGAGCGGCAGTGTCGGATCGACGTGCAGTTTTTGCGGCATGTAGCCGACCCGCAGCCTGGGTTTGCGCCATACGCTGCCATGGGTGGGCTTGAGCAGCCCGAGCACGGCTTTGACCAGCGTGGTTTTACCGGCGCCGTTGGGGCCTATGAGGGTAACGATCTGGCCCGGCTCTACACTCAGCTCGATATTGTCGAGCACGTCTTGCCCGGCGAAGGTCACAGTGACCTGGTCCAAACGTATCAGTGCTGCGCTCATCAGGCCTCCCGGCAACCCGAACACAAACCGACCACTTCGACGGTCTGGCCTTCCACAGTAAAGCCGACATCCAGCGCGCTATTGATGATTGCGTTGCTGATGCTCTTTTGCTCAAGCTCGATGGCGGCATGGCAGTTGCGGCAGATCAGAAACTGGCCCTGATGCGCGTGCTCGGGGTGGCTGCAACCAATAAAGGCATTGAGTGAGGAGATGCGATGCACCAGACCGTTGTCGAGCAGGAAGTCCAGCGCCCGATATACGGTCGGTGGTGCTGCGCGGCGGCCGTCTTGCTCGCTGAGCACTGCCAGAATGTCATAAGCGCCCAGCGGCTTGTGGCTTTGCCATACCAGCTCAAGCACACGGCGGCGCAGGGCAGTCAGGCGCAAACCCTTTTGCGCACACAAGATGTCCGCTTCGCTAAGCGCGCTGTGGACACAATGGGAGTGGTCATGGGGACGACTGGCTAGCGGTGTAATAGGCATGGGCGGCGACGATTTTTGAGAGAGACGTTATTATGTTACCTGTTTCAACCACCATGAGTGCTCATCGTGCCCCGTCTTTTTTCTATTTTTCTTGTTCTAAGTGCCAGTTTGGCCGTAATTGGCCCGGCTCGGGCCGAGGTCAACGTGTTGACCAGCATCAAGCCCTTGCAGCTGATAGCGGCTGCTGTGCAGGACGGCGTAGGTCATCCCGAGGTGCTTTTGCCGCCTAATGCTTCGCCCCATAACTATGCACTGCGCCCTTCCGACGTACGGCGCGTGCAGTCGGCTGATCTTCTGTACTGGATTGGCCCTGACATGGAAGGTTTCATGCCGCGGGTGATCAAAACCCGTACCTTGCCATCGGTTTCCATTCAAACCCTGCCAGCGCTCAAACTTCGTCATTTCGCCGAAGATAGCCAGTCCCATGAAGAAGATGCAGCCGAACACGACCACGATCACCGTCCAGGTACGCTGGATGCGCACCTGTGGCTGGACCCGGCGAACGCCCGTGTAATCGCGGCTAAAATGGCGGCCGACCTGTGTCAGAAAGACCCTGCCAACGCGGCCAGATACCAAGCTAACCTCACGGCTTTCAATCAGCGTCTGGACGCTCTGGATGTGCGTCTCAAAGCACGCCTGGCCGGGATTTCCGACAAGCCGTTCTTTGTGTTCCATGAAGGCTACGATTATTTCGAAAGCGCTTACGGCCTCAAGCATGCAGGCGTTTTCAGCGTGGCTTCGGAAGTACAACCGGGTGCGCAGCACGTCGCAACCATGCGCAAGCGTCTGCAGGAAGTAGGCAAGACGTGCGTGTTCAGTGACCCGCCTTTGCGCCCGCGTCTGGCTGACACGCTGACGGCCGGTTTACCGGTCAAGCTGGCTGAACTGGATGCGTTGGGTGGCTATACCCCGGCGACGGCGCAGGGGTACGAGCAACTGCTGGAAAAATTGGGCAATGACCTGGCGGGTTGCCTGGAGGGTTTGTAACGGCCCACACAAGCAGAACCTGTAGGAGCGAGCTTGCTCGCGAGCTATTCAATTACACACAGCTCGCGAGCTCGCTCCCACAGGGGCTTACCTTTCTTACAGCGCAAAAGGCAGATGTATTGTCACTGCCTGGCGCAATGCCAAACGGCGTTCGAACTCGCCCGGATCGTGGATCAGTACGTCCTGTCCGGCAAAAGTGTGGGCTGCGATCAGGCGTGACAGCCAGAAACGCACGCACGCCACGCGCAACATCGTCGGCCACAACTGAGCTTCGCTCGCAGTAAACGGGCGCAGAGCGGCATAAGCGCCAAGCAATGCACGGGCCCGTGGCTCGTCAATCTTTCCGTCTTCGTCAGCGCACCAGTCATTCAGGGCAATCGCAACGTCGTACAGCATTGGGCCAGAGCATGCGTTGTAAAAGTCGATCAGGCCGGTCAGATGCGTGCCTTCAAACATCGCGTTGTCACGAAACAGGTCGCCGTGCAGGTTGGCCCGCGGCAATGCGAGGATCTGCTCTTTATGCGCGCTGATTTCATCCAGTGCCTTTTGCAGCAATTGTGCCGATTCGGGTGACAGGTCGGCCATCAATGCCGGTCCTTCTGCCAGCATCCAGTCCAGGCCACGGTCTGTCTTGCGCTCCAGCACGTTGTCACGTGTGGCCACATGCAAATGGCCGAGCAATTCGCCGACTTGTGCACAATGCTGGGCATTGGCTTCTCGAATGTGCTTGCCCGCCAGGCGCGGTTGCAGCAGGGCCGGCTTGCCCTTGAGTTCACGCAGGGCCTGGCCGTCGACGGTGCGCAATGCGAAAGGCACCGGCAGATCAGCAGTGTGCAGCACGTCCAGCAGCTCGATAAAGAACGGCATCTCTTTGATCGGGCCACGTTCAACCAGGGTCAGGACATATTCGCCCTGCTCCAGGCTGATGAAGTAATTGGTGTTTTCGCTGCCAGCGGCAATCCCCTGGAAATCGAGCAGGCGGCCAAGCCCGTAAGGCGCAAGAAAAGTTTCCAACTCGGTGCGAGTCAGGGGCGTGAATACAGACATGGTTTAAAACTGCCAGTACGGGCGCCGCATGGAGTCGGCGCCGATTAAAGTTAAGACGCTATTTCCATTCGAAGATTTTCCACGATGGAATCAGCATATCCGGCTGGTCGGAACGGATGAAATTGGCATCAGTACCATCAGCGCGCACTAAAAAGTACGGCGGTGCTCCTTTTGGGGTGACCTTGATGGCATACAGAAAACCGTTTTGACGGTATTCCTGGATTGTCTTATCGCCTTCCGTGCGAATGGTTACGTCTGGGTCAGCTGTGACTGCTTCATCGGCTGCGAAGGTTAACAGCGGAGTGAATGCAAACAAGCCGGTCAGCAACAGGCGATTTAGTGTGCGCATGATAACCTTGTCCCTTTGTCGTCATTGGTCCGGACATTCTAGCGCCGGACTCGCCGAAAAGGTTGATCCTGCTCATGAGCCAAGCTCCCCTCGTCCTGGTGGACGGTTCTTCATATCTGTACCGCGCTTTTCATGCGCTGCCGCCGCTGACTACGTCCAAGGGGTTGCCGACAGGTGCCGTGAAGGGCGTATTGAACATGCTTAAAAGCCTGCGAAAACAGTACCCGGACAGTCCGTTTGCGGTGGTTTTCGATGCCAAGGGCGGGACATTTCGCGATGAGATGTTCGCCGAATACAAGGCTAACCGTCCAAGCATGCCCGACGACATGCGGGTCCAGATCGAGCCCTTGCACGCCAGCGTTATCGCGCTTGGCTTCCCTTTGCTGTGCGTGGAAGGTGTTGAGGCTGACGATGTAATCGGCACCCTGGCCCGCAGCAGCGCTGCCGCAGACCGTCCGGTAGTTATTTCGACGGGCGACAAGGACATGGCGCAACTGGTCGACGGTCACATCACTCTGGTCAACACCATGACCGGCAGCGTGATGGACATCGAGGGCGTGAAAGAAAAATTTGGCGTCTCGCCCGAGCAGATCATTGATTACCTGGCTCTGATGGGCGATTCGTCCGATAACATTCCGGGCGTCCCGGGGATTGGTCCGAAGACCGCGTCCGGCTTGCTGGTCGGTGTCGGCGGTGGTCTGGTCGATTTGTACGAAAAGCTCGATATCGTGCCGACCTTACCGATTCGGGGGGCTAAAAATCTGCCGGCCAAGCTTGAAGAGCATCGGGAAATGGCATTTTTGTCGTACCGGCTCGCCACGATCAAAATTGATGTTCCACTGGATATCGGCCTCGAAGACTTGCATCTCAAACAGCCAGACTGCGAAAAGCTGATTGAGCTGTACACCGAGCTGGAATTCAAAAGCTGGATTGCCGAGGTTGAGCGTGAAGCCAAGCGTGCCGGCCAGGTAATTGTTCATGAAGAGCCTGCGCCGCCTGCCGAAGAACAGCAGTACGAAACCATCCTTGATCAGGCGCGCTTCGACGTATGGCTGAAAAAGCTTAACGACGCCAGGCTGATAGCTTTCGATACTGAAACCACGGGCCTGGACGCGCAGCAGGCGCAATTGGTGGGGCTGTCGTTTGCAGTCAAGCCGGGGGAGGCGGCCTACATCCCGCTGACCCACTCCTACATGGGCGTGCCTGAGCAACTGGATCGCGACACAGTACTGCGAGCCCTCAAGCCGTTGCTCGAAGACCCGGCCAAAGCCAAAGTGGGCCAGCACGCCAAGTTCGACATGAACATCCTGGCCAACTGCGCCATCGGTGGTGATCAGGCATGCGGGATCATGGTGCAGGGCGTCGCATTTGACACCATGCTTGAATCCTATGTGCTCGACTCCACGGCGACGCGCCACGATATGGACAGCCTTGCCCTCAAATATCTGGGCCATGGCACTACCAGCTTCCAGGACATTGCCGGCAAGGGTGTCAAGCAGCTGACCTTTGACCAGATCTCGCTGGAGCAGGCCGGGCCGTATGCGGCTGAAGATGCAGACGTGACCCTGCGTTTACACCATGTGCTGCACGAGAAGCTGGCAGCGATCCCAAGCCTGAACAGCGTTTTGACCGACATTGAGATGCCGCTGGTACCTGTACTGGCGCGCATTGAGCGTCAGGGTGCGCTGGTGGACGCCAACCTGCTGGGTATTCAGAGCGTTGAACTGGGCGACAAGCTGGTCGCGCTTGAGCGTGAGGCTTTCGCCATCGCAGGCGAAGAATTCAACCTTGGGTCCCCTAAGCAATTAGGCGTGATCCTGTACGAAAAGCTCGGGTTGCCGATTATCAGCAAAACCGCCAAGGGGCAGCCTTCGACGGCTGAAGCGGTTCTGGCTGAATTGGCCGAGCAGGACTTCCCTTTGCCCAAGGTACTGATGCAGTACCGCTCAATGAGCAAGCTGAAAAGCACCTACACCGATCGCCTGCCTGAGCAGATCAACCCTCGTACCGGTCGGATTCATACGTCTTACCACCAGGCTGTCACGGCGACCGGACGCTTGTCGTCCAGTGATCCAAACCTGCAGAACATTCCAATCCGTACCGCCGAAGGCCGTCGGATTCGTCAGGCGTTTGTGGCGCCAAAAGGCTACAAACTGCTGGCGGCGGACTACTCGCAAATCGAGCTGCGGATCATGGCCCATCTGGCCAAGGACGAAGGCTTGCTGCACGCCTTCCGCAACGACCTGGACGTTCACAGTGCTACTGCAGCCGAGGTATTCGGCGTCGAACTGAACGATGTCACTACCGATCAGCGTCGTAGCGCCAAAGCGATCAACTTCGGTCTGATCTATGGCATGAGTGCTTTCGGTCTGGCCAAGCAGATTGGTGTTGATCGCAAACAGTCCCAGGCTTACATCGACCGTTATTTCGCGCGCTACCCGGGTGTTCTGGATTACATGGAACGCACCCGTACCCAGGCAGCCGAGCAAGGCTATGTCGAGACCATTTTTGGCCGTCGCCTGTACTTGCCGGACATCAATGCGAAAAACCCGGCGCTGCGCAAAGGCGCAGAGCGGACGGCGATTAACGCCCCGATGCAGGGCACTGCTGCCGATATCATCAAGAAAGCCATGGTGGCTGTGGATAACTGGCTGACGGCTTCTGGTCTGGATGCGCGCGTCATTTTGCAGGTACACGATGAATTGGTACTTGAGGTGCGTGAAGACCTGGTGGATGAGGTGCGTGAACAGGTCCGTAGCCACATGAGCGAAGCCGCGAAGCTCGATGTGCCGCTGGTGGTGGAAGTGGGTGTGGGCAACAACTGGGATGAGGCGCACTAAGGGCTGAAGTTGTCGGTATGGGTTTTTTGGCTCAGCCAAAGCCCCGTTTATTGCAAATGGTTTTTAGCCATCTGGAACTTAACAGTCATTCACCACTCAGATTTACTGAATGGGTGGTGAAGCCCTTCAATGCTCCTGATGTTGTGTTAAGTGTTGGCAGATATCTGGATCGCGCCCTAGCGGTCTAGTACTTGAACCCCGAACTTCTTCCCCCAATACGAAGTCCGGGGTTTTTTTTGCCTGCAATTCCTTATTCGGCGCTCTCGATTGCTTCTTCGCCTTTGTTCGGCAGTTCCATCCAGCGTGCCAGCACGGTGTAAGCTTCTTCCAGGCCCATACGTTTAGGGGTGGAGAACAGCTGGATGGTCACAGCATCGCCCCATTGCTTGCGGATATCAGCCTGAATTTTGAGCAGGGTATTTTTCGCAGCGCCGTACGTCAGTTTGTCGGCTTTGGTCAGCAAAATGTGCATCGGCATGCCGCTCGAAACTGTCCAGTCGAGCATCAACAGGTCGAAATCGGTCATTGGATGACGGATATCCATCATCAAAATCACACCCTTGAGGCTTTCGCGGCTGCCGAAATAGGCTTCCAGGTGACGCTGCCAGTGCAGTTTCAGCGGGATAGGAACCTTGGCATAACCATAACCCGGCAGGTCGACCAGGCGACGCTCTTCGTCCAGCTGGAAGAAGTTCAGCAGCTGAGTGCGTCCTGGAGTTTTCGAGGTGCGCGCCAGGCTAGCGTGGGTCAAGGTGTTGAGTGCGCTGGACTTGCCGGCGTTGGAGCGCCCGGCGAACGCGACTTCATAGCCTTCGTCGTCGGGGCATTGATCAACTTTGGCTGCGCTGAGCATGAAGGTGGCCTGTTGGCAAAGACCGAGAATGGGGTTCTTGAGTTGCATGGGATTTCCGATGTGAGCGGCGTCAGGAATGGACGCGGCGAGCGTGTCGTTTCCGTTTCAGTGGCGCCAGTATATAATGCCGCAGATTTTGTGTGCGCTTTGTCCCAGCGTAGGATAAAGAATACGGGAGCGGTAAACCCAGGTTGCGCAGTAGAACGCAGCAGGCTCCCAACCCTGAAAAGGTCGTTTTATGACGAAATGGCTGCTAGCTGCCGGTATCTTGATGCCACTTTAACAGCACTCAGGCTACACAGGATCCGGAAGCCGTGTACAACCGCGTTTGTATTGTCTGCCAGCTGGTCAACTGCCCGCAGCACCGACATCCGGTGATCGGGAAGCCTGAAGGCCAAGGGCAAGATATGGAAGCGCCGGTGCAGCACGTGACCCAGGGTTTCAAGGCGATGCCGCCGCGTGGTTTGTGCATGGACTGCAGTGTCGAGGATTACCGGTCACCCACCCTGTGGATGAACGAGTAAGCCCGGCCCATAACTCTTTAACCCTTAGCCGTAGTTGGATTAGCTGATGAACAAATTACTCGTGAGTCTGCTGTTGACCTTGGGCGTCGCCGGTACTGCCCAGGCCGCAGCCACCGCCCTTGTAGGCGATGCTGCTGCAGGTCAGGCAAAAACCGCTGTATGTGGCGCTTGTCACGGTCCGGACGGCAATAGCATGGCGCCAAATTTCCCGAAGCTGGCCGGGCAAGGTGATCGCTACCTGCTCAAGCAACTGCACGAAATCAAGGACGGCAAGCGCCAGGTACTGGAGATGACCGGCTTGCTGACCAACCTGAACGATCAGGATCTCGCGGATATCGCCGCTTACTACTCCAGCCAGAAAAACTCGGTGGGTGCTGCTGACCCGGCACTGGTTGCCCGTGGCGAAGCCCTGTTCCGCGGTGGCGACCTGCAAAAAGGCATGCCGGCGTGCACCGGTTGCCACTCGCCTGACGGCCAGGGTAATGCCGCTGCCGGCTTTCCGCATTTGGGTGGCCAGCACGCCAGCTATATCGAGAAACAACTGACCGACTTCCGTGAAGGCGAGCGTACCAACGACGGTGACTCGATGATCATGCGCGGTATTGCTGCGAAGCTGAGCAACAAGGATATCAAGGCGCTGGCCAGCTACATTCAAGGCCTGCACTAGGGTTGTTCACGCCGGATGCATGCCTTCGGCGGTGTTAACGATCGTTTAATCCTTGACTGTGAACCTGAAAGGGCAGCTTCGGCTGCCCTTTTTCGTAACAACTGCCGCTACACTACCGAACTCAAGCCAGAACGGGCCTGTCTGAATACAGGTCACGTTGAAGCGACCTTATTTGCCCAGGAGTAAAGCATGCGTAATCTGATTCTCAGCGCCGCTCTCGTCAGTGCCAGTCTGTTTGGCATGACCGCTCAAGCTGCCGAACCGCTTGAAGCGGGTAAACAATATGTAGAGCTGAGCAGCGCCGTTCCGGTTGCAGTGCCAGGCAAGATCGAAGTAGTTGAGCTGTTCTGGTATGGCTGCCCGCATTGCTATGCATTCGAGCCCGTGGTGAACCCTTGGGTCGAGAAGCTGCCTTCTGACGTGAACTTTGTACGCATTCCTGCCATGTTTGGAGGCCCATGGGATGCCCACGGGCAAATGTTCCTGACCCTTCAAGCCATGGGTGTAGAGGGTAAAGTTCACCACGCCGTCTTTGAAGCAATCCAGAAAGAAGGCAAACGCCTGACCAAACAGGATGAAATGGCCGATTTCCTGGCGACCCAGGGCGTAGATAAAGACAAGTTTCTCGCGACTTTCAACTCGTTCGCGATCAAGGGCCAGATTAAACAAGCTAAAGAGCTTGCCCAGAAGTACGGCATCACTGGCGTACCGACCATGGTTGTTGATGGCAAGTACCGATTCGATCTGGGTACTGCCGGTGGCCCGGAGCAGGCACTCAATGTGGCCGATCAACTGATCGCCAAAGAGCGCGCAGCAGCGGCAACCAAGCCTTAAGGGCGCCCTTCCCGTGAGGAGCTGGAAAACAAAGCGAACCGTTGCCCTGCACGAACCGCAGGTCAACGAGGATCATCTGGCTGCCTGCGGGCTGCCGGATGATCGGCGTTTGCGACTGCTCAGTTTTAATATCCAGGTCGGTAACAGTACCCAGAGCTACCGTCATTACCTGACCCGCAGCTGGCAGCATGTACTGCCGCACAAAGGGCGGGCCGGTAACCTGGACAAGATAGGCGACTTGTTGAGCGACTTCGATCTGGTCGCTTTGCAGGAAGCTGATGGTGGCAGCCTTCGATCCGGCTACATCAATCAAGTCAAATACCTGGCCCAACAGGGCGAATTCCCTTACTGGTATCAACAACTCAATCGCAATCTGGGTCGCCTGGCCCAGCACAGCAATGGCGTGCTCAGCCGGCTGCGCCCTACGGCGATTGAAGATCATCCCTTGCCCGGCCCTGCGGGTCGTGGCGCAATTTTAGTGCGCTTCGGTACTGGTCCTGATGCACTGGTCGTGGTGGTCATGCACCTGGCGCTGGGGACTAAGGTGCGGACGATGCAACTGGCCTATATTCGCGAGCTGGTAAGCGGTTATCAGCATCAGGTGCTGATGGGCGACATGAACACCAATGCCACAGATTTACTCCAGACTTCGCCCCTGCGTGACCTCGGTTTGCTGGCGCCGCAAATGGAAGCCACCTTCCCCAGCTGGCGTCCGCAGCGTTGTCTTGATCATATTTTGCTCAGCCCCAGCCTTACGCTGGAGCGTGTGCAGGTGCTGGATCAGCCCATCTCTGATCATTTGCCGGTGGCAGTTGAAATCCGCTTGCCGGGGACGGTGGGCGTCGACGCCCTGCCTGTGCTGAGCAGCCCCTCTTCATGAGTGCTGATGACGCCAGTCGCTGGAAAGAAAAGTACCTAAAAAGCATCGAGCGCCAAGACAAACTGGAACGTCGCTGGAGTGCCCGGATCGATTTGCTGCGCCGGGGGCTGGTACGCAGCACTCTGGCGGCAGAAGGCACTGATCGCACCGTCGACCAGTGCATGAAGGAGATGCGCGACGCGCTACGCACTGACGAGATGGACGCCGCGTTGGCGGCATTGTTGCCGCGTCTCGAAAAGGCCGTACTCGACTCCGAGCAGCGCCGGGAAACCCGCGTTGAGCAAATCAGTACGGCACTCAATACCCTGGTCACCCAGCTGCAAGCGCTGGCGTTGCCGCGGGAAGTCAGCAAGCCGCTGAAGGCATTCGCCAAACAGCTCGACAGCCGTGCAAGCCAGGCACGCGAGATCCCGCTGTTGCTCGATGAACTGAGCCATTTGCAAGGACTTGCTCTGGCGCCCCAAAGCCCTGAGTCAGAGTCGCCAAAACCGGGCTTGTTGCAGCGATTGTTCGGTGCTCAGGGGGCAGACCGGGCAGTACCCGAAGTCACTGCACCGCAAGTTACCCGGGCACAGGCAGCGACACAGCCTGCGCTCGCCAAACCCCCTGCAGCACCTCCATCGCCCTCGTTGCCGCTGGCTGAAAGTGCCCCGCCCGAGCTGGAGCGGCTGCATTCGGTGCCGGTGGCAGTGGCCGATACTGAGGCCTCGTCGCCGCACCCTCAGGATGATCACGCACAGCCCCTGCCCGCGCCGCAAGTTCCAGTGCCTGAAGAGTCGCAGGAGCATGTGTCCGCCGGGGCACTGGAGTCTGTTGTCGCCCTTGTGGATGCAGAAAACAGCCTGCCCGAAGTCCTGGTTGATTCCCCAACCCCTGAAAGTGATGACTTTACCGGGCCACCTGAGTCATACGAGCCTGGCCAGGCAGAGCCCCTTGCGGGCGATGCGGTCTATGCCCTGCCTGAAAGTCCCGAGCCATCCTACAGCTCGGTCGCGGTGCATATTGAATCCACCCTGCTTGGGTTGCTGAGCGACCTTTCATTGCCGGAGCATCATCGCCCGCAAGCAGAGGCGATGCGCATTCGTCTTGAAAAAGGGCTCAACTGGTACGAACTGCTGCCCATCCTCGATGATCTTGCCGTTCTGATGCTGGCTGTCGCTGACAGTGATCAGCATGAGTTCGAGGCGTATCTCAAGCAGCTCAACGGGCGGTTGGAGTTGTTCCAGAACAACCTTCAGGCTGCGAGCGAGGGGCACAGCGAAGGTCGATCTGCTGCCGCTGACTTGCACAGTCAATTGCGCGAACACGTCGACGGGTTGCAAAACAGTGTTCACGACGCGGTCGATCTGCGCAGCCTCAAGCACATTCTGGAAAACCGCCTGGAAGGCCTGCTGGGTACGCTTGACCAACACCAGCAGCAGCGCGATGCACGGGAGCAAGAGGTCGCCGCGCACCTGCAAGCCCTGGCCGAGCGGGTTGTACAAATGGAACAGCAAGCCCAGGGCTATCGCGAGCACCTTGAAGAGCAGCGCCAGAAAGCCCTGATTGACCCTCTCACCGGTTTGCCCAACCGTGCGGCCTGGGGCGAGCGACTTGGACTTGAAGTCAGACGCTGGCAAACAGAAGCAAGTCCGTTGTTGATCGCCATGCTCGACCTTGATCATTTCAAGCGCATCAATGATGGTTATGGTCATCTGGCGGGCGATAAAGTGCTGAAGATTATTGCCACTCAGCTACGCAAGCACCTGCGCCCCGGCGACTTTATCGCCCGTTTTGGCGGTGAGGAGTTTGTGCTGTTGATCCCTGGCGCCACGCTGGCCACGGGTGCGCCATTGCTCGAAAAGCTGCGTGCGGCCATTGCAGGCTGTCCGTTTCACTTCAAGGGCGAGCCAGTCACCATCACCGCTTCTATCGGTGTCTCGGCATTCAGGCCGGGTGACCGCAGCGAGCATGTACTCAAGCGTGCAGATGACGCCCTGTATCGGGCCAAGCATAACGGGCGAAATTGCATTGAGACCGACCTCCAGCCGCAGCCCTGAAGGTTCTGCGAGCGGCTACAGGGTTGCAGGCGGTGGTGAGGTGCAAGAGGTTGCGTTCAGATGCACCCGCAGCCAGTAAGGTATGCTGGCGCATTAATATTTTCCTGTGTTGGCTCCGCCCATGAAATTCTCAGCGCTTCTTATTGTGTTTCTTGCCCTGCTGGCCGGTTGTACCGGCGGCCTTCGCATGGATACCAGCCATCCTTCGGTCAACCACGACAGCCGTGTGCAGTTCGTGGTGCTTCATTACACCTCGACCTCGCTGGAGCGTTCACTGCAGTTGCTCACCAGCGGGCCTGTCAGTAGCCACTATCTGATTGGCGATACCCCGCCAACCATTTTCAAGCTGGTGGATGAAAACCAGCGGGCCTGGCACGCCGGTGAGAGCCAATGGAAAGGCCGCACCTGGCTCAACTCCAGTTCCATCGGCATTGAGATCGTCAACAAGGGGTACCGCGATACACCGAACGGGCGGGTCTGGTATCCCTACACCGAAGGGCAGGTCCAGTCGTTGATCGCGCTGCTCAAAGACATCACGACGCGTTACAAAATCGATGCACACAACATTATTGGTCACAGCGACATAGCGCCCCTGCGCAAGCTTGACCCGGGCCCGCTGTTTCCCTGGAAGCGCCTGGCCGAGGCAGGCTTCGGTGTCTGGCCAGAGGCTCAGGCCGTAGCCCGCGAGCAGGCTTTGTTTGCCAACGCGTTGCCAAGTATTACCTGGTTTCAGCAGCAGTTAGCGCTATTGGGCTACGAGACACCGCAGACCGGTGAGCTGGACGTTGCTACTCGCCATGTACTGGCGGCCTTCCAGATGCACTTTCGGCCAGCACTGTTTGATGGCACCCCCGATGCAGAAAGTGCGGCCATCCTGAAAGTACTGAATACACAAACCCGGTAATGACCAGGAAAGCGCTATAACAGGGGCAAGGCCATATAAAACTGGGTGCCCTGTCCCGGGCGCGAATAGACGCCGATCCGCCCGCCGTGCAATTGCACGATCTCCTTGCACAGCGCCAACCCAAGGCCGGCGCCGCCCTTTTTGCGCCCTACCTGCACAAAGGGTTCGAAAATCCTTCCTTGCTGGCCGTAGGCAATACCTTCGCCATTGTCTTCGACGCTGATAATCACCCGCTCGCCATGCCGGCGCGCCTGCAGGCGAATTTGACCGCCGCTGCCGGTGTGGCGCAAGGCATTGTCCAGCAGGTTATCCAGGACACGTTCGAGCTGGGCCTGGTCGGCATTCAAGCCCGGCAGCGGAGACTGCAACTCGACCAGCAACTCGACACCCTTGGCAGCTGCCCTCGCCGCGAAGCGGGCCCGGGCATCTTCCAGCATGTCCGGCAGGTCGCACGGGGCCAGCGTCAGCTTTTGCATGCCGTTTTGATAGCGGGAAAAGTTCAGCAGGTCATTGATCAGCTGCATCAGGCGCTGCATCTCTTCATTGACGGTGTTGAGCAGGTCGGTTTCACGGGACTGCGGGTCAAATTTGGCACGCTCCAGAAACAAACCGAAGGCCATATGCATACCGGTGACCGGGGTGCGCAACTCGTGGGAGGCGCGTAGCACAAACTCGCTGCGAACCCGTTCAAAGGCCCGTTGCTCCGTGACGTCATGCAGCACCATCACCGCGCCCAGAATTGGCCCTTTGGGCTGGCTGACCGGGGTCAGGCTGTAGGTAAGCAGGCGGTTTTCACCCTCAATATCGACGCTCAAGTCTTCCGGGGCGCGTTCAAGGCTGCCGCCACGCAAGACCGTCAGCAATTGTTGATCGAGTTCGGGGCGCATCAATGCCTCGCCCAGCGGCTGACTCAGACGGCTTTCGTCCCATCCCAGCTGGCGTTGAGCCACAGGATTCAAATGCTCAAGGCGGCCCTGCTGATCAATCATCAGCAACCCGTCGTCAATGCTGTCGAGCACTGCCTGAAGCCGCTGCTGACCTGCCAGAAGTTCGTCGACATTGGTCGCCTGATGCTGGCGCAAGGCTTCGGCCATGATCCCGAAACGCCGGGTCAGCAGGTTCATCTCAGTGGCCGAAGAAAGTGGCAGCACCACCTCGAAGTTGCCTTTACCTATATTGTCGGCGGCTTTGGCCAGCGCCTCGATCGGCGCGCCAAAACGTCGGGCTATGCCGTGGGCGGTAATAAAACCAATGGTCAATACCGCAAGTCCCACAAGCCCCAGTAACCAGGCAATGATCAGTGCCCGGTCACGGGCGGAGGCCTGGGCGGCATAGATGTTGTCGAGTGCCTGGCGGTGCTCGGCAATCAGGCCGTTGCGCAACAGGTTGAAGCTGTTCCTCAGCTCGTTGTCAGTACTCAGGTCAGGCGTGCTGTCATGCGTGGAATTAAGCGCTTTCAGAAAGCTCTCATAGTCCGCGCGAGCCTGGACAAAGCCGTTGTGCAGATTGTTTTTGCGTTCATGCTCGATGCCCTCATCGAGCAGCTGCTGGTACTCATTGATGGAGGCCTGCAGTGCTTTGGGGTCTTGCCGGGTGCTCAGCATCAGGATCAGTTGGTCACCCAGGCTTTGACGCAGTTTCAGGCCCAGATCGAGGGTGATGAAGTTGTTGCGGATCAGCGCCTCCTGGGTTTGAGCCATTTGCATCACGCTGACGACGCCGAGCAGCAGCCCGAGCAGCGCCACCGTAATCAGTGCAGAAATGCTTAGAAACAGCCGGGTGCGCAGCTTGATCGCAAGTTTCATCGTATACGGCTCACAAGTTGTACTGCTTGCGCTTGCGATAGAGTGTCGAAGCGTCGATACCCAGGGTTTTTGCCGCCTGGTCCAGGGTTTCGCTGGTGGCCAGTACCGCACCGATGTGCGCTTTTTCCAGTTGGTCGAGACTCAGTGCTGAACCAATGCGCGGAGTGTTCGGGGTGGTTTGCTCGGCCATGCCCAAGTGGCTGATTTCAACAACTTCCTGCGGGCAAATAATGCTCGCTCGTTCTACCACGTTGCGCAGTTCCCGGATGTTGCCCGGCCAGCGGTAGTTGGCCAGCGCCAGCCTGGCTTCTTCGCTGAAACCCCGGGCCGGACGGGCGTACTCTTTTACGAAGCGGGCCAGAAAGCGGTCGGCCAGGGTCAGAATGTCTTCACTGCGTTCGCGCAACGGCGGTAAATGCAGGGTGATGACGTTCAGGCGGTACAGCAGGTCTTCGCGAAAACGGCCTTCGCGCACCATGTGTTCAAGATTGAGGTTGGTGGCCGCCAGAATCCGTACATCGGCGCGGCGGGTTACAGGATCGCCAACTCGCTCGTAGGCCTTGTCCTGAATAAAGCGCAGCAGCTTGGGTTGCAATGTCAGGGGGAAATCGCCGATTTCATCCAGAAACAAGGTCCCGCCATCGGCCTGGTTGACTCGGCCCAGAGTGCTTTCACTGGCGCCGGTGAATGCTCCGCGAGTGTGGCCGAACAGCTCGCTTTCCATCAATTCGGCGGTCAGCGACGGGCAGTTAATGGTCACACAGGACTTTTTAGCCCGTTTGCTCCAACCATGAATAGCCTGCGCCAGCTCGCCCTTACCGGTCCCGGACTCACCGAGAATCAGGATGTTGGCATCGGTGCCGGCAACCTGGCGCGCGGTTTCCAGCACGGCCATCATGGCCGGACTGTGAGAATCGAGCCCGTCCTTTGGCTTGCGGATCTCACCTTCAAGGGCTTCGAGACGGGCGGACAGCTGGCGTACCTCCAGCTGCTTGGCCGTTGCCAGTCGCAGTTGGTCAGGGCTGCACGGTTTCACCAGATAGTCGGCTGCACCCGCCTGAATGGCGTCCACGGCGGTGTCCACGGCCGAGTGAGCAGTCACTATTACGACCCGCATCCACGGGGCCTGAATGCGCATCTGGGCCAGTACATCCAGGCCATTGTCTTCACCCAGGCGCAAGTCCAGAAAACACAGGTCGAACACTTGCCGCTGCAACAGCGCATCGGCCTGGGCCGCGCTGTTGGCGGTGGCGACGGTGTAACCCTCGTCTTCGAGGCAATAGCGGAATGTGCGCAGGATGGCAGATTCATCGTCGACCAGCAGAATGCGGCCCTGGTGTTCTTTGGCTGACTCCATTTCCTGCCTTCCTTTATGTGTGTTCAGGGTTAGTGTCGGAATAATCGGGCAAGTTGCATGATTTTTTCACGAATCTTTAAGAGGCTAGCAGGGAAGCCATACGCCTGCATTGGCTAACTCGATGATTTTACTGATTTTTAACCTGTCTTTTGCGCATCGGTGGACTGCTCATTTACCCCGTTTGGTTCGTGGGGGTCGTATCGACCGGTGCAGATCGTGCAGAACGCACGACCTTCTCGGCAGGCATCGTGCAGGATGCGCGCCCGGCAGTCTTCACATATGTCATAACTTATTGATCTATAAAGGTTTTATTTTTTTAAAAAGCTGGCATGCCGTCTGCACTATCCCTAGTAACGAAATTGCACAGCATCAGTCACGACTGGCTGTGCATTCCCAACATTGACCACCGAGTGGCAGGAGTTTGAGCATGAAGCGCCAAGGTTTCGCCAGCTTTCATATGTCATCACTGCACCTGCAGCAAGGCCTGTGTGCCAGTCTTGCTTTGTTGGTGACACTGATCGGTGGTCAGCAATGGGTTCGATGGGAGCAAGCCGCGCCGTCTCAGGCAGTGTCCTTGCCCGCTGTCGTTTATCAGCAGCAGCACTTCAGCACGATCAAAACCAATGCGCTGGATTCCAGTGTCTACGCCGCTGACCGTTATGAACTGGCAGCTGCTGAAGAGACGCAAATAGCCAATTCGCAACCTGCACCGGAACGTTGGGTGTTTTAAGTGTTCACAGCCTTGAGGCCCTTGCGGGCGTTGAAGTACATCACTGGCAATACGCTATTCCCACAGTAATAAGGAGAATCACCATGTTGAGTTGGGCAGTTACTTTCCTGATTATCGCCATCATCGCTGCAGTGCTGGGCTTTGGTGGTATTGCGGGCACCGCGACCGGTATCGCCAAGATTCTCTTTGTCGTATTCCTGGTGATGTTCGTGGTGTCGTTCATCTTTGGCCGTCGTGGTAAAGGCTAATCATGATTAGCCGTTCCTTTAAGGCTATGGCCGCCGCCCTGTTGATGGGCGGCAGCGTCATGGCCCTGGCTGCAAACGATGGCCAGTCGCACGCAAACCAGCTACTCAGCGATCCCGACTATCGCCAGGCCTGGCAACAGGTGGTGAAGATGGAAGAGCGCTTACCCGAGTGGGTGATGAATCTTTCTGGCTCTGCCGAGCAGATGAATGCAGTCACCGAAGATGGCGATCAATATCTGGTCGGTCCTTTATGTGAAACCGCAGATACGTGTTCGACCAAGCGCTTGATTGTCGCGGTCAGTTTCGACAAGAAACACGCTTATGCAATGCTGGTTGAAGTACCGGCGGGTTTGCCTGCTGACAAATCACCGACACGTCACGCCGACTACCGCTTTTTGGGCAAGCCGGACGCAGGCATGCAGGCCTTGCTCAAAGAGCAATTAAAGAAGGATCCGAGCTGGTACTGAGCTCTGTCTCTTTCTTGATTCTGTAGGGGGGAACTCACTCTTGCAGGCGCAATAGCCCAGGTTTTATCTGGGCTTTTTTGTGTCTGAGCGGTAGGGGTGTTTATTCGTAAAACCCTGTCTGGTCTCATTATTTTCCAAAGTACTGAGCAGCCCGGGGTTATGTGAGACAGCGACCGTATATCGACTAATAGCAAAATGATTTATTCAGTATTTTCGATTCGTGCAATCGGATAACTCTCATTTATTTGACGATTTTTCGTCGGGTTTTCTGGACGCAAAAGACCTTGTAACAGCCGGTGTACGGCACTTATGTCGTCTATTCTTACCTTTCCCCCGTGCTTGTTGATGAGGTCTTGTCGGACAAAACCCATGCCGATTCGGCATAGGGTAGGCGTTTACGGCATTAGACGGTTTACGCCGGCATGGGAATAGTTGCGCCTTTTTTCGCCTGCTAAAGAGCCTGTACGGTTCGATTTGGGCGACCTTCTACGGGGGTAGAGGTTTCTGATATTTGCGCTCTGAGCGCTCTATTCTGAGCTTCTGCCCGAGTCCACTTGAAGTAAGGGTAATGACATGAAGAAGGCAAAACTTAGCCTCGCCTGGCAGATCCTGATTGGTCTGGTCCTCGGGATTGCAATCGGCGCACTGCTTAACCATTTCAGTGCTGAAAAGGCCTGGTGGATCAGCAACGTTCTGCAACCTGCCGGTGATATCTTTATCCGTCTGATCAAGATGATCGTGATCCCGATCGTGATTTCCTCACTGGTTGTCGGGATTGCAGGCGTGGGTGATGCGAAGAAGCTGGGTCGTATCGGTCTTAAAACCATTCTTTACTTCGAGGTGGTGACCACCATCGCGATTCTGGTCGGCCTGGTGCTGGCCAACGTGTTCCACCCGGGCGCCGGGATCGACATGAGCACGCTGGGCACGGTCGATATTTCCAAATATCAGGCCACTGCTGCTGAAGTGACCCACGAGCATGCGTTCATTGAGACCATCCTCAACCTGATCCCGTCGAACATCTTCGCTGCCATGGCTCGCGGCGAGATGCTGCCGATCATCTTCTTCTCGGTACTCTTCGGCCTCGGCCTGTCGAGCCTGAACGCCGAGCTGCGTGACCCGCTGGTGAAAACCTTCCAGGGCGTGTCCGAGTCGATGTTCAAAGTCACGCACATGATCATGAACTACGCGCCAATCGGTGTGTTTGCGCTGATCGCCGTGACCGTTGCCAACTTCGGTTTTGCGTCTCTGGTACCGCTGGCCAAGCTGGTATTGCTGGTTTACGCCGCCATCCTGTTCTTCGCCTTTGCCGTGCTGGGCCTGATCGCCAAGCTGTTCGGCTTCTCGGTGATCAAGCTGATGCGCATCTTCAAGGACGAGCTGGTTCTGGCTTACTCCACCGCCAGCTCTGAAACCGTGCTGCCGCGGGTGATCGAGAAGATGGAAGCCTACGGCGCACCGAAGGCTATCTGCAGCTTCGTGGTACCGACCGGCTACTCGTTCAACCTTGACGGTTCGACCCTGTATCAAAGTATCGCGGCGATTTTTATCGCGCAGCTGTATGGCATCGACCTGTCGATCAGCCAGCAATTGCTGTTGGTACTGACCTTGATGGTCACCTCCAAAGGCATCGCCGGCGTACCGGGCGTGTCCTTCGTAGTGCTGCTGGCAACCCTGGGCAGCGTGGGTATTCCGCTTGAAGGCCTGGCCTTTATCGCCGGTGTTGACCGTGTGATGGACATGGCGCGTACCGCCCTGAACGTGATTGGTAACGCCCTGGCGGTACTGGTGATTTCGCGTTGGGAAGGCATGTACGACGACGCCAAGGGCGAGCGTTACTGGAACTCGCTGCCGCACTGGCGCAGCAAGGAAGCCCTGCCAAAAGGCGAATAAACGTCCTTCGGCAGTTGCACCCAAACAAACCCCGGCCTTGTCCGGGGTTTGTTGTTTCTGCGGTCTGGCCGCTATCATCCGCCGTATCTTTCAGGAGTTCACTCGATGCTCAACGGCCTATGGCTCGGTTTTTTCCTCGTCGCTGCGGTGTCGGCGCTTGTCCAGTGGCTGGTGGGCGGCAATGCCGGGATCTTTGCGGCGATAGTGGAAAGTATCTTTGCCATGGCCAAGCTGTCGGTCGAAGTGATGATTCTGTTGTTTGGCACCTTGACCTTATGGCTGGGGTTTCTGCGCATCGCTGAAAAAGCCGGAATCGTCGACTGGCTGGGCAGGGCGCTGGGGCCGCTGTTCAAGCGCCTGATGCCCGAAGTGCCGCCCGGCCACCCGGCACTGGGGTTTATCACCTTGAACTTCGCGGCCAACGGTCTGGGCCTGGACAATGCCGCCACGCCGATTGGCCTCAAGGCCATGCGGGCGCTGCAAGAGCTCAATCCGAGCCCGACCAGCGCGAGCAATGCGCAAATCCTGTTTCTGGTGCTTAACGCCTCTTCCTTGACCCTGCTGCCGGTGACGATCTTCATGTATCGCGCTCAGCAGGGCGCCGCGGACCCTACGCTGGTGTTCCTGCCCATCCTGCTGGCGACCAGCGCCTCGACGCTGGTGGGCCTGCTCTCGGTTGCCTTCATGCAGCGCTTGCGACTGTGGGACCCGGTGGTGTTGGCTTACCTGGTACCCGGGGCGTTGATCCTGGGTGCATTCATGGCGTTGCTGGCGAGCCTGTCAGCCGCGGCGCTGGCGAGTTTGTCCTCGATCCTCGGCAACCTGACACTGTTCGGGTTGATCATGCTGTTTCTGGTGATTGGCGCGTTGCGCAAGGTCAAGGTCTACGAGGCCTTCGTTGAAGGGGCCAAAGAGGGCTTTGATGTCGCCAAGAACCTGCTGCCGTATCTGGTGGCGATGCTCTGTGCGGTAGGGGTGCTCCGGGCATCTGGCGCGCTGGATTTCGGTCTGGACGGGATTCGCCATGTGGTCGAGTGGCTGGGCATGGACACACGCTTTGTCGATGCGTTGCCGACGGCCATGGTCAAGCCGTTCTCGGGCAGTGCGGCGCGGGCCCTGCTGATCGAAACCATGCAGACCCAGGGGGTGGACAGCTTCCCGGCGCTGGTGGCCGCGACGGTGCAGGGCAGTACTGAAACCACGTTTTATGTGCTGGCCGTGTACTTCGGCGCAGTGGGTATTCAGCGCGCCCGCCATGCCGTGGGTTGCGCTTTGCTGGCCGAGTTCTCGGGTGTAGTGGCCGCGATTGCGGTGTGCTACTGGTTCTTCGGTTAATCTGCAAAACCATCGCTGGCAAGCCAGCTTCCACAGGTGTTGTGGGAGCTGGCTTGGCAGCGATACAGGGCCTCAGCGTTGCGCCTGCCCTTGCTTCATCACCCACTGCACCACTTGTGGCATCAGCGTGTCAGTGGCCTGGCCAAAACCTGCAACAACCCCCGGGACCATCGGATTGCTCAGCGGCTGGCGTGCTTCAAAACGCCTGGATGCCACCACCCGCTGATCGCTACTGCGCACCAGCCGGGCGTTGTACTGAATCAGCACTTCAGGGCTTTTGCCGTTGTAGCGGGTCTGGAACGCCAGTAATTCTCCGCCTAGTTCGTAATCGGCCTGCAGGTTGCTGTCGTCGGTGCTCAGCCCCTGAATCCGCCCGTCCTGGAGGAAGGCCTCGAGCAAGCGGTTACGCAGTAGCACCGGCGCCGTATCGCTCCAGCGCGCGCCTTTGTAATTGCTGATCAGGTTGCCCTCAGGTACCACGGCGATGTTCTGGCTGTTCAGTGCGTTACTGGCCATCGGCTTGTCGAGGCGCAACGACCAGCTCACCGGTGCGCTACGGCTGGCGGCAACGGGCGCTTGCCCATAGGGCAGCCAGTACACGTCGACCTGCTCGGGCTTGGGCAAAATCGAACAGGCGCTGAGCAGGCTCAGGCTGGCGGCCAGGACGATTGCACCTGCCAGGCGATAAGTACGGATCATGGCGTGAATTCCTTGTTCTGTTCGCGGCCCAGCAAGTAACCGCTTGGGTTGGCTTCAAGGCGCCGCGAAATCGAGCGTAACGTGCCGAGGGTTTCGCGCAGCTCATTGACGGCCGGGCCCAGCTGATTGAGCCCTTGCAGGCCGCTGTTGAGCGACTGTTCATTGTTGTTGATCAGGGTATTGATGGTCGCGCTGCTCTGTTCCAGCGACTTCATGGCCTGTTCTGCACTGCTGAACATCTGCTGGCCCTGATTGCTCAACATGCCATTGGCGTTGCGCATCAGCGCCGTGGTTTGCTCCAGAGTGCCGCTGGCCTGCTTACTGACCTGGGCCAGTTGCTTCATCATCTGACTGATATCGTTGCGCTGGCTGGCAATTGCAGTAGTGGTCTGCTCAAGGTTGTCCAGGGTCTTGCCCACGCGATTGACGTTCTCGCGGGAGAACAGGCGGTTGGCGTTGTGCAGCAGGATATTGATATTGGCCAGCAAGTCATTGCCGTCGGTGAGCAACCGGGCAATCGGGGAGGGCGAGGCCACAATGACTGGCAGCTTGCCGTCTACGCCTTTGAGGGGTGGACTGTTCGGGTCGCCCCCGCTGAGCTGGATGATCGAGGTGCCTGTCACGCCCGTCAGCGCAAGCTTGGCCTTGGTATCGACCTTGACCGGGGTGCCGGCAGCCAGGCGAATACGCGCCAGTACGCGGCGCGGGTCCTTGTCATCCAGGCGCAGCTCTATGACGTCGCCAACCTTGATCCCGTTGTATTGCACCGAGCTGCCTTTGGACAAGCCGCTGACCGCCTCGTTGAACACCACTTCGTAATCCTTGAAGGTACTGTCCATGCTGGCCTTGGCCAGCCACAGGCCAAACAGCATGGCCCCGACAATGACCAGCACACTGAACAGGCCGATCAATACATGATGGGCACGGGTCTCCATGTTATTGCTCCTTGAACTTGGTTGCCGCTTCGTACGCAGCGCGGCCACGGGGGCCATGGAAATATTCATGAATCCACGGGTCGTCGTAGTCTTCGACCTGTTTGATAGGTGCGGCTACCAGCACCCGTTTTTGCGACAGCACCGCAACCCGGTCAGTGATGGTGTAGAGCGTGTCCAGGTCATGGGTAACGAGAAATACACTCAAGCCCATGGCGTCACGCAGGGTCAGGATCAACTGGTCGAACGCCGCGGCGCCAATCGGGTCCAGCCCCGCGGTGGGTTCATCCAGAAACAGGATGTCCGGATCCAGCGCCAGCGCCCGGGCCAGCGCCGCGCGCTTGACCATCCCGCCTGACAGCATGGACGGGTATTTGTCGGCGGCTGACAGGGGCAGCCCGGCCAGTGCCAGCTTCACACACGCCAGATGCTCTGCGTCAGGACGGCTTAGCCCCGCGTGCTCGATCAGGGGCAGGGCGATGTTTTCGGTCACGGTCAGCGAAGAAAACAGCGCGCCGCCCTGAAATAACACGCCAAAACGCCGTTCAACTTTCGACCGTGCCTCTTCCGGCAGGCTTAACAGGTCTTGACCAAACACCCGCACCTGGCCTTCGGTTGGTCGCCGCAGCCCGACAATACTGCGAAGCAGTACTGATTTTCCGGTACCGGAGCCGCCGACAACGCCGAGAATTTCGCCCTTGTACACATCCAGGTCGAGATTCTCGTGCACGGTCTGGCTGCCAAAACGGTTACACAAACCGCGCACTTCGATTACCGCCTCGCCGGGCGTATGCATGGGAGCACTCACCAGCCCATCTCCATAAAGAACAACGCGGCCACGGCGTCGAGGACGATTACGATAAAGATCGATTGCACCACGCTGGACGTGGTGTGCTCGCCTACAGACTCGGCGCTGCCGCTGACTTTAAAGCCCTCAAGGCAGCCCACCGCAGCGATCAGAAAGGCGAAAAACGGGGCTTTGACCATGCCCACCAAAAAGTGTTGAACGCCGATATCGGAGTGCAACAGTGATATGAACATGTCGGGGGAAATGCCCAGCGAGACAACGCAGACCACCGCGCCGCCGAGGATGCCGGCCATCATGGCCAAAAAAGTCAGCAGAGGCAGGGCGATAAGGAGTGCCAAAACCCGTGGCAGCACCAGCAAGTCCATGGGGTCCAGGCCCAGGGTGCGAATCGCGTCGATCTCTTCGTTGGCTTTCATCGAGCCGATTTGAGCAGTAAAGGCACTGGCCGTACGGCCTGCCAGCAGGATGGCCGTGAGTAACACGCCAAACTCGCGCAAGAAGGAAAAGGCCACCAGGTCGACGGTAAAGATCCCGGCACCAAAGTTGGCCAGCACCGTGGCGCCGAGGAATGCCACTACGGCGCCCACCATGAAGGTCAGCAACACCACAATCGGCGCGGCGTTGAGGCCAATCTGCTCGATATGCGCCACGACGGGAGTGATGCGCCACTGTTTTGGCCGAAACAGGTTGCGTATCAGGGTTTGCAGGATCAGCCCGATGAAGCCCAGCAACTGCAGCGTGTCTTGCCACAGCTTGTAGACCGCGCCGCCGATGCGGCTCAACAACAGGATGCAGGTGTTCTGCGGGGCGACTTTGACCGGCACACAGAAGTCGCGCATTGAGGAGTAGACCGTTTGCAGCAATGCACGATCAGCGGCGGGCAGTTTTTGTGCGGTGTCGGTCAACTGGCCGACTCGCTCGGCGCCCAATAGCTCCACCAGCAGCGACGCTCCGGCAGTGTCGATGCTGGAAACCTCGTCCAGATCAACCTCGGTTTGAGCGTCGTAATGCCCGACAAGTTGCTCGGTTTGCTGTTTGAGCAGGGTGTAGTGGGCCAGCGTCCAGTCGCCGCTGATAAGCAGCCGCGCCGGATTTCTTGAGGTGTCTAGTTGGGCATTGCCCGCCATGGCCGTAATGATCTTAAGCTCCCAGCTAAGTACGCTTGAACCTTATTTAATAGCACAGTCCTGCAAAACTGCTTCAGTTTGCTTGAAGATCGCTTGCCGGTGATTGATCTGGGTTAACCCGAAAGCGCAACACGCCAATCAATTGTCCATCCTCGGTGATAACCCGTACTTGCCAGCGCCCTGCGGGGTTGGGCGGGAAATTCTGTTTATGGGTCCAGGCGCGGTAGCCCTCCTGGCGTCCTCCGTGAATATCCAGAGCGATGCGGTCGACCTCCTGGCCGTTGAGCTGCCACACATGGTAGATCCGCTCATTCAAGCCACGGGGAGCATTGATCGATGTGTAGGCATACAGACCGCTGCGGCGCAGTTCGCTGACGCTGATCTCTTCAATGCTTTCGCCCGGCGTGCGGTCTTGCAACTGGGTTGTAACCGCGACCTCGGTCATCCACAGGGTCGCGGGCGGCACCCAGGAGCGCAGTAACCAGCCCGTACCTCCCAATGCGAGCACGATCAAGGGCAGCACCAGCCAGCCGCGCCAGGTTTTCAGCGGCAGGCTCACCGCCAGGCTGGGGATAGAAAGCAGCACAGCGGTGCCCAGAGCCAGTTTGTAGCTTTCGGAGGTGGTCAGGTTAAGGATGATCGGCAGGGCGGTCAGCAGCGCCGCGAACAAGGCCAGGGTGTGCATGGCCAAAAACAGCCAGCGCCTGGGTGCCAGCCATCGGTAATACAGCGGATCGGTGATCGTCACCAGCCCCGCGGCCCCGAGCAGGCCGGTAAACACCAGCTGTCCGCTGTTCCAGGTGGTGGTAATAAAGAAGAAGGGCAGGACAAAAAACAGGCTTTCCTGATGAATCATCTGCGTTGCATAACGCAGCAGCGGCGGGGGGATTTCGCGCTTGAACACCCGGCTGAACAGCTGGGTGAAACTGTTCTCCAGCATCAGCCAGACCCAGCTCACCAGCAGGATCACGGCGATCCATCGGGCCATGCCTTGCTGGCGGTCCACCAGAATGAAACTGCCCACGCCCGAGCAAAAGCCGAATGCCGCGATCAGTCCCGGATAACGCTTCATCAACTCGAGGATGCGCTGTACGTAGTGGTTCCAGTTCGGCATTCGGCGGTTCACATTCTGTATAGGAAAAATCCTCGACAGAATAGCGTTTCAGAGAGCATGGCGTCCGGGATGTTTGCACCCTTGGCGCCCGAAACCTGCGGGAACCGACAAGCCGGGCTCGCGCACCGGTTTAACGTACGCTGCTTTCGAAGCGGCTCACGTCAGTCAGTTCCAGTACCAGTTGATCGCCGACATTCAGCGGGCCAACGCCTGCCGGGGTCCCGGTCATGATCACGTCGCCGGCTTGCAGCGAGAAGCATGCCGCCATGTGCTGGATCATCGGCACGATCGGGTTGAGCATCATGGCGCTGTTGCCATCCTGGCGTACTTCGCCATTGATGGTCAGGCGAATGCCGATGTCGGCCAGATCAGCGAAGGTGCAGCTCGGCACGAACGGTGCCAGCACGCAGGCGCCGTCGAATGATTTGGCGATTTCCCACGGCAGGCCCTTGGCTTTGAGTTCGGCCTGCTTGTCGCGCAGGGTCAGGTCCAGCCCCGGAGCGAAGCCGGAAATGGCATCCAGCACTTCTTCCCGGCTCGGGTTGTTCGACAGGGGCTTGCCGATCAGAACCGAGATTTCGGCTTCGTAATGCACTGAGCCGCGCTCGGTCGGAATCGCAAAACCGCCGTCCAGAGCCACAACACAACTGCCTGGCTTGATAAACAGCAGGGGCTCGGTCGGGATCGGGTTATCCAGCTCTTTGGCGTGCTCGGCGTAGTTACGCCCGATGCACACCACTTTGCCGATTGGAAAGTGAATCCGGGTACCGTCGACATACTGGTGCTGATAGCTCATGGACCGCTCCGCTGGGATTTAAGGGTGAAACCAACCCTGTAGGAGCGAGCTTGCTCGCGAGCCGTAAAGATCGCGAACAAGCTCGTTCCTGCAGGGATGCAGGGTTATTTAAATCGCAAAAATCTTGCCCGGGTTCATGATGCCGTTCGGGTCGAACACGGCCTTGAGCGCTTTCATGTATTCGATTTCGACCGGCGAGCGGCTGTAGGTCAGGTAGTCACGCTTGGTCATGCCCACGCCATGTTCGGCAGAGATCGAGCCGTTGTACTTCTCGACGGTTTCAAATACCCACTTGTTCACCGTCGCACACTTGGCAAAGAACTCGTCCTTGCTCAGGTTTTCGGGCTTGAGGATGTTCAGGTGCAGGTTGCCGTCACCAATGTGGCCGAACCAGACAATTTCGAAGTCCGGGTAGTGTTCGCCGACGATGGCGTCAATTTCTTTCAGGAAGGCCGGTACTTTCGATACGGTGACCGAAATGTCGTTTTTGTACGGCGTCCAGTGGGAAATGGTTTCGGAGATGTATTCGCGAAGTTTCCACAGGTTTTGCAGTTGGGTCTCGCTCTGGCTCATCACGCCGTCCAGCACCCAGCCTTGTTCCATGCAGTGTTCGAAGGTTTCCAGCGCGGCATTGGCCACCTCTTCGGTGGTTGCTTCAAATTCCAGCAAGGCATAGAACGGGCAGTCGGTCTCGAATGGCGAAGGCACATCACCACGGCCCATGACCTTGGTCAGCGCCTTGTCGGAGAAGAACTCGAAGGCCGTCAGATCCAGCTTGCTCTGGAAGGCGTGCAGCACAGGCATGATCGAGTCGAAATCGGCCGTGCCCAACACCATCGCGGTCAGGTTTTTCGGCGCACGGTCCAGACGCATGGTGGCTTCAACCACAAAACCCAGAGTGCCTTCCGCGCCGATGAACAGCTGGCGCATGTCGTAGCCGGTGGCGTTTTTGATCAGGTCCTTGTTGAGCTCGAGCAGGTCGCCCTTGCCGGTCACGACTTTCATCCCCGCGACCCAGTTGCGGGTCATGCCGTAGCGAATAACCTTGATCCCGCCGGCATTGGTGCCGATATTGCCGCCAATCTGGCTTGAGCCTGCCGAGGCAAAATCCACCGGGTAGTACAGGCCGTTTTCTTCGGCCAGATTCTGTAGATGTTCGGTGACCACGCCCGGCTGACAGACCACGGTACGGTCGGTCAGGTTGATGTCCAGCACCTGGTTCATGTAGTCGAACGACACAACCACTTCGCCATTCGCCGCCACGGCTGCTGCCGACAGACCTGTACGCCCGCCCGACGGTACCAGTGCAACCTTGCGCTCATTGGCCCACAGCACGATGGCCTGCACCTGCTCGGTGCTCTTGGGGAAGACAATGGCCAGCGGGGCCGGGGCGAAGTGCTTGGTCCAGTCCTTGCCGAAAGCGTTGAGGGAGTCGGCGTCGGTCAAGACCTTGCCAGGCTCTACTAGGTTCTTTAGCTCATCAATCAAGGCTGGATGGGTCATCAACAGAACTCTCGAACAATTCATGGTCATCCTGAGAACGCTTCACGTCGCAGGTATGGGTGTTTAGCGGGGCGCTTATGCTAGCATACGGCCCCCCCGTAGAATCGAGCCGTAGGACGATTCTCGGTGCCGGTCTACACGCCGGCCAGGTCAGCTCTCGCTGTCCATTCCCTGCCATTTTTTCTCTGGGACACAGGTTTACGCAGATGAGCAAGACTTCTCTCGATAAGAGCAAGATCAAGTTCCTTCTTTTGGAAGGCGTCCACCAATCCGCTGTTGAAGTACTCAAGTCTGCCGGTTACACCAGCATCGAGTACATCACCAGTTCCTTGCCTGAAGCCCAGCTGAAGGAAAAGATCGCTGATGCCCACTTTATCGGCATCCGTTCTCGTACCCAGCTGACCGAAGAAGTGTTCGACTGCGCCAAGAAACTGGTCGCTGTTGGTTGTTTCTGCATCGGCACCAACCAGGTCGATCTCAACGCTGCTCGCGAACGCGGTATCGCTGTTTTCAACGCGCCGTACTCCAACACCCGTTCGGTGGCCGAGTTGGTGCTGGCTGAAGCGATCCTGTTGCTGCGTGGCATCCCTGAGAAGAACGCATCCTGCCACCGTGGTGGCTGGATCAAAAGTGCGGCCAACTCCTTCGAAATCCGGGGCAAGAAACTGGGTATCGTGGGTTATGGTTCGATCGGTACTCAGCTGTCGGTACTGGCTGAAGGCTTGGGCATGCAGGTGTTCTTCTATGACACCGTGACCAAACTGCCGTTGGGCAATGCGACTCAGGTCGGCAACCTGCACGACTTGTTGGGCATGTCCGACATCGTGACGCTGCATGTCCCTGAAACCGCCGCTACCCAGTGGATGATCGGTGAGAAAGAAATCCGCGCGATCAAAAAGGGCGGGATTCTGATCAACGCCGCACGTGGCACCGTGGTTGAGCTGGATGCACTGGCTGACGCGATCAAGGACAAGCACCTGATCGGCGCCGCTATCGACGTGTTCCCGGTTGAGCCGCGCTCCAACGACGACGTGTTCGAAAGCCCGCTGCGTGGCCTGGACAACGTGATCCTGACCCCGCACATCGGCGGTTCCACCGCTGAAGCGCAAGCCAACATCGGTCTGGAAGTGGCAGAGAAGCTGGTCAAGTACAGCGATAACGGTACTTCGGTATCGTCCGTGAACTTCCCGGAAGTTGCCCTGCCGGCTCATCCTGGCAAGCACCGTTTGCTGCACATCCACCAGAACATCCCGGGTGTGATGAGCGAGATCAACAAGGTCTTCGCCGAAAACGGTATCAACATCTCCGGCCAGTTCCTGCAAACCAACGAGAAAGTTGGCTATGTAGTGATCGACGTCGACGCCGAGTCTTCGGACCTGGCGCAAGAGAAGCTGCAAACCATCAACGGCACCATCCGTTGCCGCGTACTGTTCTAAGACGCGGGTCAATAAAAAGGGAGACCCTCGGGTCTCCCTTTTTTATGCGCGGTAAAAAACTTACTTCACATTGACGGTGATTTTTTTCGAAACGACGGCAGGCTCAAACGGCACGTGGTTCTTGTCACCCAGCTCCAGCTGCAAAGTGTGCTTGCCAGGGGTCAGCGTCACTTCGGTTTCAACCTGACCCTTGCCGAAATGCACGTGGTTGGCGTCTGCCGGGATTGGCATGGCGGCGGCAGGCAGTTTGTCGACATCGATCAGCAGATGGTGGTGGCCAGTGTTTGCAGTCTGGTCGCCAGCGGGTGCAATGGCGACGTTTTTGGCGCCGAACTTCACGGTAAAGGTTTTATCCACAGTGGCGCCGTCAGCGGGAGACACGATGAATACTTCGGCGTCTTTAGGCGCCGGGGTCGTCGGCATGCCGGCAGCCGTGGCCATAACCGAAGCGCCCATCAATACAGAAGCCAACGCAACACGAGACAGTAGAGCTTTCATTTATTTTCTCCGGTTTTTTACAAAATGCTCAGGCTAAGGACAACTTTGAGCGGATCTGTTGTCCAACGCCGCAATTAACCAACATAAAGCAAAGCGGACGCCAATTGCGAATCGCTTGCATCAAATTCAAAGGAGTGACCATGCGTTTTCTGCCGGGCCTGATGCTGTTACTGCCATTGGCGAGTCCTTTTGCCCAAGCTGAACTGATTGATGATGTGAATGATCGCGGCGAACTGCGCATCGCCCTCGAAGCCGACCTGCCACCTTTCAGCTTCAAGCAGGACGGCCGTTTGACCGGTTTCGACGTGGAGCTGGGCGAGTTACTGGCCCAGGAGCTGGACGTTCACCCCTCGATTCTGATCACCGACAGCAATGACCTGCTGCCTGGTGTTGAAAGCGGAAAATACGATGTAGCAATCAATCACATCGCTTTGACCCCGCAACTGCAGGATCGGTTCGATTTCAGCGAGCCTTACAGCTATACCGGCGCTCAGCTGATCGTCCGCCAGGAAGAGCAGCGCCCGCTCAACACCCTGGACACACTCAAGGGCCAGCTCTTAGGCGTAGCTCAGGGTAGCCAGTTTGTCGAGCAGGTGCGAACCGGTCAGGCAGGCGAAGTGCACAGCTACCCCGATGCCCATCAGTCATTGGTGGCGTTGGCGGATAAACAGCTGGATGCGGCGGTCAGCGACCGTTTACTGACCCCGTTTGCGATTCGCGACAGCCAGTTAGCGGTCAAGGAAGGTGCAACCCTGGGGCCCGTGGTTGCGTTGGCGATTCCCTTTCAGAAGGGCAACCCTGCGTTCCAGACCAGCCTGGACAAGGCGTTGCAGCGAATCAAGGCGGATGGCCGCCTGGCGGCCTTGTCGCAGAAGTGGTTTGGCCTGGATGCCACCAAGCCATAAGGCCACAAACTTGTAGGAACCGGCTTGCAGCGATGCAGGCGACTCGGTGTCGATCCGGTCGCCAGCAAGCTGGCTCATACAGTGCCATGGGAACTACTCGCGCAGTCCCTTCACATCTGTCGCCTTCACATCCCCGCCTTTATTGCCCCAGCTGGTGCGGATGAAATTGACCACGTCGGCTACTTCCTGATCCGACAACCGCCAGTCAAAAGCCGGCATGGTGAAGGTCGATGGCGCAGTGTGGGTTGCCGGAAGCGTCCCGCCCTTGAGCACGATATGAATCAGTGAAGTCGGGTCGTCCGACAGCAGCACCGGGTTGCCCGCCAATGCCGGGAATACCCGGGTGTAACCGTGCCCGTCAGTGCGATGGCAGGCCGCGCAGTTGTCGATGTATACCGCCGCGCCGCGTTTGCTGTCGTCACCGTTCCACAACGCATCGGCAACGGCCGGATCGTATTGATGCGGCGTGTCCGTCGCGTCGACTGCCGGCAGCGATTTGAGGTAGCGGGCAATGGCTGTCAGGTCGGCTTCGGACATGTACTGCATGCTGTGCACAATCACATCGCTCATGCCGCCAAATACCGCGCTGCGGTCACTGCGGCCGGTCTTCAGGAACTGCACCAGCTGCTCTTCGTTCCAGCTGCCCAGGCCATCCTTGTGATCACCGCGCAGGTTCTTCGCAATCCAGCCTTCCAGCGGTGCGCTGCCCGATAGAAATGCGCTGCTGTCGCCCGCGCCCAGGGCTTTTTCCTGCATGGTCAGTGCCCGTGGTGTATGGCAGGCGCCGCAATGTCCAAGGCCTTCCACCAGATAAGCGCCGCGGCTCACTACGGGGTCTTGCCCGGTAACGGGGGTGAAGTCTGCAACGGCAGGTGCGAACGTCCAGCGCCACATCGCCAGCGGCCAGCGCATGCTCAGTGGCCAGGGAATATCGACCGCCTTGTTTTCTTGTGCGACAGGTTTTACCCCCTTCATGAAGTAGGCATACAGCGCCTGCATGTCGGTTTCGGTCACGCGGGCGTAGGACGGATAAGGCATTGCCGGGTAGAGCGTGTCGCCATTTTTGGCGATGCCATGGCGTACGGCCTTGTCGAAATCGTCAAAGCTGTAGGCGCCGATTCCGCTTTTGTCCGGCGTGATATTGGTCGAGTAAATCAGGCCAATCGGGGTTTCCATTGGCAGGCCACCGGCAAACGGCTTGCCATCCTTGGCCGTGTGGCACGCCACGCAGTCACCGGCACGGGCCAGGTATTCACCCTGATTGATCAGCGCCTGCTGATCTTCCTGCGCGGCCACTGCCGAGAAGCTGCCCAGCAGGGCCAGGGTCGCGATAACAATTGCTTTCATGCTCATCGCTCCTTATGCCTGAACCAGCGGGCCGGGGTTTTTCAGGTACTGCTCGCGAATCGCCCGGGCCGACCAGTAGGTCAACGCAGCCACCAGCCCTGTCGGGTTGTAGCCCAGACCCTGAGGGAAAGCAGAGGCGCCGGGAACAAATACGTTGTGCACGTCCCAGCTCTGCAAGTAGCGGTTCAGGGCACTGGTTTTCGGATCGGTGCCCATGATCGCGCCACCGTTCAGGTGAGTGGTCTGATAGGACGCGGTATTGAAGTGATCGCCGACTTTTTTGCCGATGGCGGCGATGGCTTTGGGGTTCATCGCTTCGGCGATCTTGCCCATTTTCTCCATCATGAAACGGTTCATCTTGATGTCGTTTTCCTGCCAGTCGAAGGTCATCCGCAGCAACGGCTGGCCGTAGGCATCGCGATACACCGGGTCGAGATCGAGGTAGTTGCAACGGTAAGACTGATGCGCGCCGTGTGAGTCCATCGATACCTGGTGGGTGTAGTAATCCGCCGTGGCGCGCTTCCAGGCGCTGCCCCATGCCGGTGTGCCGGGCGGGTTGGAGGTGCCGGCAATCGGCCGGCTGCCCGCCTGGTTGACCCACATCGGCGAACCGCCGACGAAGCCATGGGGCCCGTGGTCGAAGTTGTCCGCGTTGAAGTCGTCTATCGCCACGCCGTTGCCGCCCGCGCCGATGAAATTGTTGGTGTGCACGTCTTTATCGAAGTAGGCCTTGATGGTGCCCATGTTCTGGTAGGCGAAGTTACGGCCGACCACGCCTTCGTTGGTGATCGGGTCGTAAGGCTTGCCAATCCCCGAGAGCAGCATCAACCGCACGTTGTGGAACTGGAAGGCCCCGAGAATCACCAGATCCGCCGGTTGCTCGATTTCCCGGCCCAGCGCATCGATGTACGTCACGCCTGTGGCTTTGCTTTTGCTGCTGTCCAGATTGACCCGGATCACGTGCGCGTTGGGGCGCAGTTCAAAGTTGGGCAGCGGTTTGAGCGCCGGCAGAATGTTCACGTTGGGCGAGGCTTTGGAGTACATGTAGCACACGTAACCGCTGCAAAACCCGCAGAAGTTGCAGGGTCCCATCTGTGCGCCATAAGGGTTGGTGTAAGGCCCGGAGGTGTTGGCTGACGGCAGGTTGTAGGGTTTATAACCCACCTCATTGGCCGCTTTCTGAAACAGCTGTGCGGATACGGTGTTCTTTTGCGAGACCAACGGGAAATGGTCTGAGCGATCGGGCGCATAAGGGTTGCCGCCGTTGCCTTTACCGACCAACTGACCTTTGACGGTCCAGGCCTGGCCAGAGGTGCCGAACACTTTTTCCGCGTAGTCGAAGAACGGTTCCAGCTCTTCGTAGCTGACGCCAAAGTCCTGGATGGTCATGTCTTTGGGGATGAAGTTTTTGCCGTAGCGCTCTTCATAGTGGCTGCGCATCCGCAGCTCGATAGGGTCTACCCGGAAGTGAACACCCGACCAGTGCAAGCCTGCGCCGCCCACGCCATTGCCGGGCAGGAACGCGCCCAGCTGGCGGTTGGGCAGGGCTACGTCATTCACGCTGTGGCGGATGGTGACGGTTTCTTTCGATACATCCTGAAAGAGCTTCTTGCGCACGCTGTAGGTGAGTTCGTCTATCACCTGTGGATAGTTGCCGTCCGGATAGGTGTCCTGCATTGGGCCGCGTTCAAGGGCCACAACATTCAGTCCAGCTTCTGTCAGCTCTTTGGCCATGATCGCGCCGGTCCAGCCGAAACCGACGATAACTGCATCAACTTTTTTCATAACGGTCGACATGCTCAAGCCCTCTCGCCGCGGATGGATACTGCCGGGAAGGGGTAAGGCTCGTTGCGTTCCACCCAGTCCATGAAATCAGCGCGGGCGCCGGGGAAGCCGATCATGGTCCAGCCGACCATGCCTTTGTTGCCACCGTGGATCGGGTCGCAGAAGAAGCCTTCCTTGGTGTTTTGCAGCAAGAAGCTGAAAAACATCTTGGCCGGGACGC
Source organism: Pseudomonas versuta (assembly GCF_001294575.1). Taxonomy (NCBI): domain Bacteria; kingdom Pseudomonadati; phylum Pseudomonadota; class Gammaproteobacteria; order Pseudomonadales; family Pseudomonadaceae; genus Pseudomonas; species Pseudomonas versuta. Next base: position 4,703,597 of record NZ_CP012676.1, read on the forward strand.
TCTCGAATTCCGGTGTTCCGGCTTCCAGCTGCATGAGCACATTGTCTCGGGTAGCGCTGTCTAGCCCAGCAAATGTTGAGTTATAGGCCTTTTTGCAGAGCTCCTCCGTTGCAGCAATACCCAGGCGATAAATCTGTTTGGGTACCAGCTTGCTCTGCCAGCCCATTTCCGGGGCTGCGTCTGCATTGAACGGACCTTGCATGAACCACAGTGCGCCGCTGGCATACGGGGTATTCATCTGGCGATCGATATATTCCGGTACGCCAGCTTCCAGGGCGCCAGGGCCTTGTTCGTCAGCCGGGATCAGGCGCGACACAGCGGCGTTCACAAACGCCCACTCTTCAGCGGTGAAGTAAGTCGGCTCATAGGCGCTGGCAGCAGTTGCAGGGTGCGCCGCTGGTTCAGGCGCGGCGGCGGCAGGCGTGGCCATCAGCACAGAACCACCAAGGCCGGTGCTGGCGACGGTCACCACTGGAATCAGGGTCAGGGTTTTGCGTAAAAACTCACGCCGCGGGTTGTCTTGATCAGACATGGGGGAGCACCTCATCGGGCAATCACGGGTTTCAGCTACTCGATGGCAGCTTGTCGTTTTGGCGGCGGTTTGGACTGGAATCGATCCGTAAACAGAACACGCAGGCAACTATTAGTTACAAATTCTAACAGGCTGGGAGGCAGGGTGAATCGTTTCATGCGTAATTTTGCCGCACCCGCAGTGGCAAAGCGCTGTGGTGTCTTAACGAAATTTTGACAACAGGCTCACGGAGTTTTGATCGGGCTTGACCCAATCTAACGCTACATCCTCTTAATTCCTGTTGAAGTGGTCGAACTGACATGCCCAAAGCCCGGTTTCTCCCTGCTCTGTGTCTGACGTTAATGGCGGCATTTGCGCTGCCTCAAGCGCAGGCTGACGAAGCGGCCCGTCCGGCTCAGTGGGCACAGCCCATCGCGGCGCAGTACAACCTGTATCAAATGTCTGCGACGCTCTATCGCAGTGCATTGCCCGATAGCGAAGCTCAGGCTTTGCTGGACAAGCTGAAGATCGGTACCGTGATCAATTTTTTGAATGAGCCCGATGACACCTGGCTCAAGACCCCCGGCGTCGTGCAAGTGCAGTTGCCTTATCGCACTAATCATGTGGATGACGCCGATGTGCTGACGGCCTTGCGCGCCATTCAGTCGGCACAAGCCCGAGGTCCGGTGTTGATGCACTGCAAACACGGCTCGGATCGCACGGGCTTGATGTCTGCGATGTACCGGGTTGTGGTTGAGGGCTGGAGCAAAGAAGACGCCCTGAAGGAAATGACCCAGGGCGGCTTTGGTGAAAGCTCACACCACAGGGATGGCGCGGCCTACTTGATGAAGGCTGACATCCCGAAACTGCGTGCCGCCTTGAGCAGTGGCGCCTGCAGCACCAGCCCGTTCGCCTCATGCGTGGTGATGGGCTGGTTGAAATCCGCCTGAGCCCTGGTCGCCCACTGCTGCAAGGCCGCCCGGCGCTGTGGCAGTGGCAATTTCCCCAGTTTTTCTACCTCGGCATAAAACACCTGCCAATCACCTCCCGACTGTTTGAACAGGGCGGTAAAGGCGGGCACCCATTGGTCGTACAGACCAAATGGCAGCAGCTTGGCGTTATTCATCGGCGAATTTACCCACGGGTCATAACGGTTATTGCCGGCCCATTGCCGGTCGCGTAACTGACGGTACTCCCTGCGCAGTCGTTCAAACTCGGCTGTTTTACGCTGGCGCATTTCAGGCGCAGGCAAAGGCTGGGCATACAGCTGTTGCAGACGTTGTCGGGTGTCGAGCACCAGCGCTATGAATTGATCGCGTTGCTCCAGCTCCGCGCTGCTGGAGGGCGGCAAAACCTGGTGCATGCGCCATTGGCGAGTACCTTGCTGTTCGACAAAGCTGGCGAAAGACTCATTGAACTCGGTGTCGTCCTGTACGTAAAACCGCTGATGGGCCAGCTCATGAAAAATCAGGGTGGCCAGTCGCTCATCCCCCCAATTAAGCATGCTGTTGAGGATCGGATCATCAAACCAGCCAAGGGTTGAATAGGCTTCGACGCCACTGATAAACACGTCTTTGCCTTGCTGGCGCTGCAGGGCCGCCTCGCCGCGTGCGGCCCCTTTCGAGTAGTAACCCCTGTAGGCCACGCACCCGGCAATCGGGAAGCAATGGGTGACGGGGCTCAGGGAAAATTCTGCAGTGGCAAACACATTCCACACCACGTAGGGCCGTTTCAGATCGACGTAGAGGCGATAGCTTTGGTTGTCCGGCAGGTGCAGGTGCTGGCTGGCGAAGGTTCTCGCGGCCTGGGCTTTTGCCAGGTGTTCACGCAATGCCGGCGGTTGTTGCGGGTCGGCAATCACCGTGGCTACCGGTGTGCGGGCTTTTAATATTTGCCACTGGCCGTCAGCCAGTTGCGAGTAATAAGCGGCACTGGAGCAGCCATTGAGCAGGGGCACCAGGACAATGGCGAAGAGGCAGCGAGTGAGCGGCGACATGGGACGGTCCAGTGGGGGAATGGCGCAAGACTAATCGCTAGCCCCTGCAGGAGCGAGCAATCGAGCGTCGACCAGCTGCTCCTTCATGGGGGTAGCCTGTCTTCAGGCTATGCTCATACTTTGATCCCAGGTGGAAATCGCCATGCGCACGTATTTGTTATTGCCCATCGCCTGTCTGCTGTGTGCCTGTGCCAGCACGCCATTGCCAGCCGCAGACCCCACCAAGGCGTGGGTCGACCTGGAAACACAAACCGGCAAGCTGGTGATGGCCGAGCGTCTGGATAATCAGCGCCTGAACGACGGCCGCTACTTTCAAGTAACGCCAGGCAGTCATGAACTGATGGTGAGGTTTGATTTCGAGGTATTTGTCGGCGGCATGGGCATGTTCAGCGACCCGCAGGAGCGCTTGTGCTACATCACCCTCAATTACGACAATTTCCAGCCCGGCCAGCGTTACCGGCTGCAAGCGCGCTCCTTGGGTTTCAACGCTTACGCCCGGCTATACAACGCCGAGGGCAAGGTGCTGACAGAGGAGAGGCTGGTTAACTGCCTGCCTTGAGGTCAGGCATCGTTCTTTTGATAGATGATCTTTTTGCTGCCGTTTTCGCACGTCCCCACCACCATGTTCTGGTCGTGAACTTCTTCGTTGGTCACGATTTCAAGCGTGTAGGACGACACATTGTTGGCCTGAATCTTGGCTTCGATTTCGGCTTTCAGTTCTTCGCACGGTTTTGGCGCGGCCAGTGCCGAAGTGGCCATGGCGCAGCAGATAACAGCTAGAGCAAAACGTTTCATGATGAGACTCCCTTGGGACAGAACGCAAAGTCATGGTCTGACGCGACGAACGATCATACGATCACATTTCACGCCTTGCCTGACTGATCTGTGGCAGCCATCTTCCTACTGTTCAGGTCTACGCAGCCCCGGTCATGGCGACCGGGGCGTATGAGTGTCATTACCCCGTCGGTTTAGCTCACCAGGGTGGCATCGAGGGTGATTTTGGCATTCAGCACTTTGGACACCGGGCAACCTTCTTTGGCCTTTTTGGTCGCTTCTTCAAATTGTGCCTGGCTCGCCCCCGGCACCTTGGCCTTGAGTGTCAGATGCACGGCGGTGATCCCGTAGCCGCCCTCGACCTTGTCGAGTGAGACTTCGGCCTGGGTGTCGATGCTGTCCGGCTTTAGTCCCGCCTCGCCAAGAATCATGGACAAGGCCATGGAGAAGCAACCGGCATGGGCCGCGCCAATCAGTTCTTCAGGGTTGGTACCCTTGCCGCCTTCGAAACGGGCCTTGAAGCCATAGGGGGCTTTGTTCAGCACCCCGGTTTCAGTGGAGATGGAGCCGATGCCGGTTTTGACATCGCCTTCCCAATGCGCCGATGCCGTTTTTTTAATAGTCATGCGTGCCTCCTGAAGAACGGCGTGAAAAATTTCACGCCTTGACTGGAGGTGTGAGGGCGGCGGGGTTCACAAAGTTCATCCTGACTGACCAATCGTCTTTTTTAGTCGCTCAATTCATGGCTTGCCATTGAAACTCGGGTATATGCCCATATTGCTAAGAACACTGGCAGGTTTTTGGCGAGCGTCATGGCCTGCGTCCATTTAGGAGAAGCCGGCTCATGACACGATTGTCCGATGTTAAATTCTCGACCCTCGACCTGGTGCCTGTGCGTGAAAATGGCAGCGCGGCCCAGTCGTTGCACAACTCACTGGATCTGGCACGGCACGTAGAAAAGTTTGGCTACAACCGTTTCTGGGTGGCCGAGCACCACAATATGGACGGTATCGCCAGCTCGGCGACCTCTGTGTTGATTGGCTACCTGGCCGGTGGCACCTCGACCATTCGCGTGGGTTCTGGCGGTGTGATGTTGCCCAACCATGCGCCCCTGGTCATCGCTGAACAGTTCGGCACCCTTGAAAGCCTGTATCCGGGCCGGATCGATCTGGGCCTGGGCCGTGCGCCGGGCTCCGACCAGATGACCGCCCGCGCATTGCGTCGCGAACGCTCCGGCAGCGCGGATGATTTCCCTGAAGATGTGGCCGAGCTGATGCGCTATCTGGGCCCGCGCACGCCGGATCAGCGGGTGATCGCCATGCCGGGCACTGGGACTAATGTCCCGGTGTGGCTGCTCGGTTCCAGCCTGTTCAGCGCGCAATTGGCGGGTGAGCGCGGCTTGCCTTACGCCTTCGCTTCACATTTCGCACCGCGGATGATGCACGAAGCGATTCGTGTCTACCGCAATCACTTCAAGCCGTCAGCGACCCTCGATAAACCCTATGTGATGCTGGGCGTGCCACTGGTGGCGGCCGATACCGACGAGCAGGCGGAGTACCTGTCCACTTCAGTGCTGCAGCGGATTCTGGCGTTGATGCGCGGGCAAAGTCTGGTGCAGCGTGCACCGGTGGACTCGATGGATGGCCTGTGGCTGCCCCACGAAAAAGAAGCGGTGATGAGCTTCCTGGGCCTGGCAATGGTTGGCAGCCCGCAGAAAATTCGCGCCAAGCTTGAAGTGCTGGTGGAGCAAACCGGGGCGGATGAACTGATCTTCACCTGTGATCTGTATGAGCATGCGGACCGCATTCGCTCCTATGAACTGCTGGCGCAGGTGATGAAACAAGACTGACCCGCAGGAGCAAGCTTGCTCGCAAGCTTTTAGCCCCACAAAAAAGCCGACCTGAGGGTCCAGGCTGTTCACTTGAACGACTGCTTTTCAACTGTAGGAGCGAGCGTGTCTCGCGATGGTCGCGAGGCAAGCTCGCTCCTACAAAGGCAGTGTTTACTTATGTGAACAGCATTGGGCCCAGGGTCGGCTTTTTTGTACGCGCAGGGTTAACCGCGCTTGTAGACGATATCTTTGGTGCCCGCTTCGCAGGAACCCACTACTTTTCCGTCCGCCGACGCGCCTTTTTCCACTACTTTGAGCGAGTAATGCTGAGCGCCATTGGCCTCAATCTTCGCGGCGATTTCGCTTTTCAGCTCTTCACAAGGTTTGCCAGCTGCGAACGCTGTTCCTGCAATGCTCAGCAAACCTATAGCCAATAAAATCTTTTTCATCGGTCACATTCCCCGGTCGAAACTAAAAGGGTGCAGCGCATCTACTGCGTTGCACCCAGACGGTGTAGCGGACTTTATGGCAAACGGCCAGTCAGCTGACTCTAAAGGCTGATGCAACTCAGCTGCTGGCAATCCGGAAGCCGACCTTGAGGGTGACCTGATAGTGCCCCACCTTGCCGTCCTTGACGTGCCCGCGGGTCTCGATCACCTCGAACCATTCTATGTGCTTGATGCTTTTGTTGGCCTCTGCCAGTGCATTACTGATGGCGTCTTCTATGCTGCTCGGGGACGAGCCCACCAGTTCAATTTTCTTGTAGGTGTGATGGTCAGACATAACGTTCTCCTTTGTCGTAGATCAAAGCCTAGCAGCGATTGTGCTGAATACTTTGTAGGCCACTGGAAAGGAAAAGTTCAGACCGACTGCACTTTTGGTGCACCCCGGAGTCGGAGTTAACACGTACCTCACTCATCAATGCAGGAGAGCCCTAATGGCTAGCAATTCCCTACGTAAAGCCTCATTGCAAAGCATGGAAGCTGAGATCGAGAGCCTGCTCAAGTCTCTGGAAAGCCTCAAGCACGACGCCTCTGACGAATCCAAAAAAACCTTGAGTGCCCTCAAAGGCAACGCCGAGAACGCGCTGAAACACTCGCGTCATCTGATCAGCGATGCTTACGAAGAAGTTAAAGACAAAACCCGCGAAACCGCAGTGGCCACCCGCGAATATGCACAAGAGCATCCTTATGCCACCGCAGGCGTTGCTATCGGCGCCCTGGGCCTGTTGGCCGCCTTCCTGATGTGCAAGCGCGGTAACTAATTATCCGCGCTGCGCGCAAGCTCAGCCTTGAGCCATTGCGCCAGTTGCCGGGCGCGTCCGTCTGCGGCGCGCTTGGGCAACCACAACGCCAGCTGCGCCGGGGTTTGTTTGAAACCCCAAGGTGCAGCCAGGCGTCCGGCCCGCAAGTCTTCTGCCACTAACGGCTCGGGGGCAATCGCCACCCCAAGGCCTGCTACGGCGGCTTCGAGCAAATAGTACAAGTGCTCAAACCCTTGCCCGTATTTCAAATCGTTTGCCTGGATTGCGTTTTGCTGCGCCCAGCTCGGCCATGCCTGTGGTCTTGAAGTGGTGTGCAACAACGCTTCGTCCAGCAGGGCGCTGACGGGTGCCTGACGCAGTTGCTCATAACGGGCGTAACGCGGGCTGATCACCGGTCCGATCCGCTCGCTGGCCAGTTCATACACCTGCATGTCGGCGGGCCAGGGTGGCTCGGCAAACAGCAGCAGGGCATCCAGCCCCGGGCGGCGCGGGTCAAGATCGCCTTCGCCGGCCGACAAGTGCAGGCGCAGATCCGGCAGGTCGGCATTGAGGCGGCCCAGCCGAGGGATGAACCAGCGCGCCAGCAAACTGCCTGAGCAGCCAAGTACAAACGGCGCGTCGATATGGCTTTGCGTGAGTTCAGTGCACACATTACGCAGTCGGTCGAAGGCTTCGCTGCTGGCTTCACGCAGGCGCATCCCGGCATCCGTGAGCTTCAAACCACGGCCTTCCTTGACGAACAGGCTGATGCCCAGGTGTTCTTCGAGCACTTTCAATTGCCGACTGACGGCACCGTGGGTGACGTTCAGTTGTTCGGCGGCCAGGCTAACGCTGCTCAGCCGGGCTGTGGCTTCGAATGCGCGCAAGGCGTTCAGGGGCGGGAGGTCTCGGCTCATGGTATCTGTGAGTTTTCCTGACAGGTTGTGGCGATCTTATCGGTTTTCATCCTGGGCTGTCGCGGTTAAAGTCAGGTCCATCGACCTTCGTACCTTTTTATCTGGAGCGTCCCATGACCCAATCCACTTTGCGTACCGGCCCTGATGCCAATGGCCTTTTCGGCTCATTCGGCGGCCGCTACGTAGCCGAAACCCTGATGCCGCTGATCCTTGATCTGGACCGCGAGTATGAGCTGGCCAAGACCGATCCTGAATTCATTAAAGAGCTGGCCTATTTCCAGCGCGATTACGTCGGTCGTCCAAGCCCGCTGTACTACGCCGAGCGTCTGACCGAGTTCTGTGGCGGCGCCAAAATCTACCTCAAGCGCGAAGAGCTGAACCACACCGGTGCGCACAAGATCAACAACTGCATTGGCCAGATCCTGCTGGCGCGGCGCATGGGCAAAAAACGCATCATCGCCGAGACCGGCGCCGGCATGCACGGGGTGGCCACTGCCACCGTGGCAGCCCGCTTTGGCCTGCAGTGCGTTATCTACATGGGCACCACTGACATCGAGCGCCAGCAGGCCAACGTGTTCCGCATGAAGTTGCTGGGTGCTGAAGTGATCCCGGTCGTGGCAGGCACCGGCACCCTCAAGGACGCGATGAACGAAGCGTTGCGCGACTGGGTGACGAACGTCGATGACACCTTCTATCTGATCGGTACCGTGGCGGGGCCGCATCCGTATCCGGCCATGGTGCGCGACTTCCAGGCCGTGATCGGCAAGGAAACCCGTGACCAGATGCTGGATCAGGAAGGTCGTCTGCCCGACAGCCTGGTGGCGTGCATTGGCGGTGGTTCCAACGCGATGGGCCTGTTCCATCCGTTTCTGGATGACACCAGCGTCGAAATCATCGGCGTTGAAGCGGCGGGTTACGGCATCGAAACCGGCAAGCACGCAGCCAGCCTCAACGGCGGCGAGCCGGGCGTATTGCACGGCAACCGTACCTTCCTGCTGCAGGATGACGATGGCCAGATCATCGACGCACACTCGATTTCCGCCGGCCTGGACTACCCGGGTATCGGCCCTGAGCACGCGTGGTTGCATGATATCGGCCGCGTCGAATACACCTCGGTGACTGACGAAGAAGCCCTCGATGCGTTCCACAAGTGCTGCCGTCTTGAAGGCATTATTCCGGCACTGGAAAGCGCCCACGCGCTGGCCGAAGTGTTCAAGCGTGCGCCAACCCTGCCCGCCGATCACCTAATGGTGGTCAACCTGTCCGGCCGGGGCGACAAAGATATGCAAACCGTGATGCACCACATGGAACAGTCCCAGCAGGAGAAACACTGATGAGCCGCCTGCAAACGCGTTTTGCTGAACTCAAGGAACAAAACCGCGCTGCCCTGGTGACCTTCGTCACTGCCGGCGATCCGGATTACGACACCTCGCTGGCGATCCTCAAAGGCTTGCCTGCTGCGGGCGCTGATGTGATCGAGCTGGGTATGCCGTTCACTGACCCGATGGCGGATGGTCCGGCGATTCAACTGGCCAATATCCGTGCGCTGGCGGCCAGGCAAAATCTGGCGAATACCCTGCAAATGGTTCGCGAATTCCGTGAAGGCAACAGCGACACCCCGCTGGTGCTGATGGGTTACTTCAACCCGATTCACCACTATGGCGTACCGCGGTTTATCGCCGAAGCCAAAGCGGCGGGCGTCGACGGCCTGATCGTGGTCGACATGCCACCCGAGCACAACTCTGAACTGTGCGACCCGGCACAGGCTGCAGGCCTGGACTTTATCCGTCTGACCACCCCGACCACCGACGATGTGCGCCTGCCTAAAGTGCTGACCGGCAGCTCGGGCTTTGTGTACTACGTGTCCGTGGCGGGCGTGACCGGTGCCGGTTCGGCAACCACCGAACAGGTGCGCGAGGCGATTGAGCGTCTGCGTCGGCATACCGATTTGCCGATCAGCGTGGGCTTCGGTATCCGCACCCCGGAGCAAGCGGCAGCGATTGCCCGCCTGGCCGATGGCGTGGTGGTGGGCTCGGCCCTGATCGACAAAATCGAAAACGCCGCAACCCCGGAACAAGCGGTCGATGGCGTGTTGAGTCTGTGCGCGGCACTGGCCGAAGGTGTGCGCAAGGCACGTCATTAACCCGCCCTTGCAGGAGCAGCCGGTCAACGCTCGATTGCTCGCGAGCAAGCTCGCTCCTACAGAGTGCGCGGTGTTGCTTGCAGACCCTGTGGGAGCTGGCTTGCCAGCGATGCAGAGTGCTCGGTGTTGGTGATGTCCGAGGTGGGGCCCTCAGGTTTTACTTCTGTGTGCCGTCATCGTGCAGCAGGTTGGCCTGGGTCAGGTTGCTGCCTGCCGGTACGCTGCGGGTCAGCCACACATTGCCGCCAATGGTTGAGCCCTGGCCAATGGTGATACGCCCCAAAATCGTCGCGCCCGCATAGATCACTACGTCATCTTCAACGATTGGATGACGTGGATGGCCTTTTTGCAGCTGGCCTGATTCGTCTGCCGGGAAACGCTTGGCACCCAGGGTCACCGCCTGATAAATCCTCACACGTTCGCCGATGATCGCGGTTTCTCCGATCACAACGCCTGTTCCGTGATCGATAAAGAAGCTGCGGCCAATCTGCGCGCCCGGGTGAATGTCGATGCCGGTGGAAGAGTGGGCAATTTCTGCGCTGATCCGTGCCAGCAAGGGCAAGCCTGCGCGGTACAGGTGATGGGCCAGCCGGTGATGAATCACCGCCAGAATCCCCGGGTAGCACAGCAGCACTTCATCCACACTGCGCGCTGCCGGATCGCCGTGGTAAGCGGCCAGAACGTCAGTGTCCAGAATGCTGCGCAGCCCGGGCAGGGCCAGGGCAAAGTCCTGAATCAGCAGTGTTGCGCTTGCATCCACACGCTCATCGGGCAGGCCGCCCTGGCGCGCTGCGTAACGCAGTTCCAGCCGGGCCTGAGTCAACAACGCGTTGAGTGCCACATCCAGCGTGTGGCCGACGTAGAAGTCTTCACTTTCTTCGCGCAGGTCCACCGGTCCCAGACGCATCGGAAACAAAGCACCGCACAGGGCTTCAAGAATATCGGCCATCGCGGCACGCGACGGTAGCTCGCGGCCTCCCTGTTCACCACTGACGCGCCCGTTTTGTGTGCGCCACTGGTTTCGTGCCGTTCGTAGCTGGCAGACGATGGTTTGCAATTGCCAAGGATTGGAACGATCACTCACGATGAATACTCCGCACGCTGGCGGCTGAATTGAGCAGCCGCGAATGGGCAATGATTTTACGGTATCAAAGCGTTTCGGATACGGACAATTGCGGCTTAACGCCGACGATGACGCCAGGCGCGCCAGCCCACCCCGATGATGATCAGCAATGCCAGTGCGCCAAGGATCACTAGGCTCAAGCTGTTGTAGCTGAACAGTGCTTTTTCGATACGCACATACCCCGGTTCGGCAAACAGCTCACGCATGGCTGCATTGGCCTGTTTGAGGCTGATGGCCTGGAGCCGTTTGGCCGGGTCGGCAAAGTGACCGTTGTCGTAGTCACCCAGCGAAGCCCAGTAATAATCGGCCAGTGCACTGTTGCCCTGGACGGCCCATGCCTGACGGGCAATTGCTGCATTCTTGAGTCGAGCGAAGACCTGCGGGTCCAGTCCTTCTTTGAGCAGCCGGGCCTTCAGTTGCTCTACAACCTGGCGTGCTTGCGGCACATCGTTGCGTTCCAGATCGGCGTTGAGACTTAAAAAGCCTACGCCGCCGAACACTTCGCGCTCTGCCCACGGCCCGTAAGACCAGCCGTGCTTGAGCCGCAGCTCGCTGTACAGCGCCCACTCCAGATAGTCCCTGAGCAAATCCCAGGTCTCATCGCTTTGGTCTTCAATGACCGGCTCCGGCAACAGCCAGTGCAGTTGCACCGTGTCGCCGACCACGCCGCGTAGCAGTTCGCGTTCGGGCTCTGCCCTGGCCTCAATCGCTGCCAGAGGCTTGTGTTCACTAGGCTCTACCGGTTTCAGTGAACCGTAGGTGCGCTCCAGATAGGCCGGGAGCAGGCGGTCAAGATCGCCGACGATGATCAGGGTCATGTTGTTGGGGGCGTACCAGTTCTGGCGCACGGTTTCGAGTTGCTGGCGCGTCAGGTTCTCTACTTGCGCACGTTCGGTGCATTTGAGGCCCAGCTCAACCGCCAGTTGATTGCTGGCGCTGTGCCCCAGGTCCTGACGGTCCAGCCAGCGCTGCAAGTGCGAGTAGTGGCCGCCGTCTTCGCGCTCGACCACTTGTTTGGCCACATTGATACGCTGCTCGGTGAGTTGCGTCTGGGTCAGCAGGCTCAACAGCAGATCGAGAACCTTGCGCTGGTTTTTGGCCGGGGCTTCGATCACGAATGTGGTGTCGGCATGGCTGGTGAAGGCGTTCCATTCGCCCCCCAGCGCTTGCATGCGCTGCTCCAGGCCGCCTTCACCGGTGTCGTCGACGCCGCTGAACAACAAGTGCTCCAGCAGGTGCGGCAGTTGTTGATCGGCGCAACTGAAGTCGTCCAGGCCCACGCCCACCACTAGCCTGATGGCCACATGTCCGCGTTCGCTACCGGGTTTGAGGATCAGTTGCAGGCCGTTGGGCAGCTGGTAGCCCTCCACGCTGTAACGATCGAGGGCAAAGCTTGGGGCAGTGCCCAGCAGCAGAAAGATGAGCAGCAGGCAACGCATAAAAAATCCCTGAATCCTTGTTGGGGTGGTGAAGCAGTCGATGCAGGTTAGTCGCTGCTTAAAGACTGACAACATCCCTGCGCGCAACGTTCAAGGCGAATGGTTGGTGTCGTCCGCGTCATTCAGTTGCAGCGCACCGATATCGGCTGTTTCCAGCACCGCATAGGCGCTGCCGCAAAACAGTGAGTTGAGGCGTTTCATATCTGCGATCAGCTCCAGATGCACTGAACTGGTTTCGATGCTTTGAGTGATTTTGCGTTGCAGACGGTTGACGTGGGCGTGGGCCAGGCGCCGTTCCTGGGCGCGGAAGCGACGTTTTTCGCGAAGCAGTTGCCGTGCACTTTGCGGGTCGCCATTGAGGAACACGGTCAGCCCCAGACGCAGATTTTCGATCAGCTGGGTTTGCAGGCCCACCAGTTCTTCCAGGCCCATCTCTGAAAACGAGCGGCGCTGGGAGGTTTTCTGCAGCTGGACTTTACGCAGCATGCGTTCGATCAGGTCGCTGGCGAGTTTGAGGTTGATGGCCAGCTCGATAATTTCTGCCCAGCGGCGACTGTCCTGCTCGCTCAAGTCTTCGCGTGGCATTTGTGCCAGGTAGAGTTTGACCGCGCTGTACAGCACTTCGACCTCATCACTCAGGGTGCGCATCTGCTGGGTGACGGCCGTTTGCTTGCCGCGCAGAACGTCGAGCATGTTGACCAGCATGGTGTCGATCAGGTCGCCAATACGCAGGGTTTCGCGCACGGCGTTGGTCAGTGCCAGGCTCGGTGTGTCGAGCGCAGCGGGATCGAGATGGCGCGGCTTGATCACGCCGCTGGCTTGCTCGCGTTCAGGCAGTAGCCAGGCGCAAAGCCGCGCCATCAGGCCTACGGTCGGCAACATCAAGAAGCAGCGCACGGTGTTGTAGAGCAAGTGAAAACCGATGACCAGTTCCTGTGCGCTGTAGTTGAGGCTGTCCATCCAGGCCACGAGCGGATCGAGCACGGGCATGATCAGCAGCAGTCCGATCAACTTGTACAGCAGGCTGCCCAGCGCCACCTGACGCCCGGAGGTGTTCTGCATGTTGGTACTGATGAGCGCCAGCACGCCGCTGCCGATATTGGCGCCGATCACCAGGCCAATGGCGACGTGCAGACTGATAACCCCGGCACCGGCCAGGGTTGCGGTCAGCAGCACGGCGGCCAGGCTGGAGTAGGACACCATCGCGAACAGCGCACCCACCAGGGCATCGAGCAGCAGGTCGCCGGTCAGCGAGGCAAAAATTACCTTTACGCCCTGGGCATGGGTGATGGGGCCGGCGGCTTCGACGATCAGTTGCAGGGCCAGAATAATCAGGCCCAGGCCAATCCCGACGCGGCCCAGTTGTCCGGCACGGGTTTGCTTGCGCGAAAGAAAGAAGATCACACCCAGAAAAATCAGCAGCGGCGAGAGCCATGACAGGTCGAAGGTCAGCACCCGCGCCATCAAGGCCGTACCGACATCGGCGCCGAGCATGGTTGCCAGTGCAGGCGTGAGCGTCATCAACCCCTGGCCGACAAATGAAGTGACCAGCATTGCGGTGGCGTTACTGCTCTGCACCATGGCCGTGACCACAATACCGGCGACAAAGGCCAGCATGCGCTTGGACACGTTTTGCCCGATGACATGACGCAGGTTTGTGCCGTAGACCCGCAAGATGCCGGTTCGCACGATATGCGTGCCCCAAATCAACAAGGTCACGGCGGAAAGCAGATTAAGCAGGGTCAGCATGCTGGCTCCCTGTAAAGGATGTACCGAAGGATCAAATAGCTGCGGACCATTCCTACAGACGTTTCTTAAGCTGTAGTCGGCAATTGAGCTGAGCGCCAGCATCGCATAGCTCGCGAGGTCTTGAAACATTTCTGCAACATTTGCACAGTCCAGGCACCTGTAGGAGCTGGTTGGCCAGCGATGGCATCACTTCGGTCTTGTGGATAAACCGGGATGAATCTATCGCTGGCTAGCCAGTTCGCCCACGGTCAGAGGCTGCTGTACAGCGGGAATGTGCCCAGCAGCAGTGCCGCCAGCATGATGCACAGGCATACCAGCACCGCCCATTTGAGGGTGAAGCGCTGGTGGTCACCGAATTCGATACCGGCCAGTGCTACCAGCAGGTAGGTGGAGGGCACCAGCGGGCTGAGCAAGTGAACCGGCTGGCCAACGATCGAGGCGCGGGCCATTTCGGCGGCCGTAATCCCGTAGTGGCTGGCGGCTTCGGCCAGCACCGGCAAGACGCCGTAGTAGAACGCATCGTTGGACATGAAGAAGGTGAACGGCATGCTCACCAGTGCAGTAATCACTGCCAGATAAGGCCCGAGTGCCGGCGGGATCACGGCCAGCAGGCTTTTGGACATGGCATCGACCATGCCGGTGCCCGACAGGATGCCGGTGAAAATACCCGCGGCAAAAATCAGCCCGACCACCGCCAGTACGCTGCCGGCATGGGCCGCGACGCGATCCTTTTGCTGTTGCAGGCATGGGTAGTTGACGATCATCGCGATGCTGAACGCGACCATGAACAGTACTGGCAAAGGCAGCAATCCGCCGATCAGGGCGACCATCAACAGCAGGGTCAATGCCCCGTTGAACCAGATCAGTTTTGGCCGGCGGGCGTCCGGGAACTGCGAAACGCTGATTTCGCTGTGATCAATTTCGTCGCCTTGCAGGTGCAACTCGCCCAGGCGTGCCCGCTCACGCAGGCCATAGAACCAGGCAATCGCCAGGATGGCTGCGCAGCCTGCCAGCATCGCCGGGATCATGGGTACGAAGATGTCCGAAGGGTCGACATGCAAGGCGCTGGCGGCACGGGCAGTGGGGCCGCCCCAGGGGGTCATGTTCATCACGCCACCGGCCAGAATGATCAGGCCGGCCATGATCCGCGGGCTCATGCCAATACGCTTGTAGAGCGGCAGCATGGCGGCAACGCAAATCATGTAGGTGGTTGCGCCGTCGCCATCCAGTGAGACCACCAGGGCCAGCACCGCGGTGCCTACAGAGATCTTCAGCGGGTCGCCTTTGACCAGCTTGAGGATCTTGCGTACGGCCGGGTCAAACAGCCCGGAGTCGATCATCAGGGCAAAGTAGAGGATGGCAAACATCAGCATCACCCCGGTGGGGGCGAGTTTGGTGATGCCTTCGAGCATCATTGGGCCGATCTTCGGTGCAAAGCCGCCAAATACAGCGAACAGGATGGGTACCAGGATCAGGGCAATCAGCGCAGACAGGCGCTTGGTCATGATCAGGTACATGAATGTAATGACCATGGCAAAGCCAAGGAAGGTCAGCATAAAAGTCACCGTTGTTATTGTTGTTTAGTGGGCGCTGACAGCCATTGGGGGGCTGGTCAGGCCGGCCGGTCTATTGCCGGGGGTGACGGGATGCTAGAGGGGAATTCTTTCAGCCAGCTGTCGCCGGGGGAATATTCTGTGGCGGGGACCTGATCCTGTAGGAGCGAGCTCTCAAAGCTCGCTCCTACAGGGAGAGGTGTTGCAGGTATCAATCCAGCTTGAGGACTTTGGCCAGGACGATTTTTGGGCCTTTCATCTTTTTGATGATGATGCGCAGGCCTTCAACTTCCAGCTTCTCTTCTTCTTCCGGCACCCGCTTGAGGGTGTCGTAGATCAGGCCGGCGATGGTCTCGGCTTCGATGTGGTCAAGGTCAACACCCAGCAGGCGCTCGATCTTGAACAGTGGCGTGTCGCCGCGCACCAGCAGTTTGCCGGGCTGGTACGACAGAATGCCGCGCTCGGCCTTGCGGTGTTCGTCCTGGATATCGCCAACCAGCACTTCCAGCACGTCTTCCATGGTCAGGTAGCCCACCACCTTGCCGTCCGCTTCTTCCACCAGGGCAAAGTGCGCGCCGCCCTTGCGGAACCGCTCCAGCAGCTGCGACAGCGGCATGTGGCGCGATACACGCTCCAACGGCCGGGTCAGTTCTTCCAGGTTGAAGGTTTCGGGCAAGTGCTCAAGGTCGGCCAGCTCCAGCAGCAGGTCCTTGATATGCAGCAGCCCCAGGAACGTATTGCTCTCGGCGTCGTAGACCGGGTAGCGGCTGAATTTGTGGCGACGGAACAGCGCCAGGATCTCCTTCAGCGGGGCCTTGGAGTCCAGCGTCACCAGGTCTTCGCGCGAGTTGGCCCAGTCGACCACCTCCAGCTCGCCCATCTCGACAGCCGAAGCCAGTACACGCATGCCCTGGTCGCTCGGGTCCTGACCGCGGCTGGAGTGCAGGATCAGTTTGAGTTCTTCACGGCTGTAGGCGTGATCGTGATGAGCGCCGGGTTCACCTTGGCCGGCAATCCGCAAAATGGCATTGGCGCTGGCGTTGAGCAGGTAGATCGCCGGGTACATGGCCCAGTAAAACAGGTACAGCGGCACGGCCGTCCACAGCGACAGCGCTTCGGGTTTTCGTATGGCCCACGATTTTGGAGCCAGTTCGCCGACCACAATGTGCAGGTAGGAAATGATGAAGAAGGCGGCAAAGAACGACACGCCCTTGATCACTTCGGGCGACTCGACGCCCATGGCGCCCAGTACCGGCTCCAGGATGTGGGCGAACGCCGGTTCGCCGACCCAGCCCAGCCCCAGCGACGCCAGGGTGATACCCAGCTGGCAGGCCGAAAGGTAAGCGTCGAGCTGGTTGTGGACGGTGCGCAGGATTTGTCCGCGCCAGCCGTTCACGTCTGCGATGGCCTCGACCCGGGTCGAGCGCAGTTTGACCATGGCAAATTCCGCCGCAACGAAGAAGCCGTTGAGCAAAACCAGGATCAGTGCAAAAAGAATCATGCCGAAGTCGGCGAAGAGTGTGGCGAGGGTCAAGCCAGGGGAAGGGTCCATGATGGAGTTTTAATGGTTCCGTTGTTTCAAAAAATGGGAGAAGTTCGCGCCTGACAGGCAGGCTGACGCCGAGCAATGTAGCGGCTGAGAAGGCCCTTGCCTAGTGGGTAAAGGCCATGGCGGCTAGTCGGTCGTTGTAGACAGGCCGGGTTTTGACACCTGTGCCGGGGCGAAATGGCAGGTGAAAGTACTGCCATGGCCCAGCACGCTGCTGATTTCCAGGCGTGCGCGATGGCGTAGCAGTACATGCTTGACGATGGCCAGCCCCAGACCGGTGCCGCCGGTGCTGGCGTTGCGGCTGGAGTCCACGCGGTAGAAGCGTTCGGTCAGGCGCGGCAGGTGTTTGTTGTCGATGCCCACGCCCGAGTCCTGCACGCTAAGGTGCGCGCCCGCAGCGTCGGCCCACCAGCGGATCCGCACACTGCCGCCATCGGGGGTGTATTTGACGGCGTTGAATATCAGATTGGAAAACGCGCTGCGCAGCTCGGCTTCGCTGCCCTTGAGCGCCGCATCGGCCTCGATTTCCAGGCTGATGGTCTGGTTGCGTTGCCCGGACAACGCCTGGGCATCGCCCTTGATCGAGCGCAGCAGGGTATCGATGGCCACCGGCTGGTTGTCCGAGGGGTAATCCGTGGCTTCCAGCTTGGCCAGCAACAGCAGGTCATTGAGCAAGGTCTGCATGCGCTCGCCCTGTTGCTGCATTTGCGAAAGCGGCCGCTTCCAGCGCGGGTTCACCTCATCGACATTATCGAGCAAGGTTTCCAGGTAGCCGCAGATCACCGTTAACGGGGTGCGCAGTTCATGGGAGACGTTGGCAATAAAGTCTTTGCGCATTTGTTCGAGCTGGTGCAGCCGGGTGACATCGCGCACCAGCATCAGATGTTCATTGTTGCCATAGCGGGTGATGTAGAGCTGGATGCGCAGGTGATCGTTGATCGGCGAGGGGATATCCAGCGGCTCGGCGTAGTTGCCCTGCTCGAAATATTCCTTGAAGCGCGGGTGGCGCACCAGGTTGCTGACCGGCTGGCCGCCGTCCTGAGGCGTTTTAAGGCCCAGCAAGGTCTCTGCGGCGCGGTTCCACCACTCCAGGTTGCCTTCGCTGTCGAGCATGATCACAGCGTCCTTGAGGGCCGCCGTAGACTCTTGCACGCGATCGATAACTGCCTGCAGACGCCCGCGTGCCCGCTGGTCGCGACGTTGCAGGTGGTAAATGCTGTCAAACACATCGCCCCATAAGCCATAGCCGTCGGGTGGTGCCTCTTCGGGTTTGTGCTGGCGCAACCATTCGTGCAGACGCAGCAACTGCTTGAGGGTCCAGCCCAGATAGAACGCCAGGCCGATTGCCATGCTCCAGCCGTAATAACCACTGATCAGCCCGACCAGCAGGCAGCCGGTGACCAGAAGCAGCAAATGACGAATCAGAGTGCCATGCCAATTTTGATTCAAGATCACAAGTCCAGTTGTGAGCTGCAAGCCTCAAGTTACAAGCGTCAAGCCAGGAGCCAGACAGCTCCGGACCTTCAGGTTGCAGGTGAGAACGTGCTGCTGCTTTTAAGCTTTGGTCGAAAACCGGTAGCCGGTGCCGCGCACGGTTTGTACCAGATTTTCGTAAGCCTCGCCGAGGGCTTTGCGCAGCCGGCGAATGTGAACGTCCACGGTGCGCTCTTCCACATACACGTTGCCGCCCCACACCTGATCGAGCAATTGGCCGCGGGTGTAGGCACGTTCCTGATGGGTCATGAAGAACTGCAACAGGCGGTATTCGGTAGGGCCCATTTCTGCCGGGGTGCCGTCGATGGTTACGCGGTGGCTGATGGGGTCGAGCAGCAAGCCGCCAATTTCAATCGGTGACTCACTGTCGGCAGGTCCGGCACGGCGCAGTACGGCTTTGAGGCGGGCCACCAGTTCACGGGGTGAAAATGGCTTGGTGATGTAATCGTCAGCGCCGACTTCCAGGCCCTGGATTTTGTTGTCCTCTTCGCCTTTGGCCGTAAGCATGATGATCGGGATGTCACCGGTCAGCTCTTCGCGCTTGAGACGGCGGGCCAGTTCAATGCCGGAAGTACCGCCGGG